>NZ_JBHTAC010000003.1:0-265726 GCF_042663325.1 Catellatospora aurea
GGCGTCGCCGGTCCGGCGGGCCTGCGCCCCGCCGCGCCCGTGTCCGGCGGCAGCCGGACCGCGTTCGCCGAGGACGAGGTGTTCGCCGGGCCGCCGCCGCGTCTCACGCCGTGACGGTCCGGGCGGGGTGGTGGCGGCTCAGCGGGATGACCATCGGGGTGCCGGTGACGGGGTCGGGCACGACCTGGCAGTCCAGCCCGAACACCTCGGTGACCAGCTCCGCCGTCACCACCGCGCACGGGTCGCCCTCGGCGGCGATCCGCCCGTCGCGCATCACCACGAGGTGGTCGGCGTACCGGCAGGCCTGGTTGAGGTCGTGCAGCACCATCACCACGGTGCGGCCGTCGCGCCGGTTCAGGTCGGTGACGGGCCGGTGGGCGTGCTCGGTCATGCCAGTGGCCGCGAGCGCCGCGGCGACGGCCTGCTCGTCGGCGGCGCAGGTCGAGCACCGGGAGCGGGGTCACGTCCACCTCATGGCCGTCATCTTAAGTGAGCTTGCCTTACCGTACGACCGGGCACTAGCTGGGCAAAAGCGGTGAATCTTGAAATTAGGTTAGCCTTACTTTACCATCCCCTCAGTTGTCCGTCCGCAGCCGAGGGGATAGTCATGTCCACCCTGCCGAAGCAAACCGGCGCACGTCGTGTGTGGCCGGTCGCCGGCCGGCTGACCGCGGCGCTCGCCGTGGCCGCGCTGGCCCTCACCGCGTGTGGCGGTGACCCGGCCGCGACCCCCGCGCCCGGCGGTTCCGCAGCTCAGGGCGCAGCGTTCCCCGTCACCGTGTCGCACAAGTCATGAGCCAGGAGCAGTGCACCAAGATCACCCAGATCGCGCCGACCGTGGCGCAGGTCAAGGGCTACGACGACTACAGCGCGCCCTGGCAGGAGATGACCATGCACGCGGGCCGCGCCCTGGGCCAGTCCGCCAAGGCCGCCCAGCTGATCGCCGACATCGACAAGCGGCTGGCCGACCTGAAGGCCAGGAACCCGCAGTTCGCGGGCAAGACCGTCGCGGTCGTCGAGCCGTACGAGCCGGGCAAGTACGCCGTGTTCGCCCCCAGCGACCCGAAGGTCGTGCTGATGACGCAGCTCGGCTTCACCGTGCCCGACGCCACGCTCAAGTTCGCCAAGGAGAACCGGGCCGTGTTCCTGCCCTACGAGACGCCGCCGCTCGGCGCCCCGCTGTCCTTCGGCACCGTGCTGAGCATCCCGTACGCGCTGGACCAGCTGGTCCCGCTGCTCGGCTGAGCCCGCCCCACCGCCACCACCACCGCGCCACCCGTACCGCCCCCGAAAGGTGTCTCCTCGTGACCGAGACCGTGTCCCAGCCCGTATCGGACTCCGAGCTGCACCGCATCCTCGTGGCGTGGAACGACACCGCCTGCGGGCAACCGCCCGCGACCTGGCCGGAGCTGTTCGCCGGGCAGGTCGCGGCGCGGCGGGACGCGATCGCGCTGGTGTACGAGCAGATCAGCCTCACCTACGGCCAGCTCGACGCGGCCGCGAACCGGCTCGCGCACACGCTGATCGCCCGCGGCGCGGGCCCGGAGCGCGTCGTCGGACTGTGCCTGCCCCGCTCCGCGGAGATGATCGTCGCGCAGGTGGCCGTGCTCAAGGCCGGCGCGGCCTACCTGCCACTCGACCCCGACTACCCGGCCGACCGCATCGCGTACATGGTCGACGACGCGCGCCCGGTGTGCCTGGTCACGACGACGGACCTCGCGTTCGTCCTGCCGCGACATACCGACCCGGCGGCCGCGCTGCCGGACGGGACCGCCCCGGCGCCGGTGCCGGCCCCGGCCGCGGTGCTGGTGCTCGACGACGCCGCGACCCCGGCCGAGCTGGCCGCGGCCCCGGAGACCGCACCCTCCGATGAGGACCGGGGCGGGCCGCTGAGCCCGCTCGGCGGGGCATACGTGATCTACACCTCCGGCTCGACCGGGCGGCCCAAGGGGGTCGTCGTGTCCCACGCCGGAGTGGTGAAACTGCTGGCCACGGCGACCGAGCGGCTCGGCGTCGGGCCGGACAGCCGGGTGCTGCAGTTCGCCTCGCCCAGCTTCGACGTGGCGTTCTTCGACCTGTGCCTGGGCCTGCTCACCGGGGCGCGGCTGGTCGTCGTGCCCGCCGAGCGGCGAGTGCCGGGGCCGGAGCTGACCGAGTACGCCCGCGCCCACGGCATCACCTTCATGATCCTGCCCCCGGCGCTGCTGGCCGCCCTGCCCGAGGGCTGCGACCTGCCCGAGGGGGCGACGCTGCTGGCGGGCACCGAGCGCATCTCGACCGCGTTGGTGGCCCGCTTCGCCCGCGGCCGGCAGATGTTCAACGCGTACGGCCCCACCGAGGCGACCGTTAACTCGACCCTGGGCCTGTGCGACTCCGACATGGACCCGCTGGCCAGCGTGCCCATCGGCGTGCCCGACCCGGGCACCCGCTGCTACGTGCTCGACGCGCGGCTGCGCCCGGTGCCCGTCGGCGAGCTCGGCGAGCTGTACCTCGGCGGCCCCGGCCTCGCCCGCGGCTACCTCAACCGGCCCAGCCTGACCGCGACCCGGTTCGTCGCCGACCCGTTCGGCGCGCCCGGCGAGCGCCTCTACCGCACCGGTGACCTGGTGCGCTGGCTGCCCGACGGGCGGCTCGACTTCACCGGCCGCACCGACGACCAGGTGAAGATCCGCGGGTACCGGGTCGAGCTGGGCGAGGTCGAGTCGGTGCTGCTGCAGCACGACGCCGTCGGGCAGGCCGTCGCGGTGGTCCGGCAGGACCGGCCGGGCGACACCAGGCTCGTCGCGTACCTGGTGGGCCGCGACGGGCAGGCCGTCACGCCGGCCGAGGTGCGCGCGTACGCCCAGGGCTTCCTGCCCGAGCACATGGTGCCCGCGGCCGTGGTGGTGCTGGACCGGCTGCCCGTGACGACCAGCGGCAAGCTCGACCGGGCCGCGCTGCCCGCGCCCGACTTCACGGCGATGACCGGCGGGCAGGCCGCCCGCGACGACCGCGAGCGGCTGCTGTGCGACCTGTACGGCCAGGTGCTCGGCCTGACCGGGGTCGGCGTCGACGACGACTTCTTCGCCCTCGGCGGCGACAGCATCGTGTCCATCCAGCTCGTCATCGCGGCCCGCCGCGCCGGGCTGACCGTCACCCCGCGGCAGGTCTTCGAGCAGCGCACCGTCGCTCGGCTCGCGCTGGTCGCGGTCGCCGCCGACCCGGCCCGCGCCGACGACCCGCTCGCCGGGGTCGGCGAGCTGCCGCTGACGCCGATCATGTCCTGGCTGGACGGCTGCGGCGGCGACATCGACGCGTTCAGCCAGTGGCTCGCCGTACGCGTGCCCGCCGGTGCGACTCGCGCCACCCTGGCCGCCGCGCTGCAGGCCGTCACCGACCGCCACGACGTGCTGCGCTCCCGCCTGGACCGGGCCGCCCCGGGCCGGGCCGGACGGCTCGTCGTCACCGCACCGGGAACCGTCGCCGCGGCCGACCTGCTCCACCGCATCGACGGCACACCGGACCCCGAGACGCTGCGCGAGCGGCTGGACACGGCCGCGCACGAGGCCGGGCAGCGGATCGACCCGACCGGCGGCGTGATGTTCCAGGCGGTATGGCTCGATGCCGGAGCCGACGCCCCCGGGCACCTGCTGGTCATGCTGCACCACCTGATCGTCGACGGGGTGACCTGGCGCATCCTGCTGCCCGACCTGGCCGCCGCGTACGCCGACGCCGCCGCGGGCCGCCTGCCCCGGCTCGCCCCGATCGGGACCCCGCTGCGCACCTGGGCCCAGCAGCTCACGGCCGCCGCCGAGCACCCCGACCGGCTCGCCGAACTCGACCTGTGGACCGGCCTGCTCGACGGCGGCGACCCGGCCCTGTCGCACCGGGCCCTCGACCCGGTCGCCGACCTGGCCTCCGTCCGCCACCTCACCCTGCACCTGCCCGCCGCCGCGACCGCACCGCTGCTGACCACGGTGCCCGCCGCCTGGCACGCGGGCGTCAACGACGTGCTGCTCACCGCGCTGGCCACAACCGTCAACCGGTGGCGGGCCGCCCGGGACATGCCGACCCCGCCCGTGCTGGTGGCCCTCGAAGGCCACGGGCGCGAGGAGGAGATCGTGCCCGGCGCCGACCTGTCCCGCACCCTCGGCTGGTTCACCAGCATCTTCCCGGTGCGGCTCGATCTCGGCCCGGACCCCGACGACCTGGGCGCGGCGTTGAAGCACGTCAAGGAGCGGCTGCGCGCCCTGCCCGACCACGGCGTCGGCTACGGCCTGCTGCGCCACGTGAACCCGGAGACCGCACCGCTGCTGGCCGCTCTGCCGCAGCCGCAGCTCAGCTTCAACTACCTGGGCCGGTTCGGCGTCGACGAGGCCGGCGACTTCACGGCACTGCCCGCCGTCGGCATGCTGGCCGGCGGGTACGACGCGGCGATGCCGGTCGCGCCGTACACGCTGGAGGTCAACGCGTTCGCGCAGGAGGGCCCGGACGGGCCGGCGCTCGGGGTGACCTGGGCGTTCCCGGCGGACCTGCTGACCGAGGACGCGGTGCGGGAGCTGGCCGAGGGCTGGTTCGCGGCGCTCGGCGAGCTGGCCGAGGCCGCTGCGGTGCCGGGCGCGGGCGGGCACACCCCGTCGGACTTCCCGCTGGTCGAGCTGGTCCAGGCCGACGTGGACGCGCTCGCGGCGCTGGTGCCGGGGCTCGACGACGTGCTGCCGCTGTCGCCCCTGCAGGAGGGGCTGCTGTTCCACGCGTACACCGGGGACGGCAGCTACCAGGTGCAGCAGGTCGTCGAGCTGCACGGGCCCGTCGACGCCGACGCGGTCCGCCGGGCCGTGGACACGATCGTGGCCCGGCACGCGCCGCTGCGCGCGTCGTTCCACGAGCTGGCCGACGGGCGGCTCGTGCAGGCGGTGTCGGGGACGGCGACCGCGCCGTGGCGGCAGGTGGACCTGTCGCGCATGGAGACCGCGTCGTCGGCGGAGCTGCACGCGCAGATCCTCGCCGACGAGAAGGCGGCCGTGTTCGACCCGGCCGTCGCGCCGCTGGTGCGCCACCTGCTGGTCGACCACGGCGGCGACCGGCACACGCTGGTGTTCACGCACCACCACATCGTCACCGACGGCTGGTCGGCCACGGTCGCGCTGCGGGAGCTGATGGCGCTGTACGCCACCGGCGACGTTCGGCTGCCCGCCGTGACGCCGTACCGCGAGCACCTGCGCCGCCTGGCGGCCCGCGACCAGACGGTGGCCGAGGGCGCGTGGCGTTCGGCGATGTCCGGGGTGGACGGCCCGACCCTGGTCGCCGGACCGGTGGCCGAGGACGCCTCCGGCGAGGTCCGGCTGGTGCCCGTGGCCGTGCCCGACGGCACCGGCGCACGGCTGTCCGCCGCCGCACGCGCGTACGGCGTGACCGCGAGCACCCTGCTGTACGGCGTGTGGGGCCTGCTGCTGGGCCGCCTCACCGGCCGCCGGGACGTGCTGTTCGGCAGCACCGTGTCCGGCCGCGACGGCGACACCCCCGGCGTCGAGTCGATGATCGGCCTGTTCATCAACACCGTCCCGGTCCGCGTGAGCTGGGCCCCGTACGAGCCGCTGCGCGAGGTCCTGTCCCGGCTCGCGGCGGCGCAGACCGCGCTGCTGGACCACCAGCACCTGGGCCTGACCGCGATCACCCGCCTCGCGGGCGGCGGCGAGCTGTTCGACAGCCTCGTCACCGTGGAGAACCTGCCCGCCGACGGCGACCTGCGCGACGCCTCCGGCGCGGTCCGCGTCGCGGACGTGTCCTACCGCGAGGCCACCCACTACCCGGTGAGCCTGCTCGCCACCCCCGGCGACGAGCTGTCGCTGGTCATCGAGCACGACCCGGCGCGCCTTCCCGCGGCGACCCTGGCCCGGCTGCGCACCGGGCTGCCCGCGCTGCTCGACGCCGTGCTCACCGCACCGGATGTGCCCGCGGGCGCGATCGACCTCGGCGACGCGCCCGCGCCGCTGCGCGGCGAGTCCACCGCCGATCCGCTGCACGAAGGGCCTCCGGTCCCCGGCGCACATGGCACCGGCTTGGCCGGGTTCGTCGCCGCGCAGGCCGCCCGCACCCCGCAGGCGACCGCTGTCATCGCCGCCGACGAGCAGCTCAGCTATGCCACGCTGACCGCCCGCGCAGCCGCGCTGGCGGCGCGCCTGGCCGCCCGGGGCGCCGGTCCGGAGCAGGTCGTCGCCGTCGCGCTGCCGCGCTCGGCCCGGCAGGTCACCGCCATGCTCGGCGTGCTGTACAGCGGGGCCGCCTACGTGCCGGTCGACCCGGCGTCGCCGAACCTCGACGCGGTGCTCGCCGACGCCGGGGTCGCCACCGTGGTCACCACCCCGGACCTGCTGTCCCGGCTGCCCCGCCGGGCCGGGCTGTCCTACGTGCTCGCCGGGACCGACGAGGCCGCGGGCACGCCGGCACCCGTGGACCCCGAGCACCCCGCGTACGTCATCTACACCTCCGGCTCCACCGGGCGGCCCAAGGGCGTGCTGGTCACGCACCGGGCGATCGGCAACCAGCTGGCGTGGTCGCAGCGCACGTTCGGGCTGCACGAAGGCGACCGGATGCTGCAGCTCGCCCCGGCCACGTTCGACACCTCCGTGTGGGAGCTGTTCTGGCCGCTGACCGCCGGTGCGGCCGTGGTGCTGCCGGAGCCCGGCGCGCAGCACGACCCGGCCGAGCTGGCCGCGCTCATGCGGGCGCACCGGGTCAGCGCCGCGACGTTCGTGCCGTCCATGGTGGAGGCGTTCCTGCTCGCCGACGACCTGCTCGCCGATTGCTCGTGGGCCCGCGACCTGCGCTGGGTCTCCTGCGGTGGCGAGGCGCTGAGCGGTGACCTGGCCCGGCGCTGGGAGTCGGCGACCGGCACCCGCCTGGACAACTTCTACGGCCCGACCGAGACCGCCGTGCAGGTCACCTGGTGGCCCAACGGCGGGGAGCATGGCCCGGCCGTGCCGATCGGCGGCCCCGTCGCCGACACCGGCCTGCACGTGCTCGACGACTGCCTGCGCCCGGTGCCCGTGGGCGTGCCCGGCGAGCTGTACGTCTCCGGCGCGCAGCTGGCCCGCGGCTACCTCGGCCGCGCCGCGCTGACCGCGTCCCGGTTCGTCGCCGACCCGGCCGGCGCGCCCGGCGAGCGCATGTACCGCACCGGCGACCTCGTCGTCCGCGCCGCCGACGGCACGCTCACCTACCTGGCCCGCACCGACCACGAGATCAAGATCCGGGGTGTACGCATCGACCCGGCCGACGTCGAGTCGTGGCTGACCAGCCGCCCGGACGTGGCCCAGTCCGCCGTCATCGCCCGCACCGACGGCCCCGGCGGCATCCAGCTCGTCGCCTACGCGGTTCCGGCCTCCGGTCGCGTCCTCGACCCGGCCGCGCTCCGTGAGGCGGCCACGTCCGCGCTGCCCCCGGCCCTGGTCCCGGCCGCGTTCGTCGTCCTCGACACCCTCCCGCGCACCTTCAGCGGCAAACTCGACCGCGCCGCCCTGCCCGCCCCCCGCCAGACCGCCCCCGGTCACCCGGCGCCGCTTGATCACCCGACTTGCCAGGTATGTGGGCGAAAGCACGGTCAAGATACGCACGAGTGCCAGGCAGGTCGGACGATCACCGGCGAGGCCGCGACCGGACCGGTCGCGGTGCTGTGCGAGATCGTGGGGGCGGTCCTCGGGACCGCGCCGGTCGGGCCGGACGACGACTTCTTCACCCTCGGCGGGGACAGCATCCTGTCCATCGGCGTGTCCAGCCGTGCCCGGCGCGCGGGGCTGCCGATCAGCCCGCGCGACGTGCTCGCCGCCCGCACCCCGCGCCGCCTGGCCGACCTCGCCGCGGCGGCAGGTGCTCCGCGGTCGCACCACATCGAAAATGATGTGGCCACATCAATAAAGCTGTACTCGCCCACCGGGATGTCCTCCGCTGCGCCGGAGACCGGTCCGGCTGGTGCCGGATCGGCAGGCCCGGCGTCGGCCGCTGCCGTGGCCGGGGCAGCGGTGACCTCGGGCGACGGGGTAGGGGACGTGCCGCTGCTGCCGATCGTGCACTGGCTGCGCGACACCGGCGCGGCGATCGACCGGTTCACGATGCCGATGCTGCTCGTCACCCCTGCGAGGGCCGATGAGCGGTCCATCGCCGCGACGCTGCAGAGCGTGCTCGACCACCACGACGGCCTGCGGCTACGCCTGCAGCGCATCGCGTCGGTGCTGTGGACCCTGCGCACCGAGCCGACCGGCATGCTCGCCGCCGACCTGCTGGCGCGCGTGGACGTGTCCGGCGTGGACGAGGCGGCGCTGCCGGAGCTGCTGGCCGAGCACGCCGCCGCGGCGACCGCGCTGCTTGCCCCCGACGCGGGCAGCATGCTGCGCGCCGTCTGGTTCGACGCCGGCGACCGGCCGGGCCGCCTGCTGCTGGCCGCGCACCACCTGGCCGTCGACGGCGTGTCCTGGCGCATCCTGTTCGAGGACTTCGCCGCCGCGTGGCACGCCGCCACGTCGGGCACCGCCCCGGCGCTGCCGCCCGTGGACACGTCGCTGCGCAGGTTCGCCCAGGCCGTGACCGCCCAGGCGCAGCAGCCGCAGCGCCTCGGCGAACTGGAGCACTGGGCGAAGACGCTCGCCCCCGGCGCGGACCTGCTGCCCGGTGCGGTCGCCGCCGACGCCGCCATCAGCCGGATCACCTCGCTGCCCGCTGAGGTGACCGCGCGGCTGCTGTCGGCCGTGCCCGCACTGGGTGGCGAGATCACCGATGGGCTGCTGGCCGCAATGGCCACGGCGGTACGGGGCTGGCAGGAACGCCACGGCCGGGCCGCCGGGGAACTGCTCGTGGACGTCGAGCGCCACGGCCGGGAACAGCTCGAACCCGACCTGGACCTGTCCCGTACCGTCGGCTGGTTCACCAGCGTGCAGCCGGTTCGGCTGCCGGTCGCGGACGCCGACCCGGTCGCGCTGATCGCGGCGGTCGGCGAGCGGGTGCGGGCGGTGCCCGACGGCGGCATCGGCCACGGCATGCTGCGCCATCTGAACGCGCAGACCGCGCCGCTGCTGGCCCGCCTGGCGACGCCGCAGGTGCTGTTCAACTACTTCGGCCGCTTCCCGGCCGCGACCGGGGCCGCGTGGACGCCCGCCCCGGAGTCCGCCGCGATCACCCTGGTCAACGGCGGCCTGCCCGCCACACACCTGCTGCAACTCGACGTCGTGGCCGCCGAGGGCCCGCACGGCACCACCCTCACCACCACCTGGACCTGGCCGGATGGCCTACTTGCCGCCACCGACCTCGACGAGCTGGCCGACCTGTGGCACCAGGCACTGATCGCCCTCGCGGCAGCGGCGCCCGCGCGGCGGGACACCCCGACGGGTCCGCTGCTGGAGCTGACCTCGGACGAGCTGGAGCGGCTGGCCGCGGTCAGTCCGGGGCCGGTGTCGGACGTGTGGCCGCTGTCGCCGCTGCAGGAAGGCCTGTTCTTCCACGCCGGCTACGACACCGCGACGCTGGACGTCTACACCGGACAGGACGCGTTCGACCTCGGCTACCGCGTGGACGTGGAGCGGCTGCGGCGGGCGGGGCGGGTGCTGCTGGCGCGCAACACGGCGATGCGGGCCGGGTTCACCAGTGAGGGGCTGTCCAGGCCGGCTCAGTTCGTCGCCGACGGGCTGGACCTGCCGGTGAGCGTTGCCGACCTGGCGGAGCTGAGCGACGAGCAGGCCGCGGCGCGTACCGCCGAGCTGATGGCCGCCGACCGGGTGGCCCGGTTCGACCTGGCCCGGCCGCCGTTGTGCCGGATGCTGCTGATCCGGATGCCGAGCGGCCGCGACCGCCTGGTCATCACGCATCACCTGATCCTGTGGGACGGCTGGTCCGAGGAGCTGTTCGTCGAGCAGCTGTTCACCCTGTACGAGCGCGACGGCGACGCGACCGGGCTGCCCGTGCCGGGCTCCTACCGCGATCACCTGGCCTGGCTGGGCGCGCAGGACGAGCAGGAGGCCGCCGCCGCGTGGCGGGAGTCCCTGGTGGGACTGGCCGAGCCGACGTTGATCGGCCCGGCGGACCGCACCCCGGCCCCGGCCGTGCCGCAGCGGGTCGAGGCGCGGCTGCCCGAGCAGGTCGGCGACCGGGTCCGGCAGGTGGCGCGGGAGCAGGGGCTGACCCTGAACACGGTGCTGACCACCGCTTGGGGCCTGACCCTGGGCGCGCTGACCGGCCGCCCGGACGCGGTGTTCGGCATGACCGTCGCCGGACGGCACAGCGAGGTCGAAGGGGTCGAGGACGTCATCGGCCTGTTCCTGAACACCGTCGCGATGCGGATCGCGCCGCAGGCGGGTGAGCGGGTCGGCGACCTGCTGCGCCGCGTGCAGGAGCAGCGCCTGGCGCTGATGCCGTACGACCACGTCGGCCTGGGGCAGGTGCAGCGCGACAGCGGGCACGCGACCCTGTTCGACACGCTGTACGTGCTGCAGAACTTCGTGGACGAGGACGGCAGCGCCGACCTGCGCGCCCGGCACGGCATCGAGGCCGTCGACGGCGTCGACGCCACCCACTACCCGCTGACGCTGGTGGTGACCCCGCAGCGGGCGATCCGGTTGGCGCTGGACCACCGACCCGACATCGTGGACGGCCCCGCCGCCCAGGCGGTCCTGGACCGGCTGCTGGCCGTGCTGGACCGGCTGGTGTCCGACATGGACTTGCCGGTGCGGGAGCTGGACCTGCTGCTGGCCGGCGAGCGCGACGCGCAGACCGCCGAGTGGGCGCGCACCGAGCACGGCATCGGCGAGCTGACCGTCGCGGACCTGCTCGCCGAGCAGGCGGCCCGGACACCGGACGTCACGGCGCTGGTCGACGGGGCGCTGACGCTGACGTACGCCGAGTTCGACGCGCGGATCAACCGGATGGCGCGGCTGCTGCTGGCGCGGGGCGCGGGCCCGGAGACCGTGGTCGGGCTGGCCCTGCCGCGGACCGTGGACATGGTGGTGGCGCTGTTCGCGGTGCTGCGCACCGGTGCGGCATACCTGCCGCTGGAGCTGGACCTGCCCGCCGAGCGCCTGGGCTTCATGATCGAGGACACCGCGCCGATGTGCGTGCTCAGCACGTCGGCGGTCGCCGGCCGGCTGCCCGGCGGCCTGGCGAACCTGGTGCTGCTGGACGACGTGGTCACCCGGGCCGAGCTGGCCGCGTACTCCGGCGAGGGCCTGGCCGACGCGGAACGGCCGCTGTTCGCGCCCGGGGTGGCGGGGCGGCTGGACCACCCCGCGTACCTGATCTTCACCTCGGGCTCGACGGGCCGCCCGAAGGGCGTCGTGACGGCGTACCGCGGCCTCACTAATATGCAGCTCAACCACCGGGAGGCGATCTTCAACCCGGTGATCGAGGCCGCGGGCGGGCGCCGCCTGAAGGTCGCGCACACCGTGTCGTTCGCGTTCGACATGTCGTGGGAGGAGCTGCTCTGGCTCGTCGAGGGCCACGAGGTGCACGTCTGCGACGAGCAGCTCCGACGCGACGCGCCCGCGCTCGTCGCGTACTGCGACCGCCACGGCGTCGACGTCGTCAACGTGACCCCGACGTACGCCCAGCACCTGATCGAGGAAGGCCTGCTCGAAGACGGGCCGGGCCGGCACCGGCCGCCGCTGGTGCTGCTCGGCGGCGAGGCCGTCTCCGACGCGGTCTGGGCCGCACTCCGCGACACTCCCGGCACGCTGGGCTACAACCTGTACGGGCCGACCGAGTACACGATCAACACGCTCGGCGGGGGCACGCTGGACAGCGACACCCCGACCGTCGGCGCGCCGATCTGGAACACCCGCGCGTACGTGCTCGACGCGATGCTGCGCGAGGTGCCGCCCGGCTCGCCCGGTGAGCTGTACATCGCGGGCATCGGCCTGGCCCGGGGCTACCACCTGCGCCCCGACCTGACCGCCGAGCGCTTCGTCGCCGACCCGTTCGGCGCGCCGGGCGAGCGCATGTACCGCACCGGTGACCTGGTGCGCCGCCGTGCCGACGGGAACATCGACTTCCTCGGCCGCACCGACGACCAGGTGAAGATCCGCGGTTACCGGGTCGAGCTGGGCGAGATCGAGTCGGCGCTGGGCGCCCACCCGGCCGTCGCGCACGCGGCGGTGATCGTGGACAGCTCCGGCGACGGCGCGAAGCGGCTGGCCGGCTACGTCGTACGCGGCCCCGGCTGGGACGGCGCGGACGAGACGGTGTTGCCCGCGCTGCGTGAGCACCTCAAGCGCACCCTGCCCGACTACATGGTGCCCGCGGCCCTGACGGCCGTGGACCGGCTGCCGCTGACCGTCAACGGCAAGCTCGACGTGCGCGCCCTGCCCAAGGCGACCGTGCTCACCGGCGCGGCGAGCCGTCCCCCGGCGACCCCGGCCGAGGAGACGCTGTGCGAGCTGTTCGCGCAGCTGCTCGGGGTGCCCGCGGTCGGTGTGGACGACAGCTTCTTCGAGCTGGGCGGCCACTCGCTGCTGGCGATCCGCCTGGTCAGCCGGGCCCGCACCGCGCTGGGCGCGACGCTGTCCATCCGGGACCTGTTCGAGGCCCCGACCGTGGCGCAGCTGGCCGCCCGGATCGACCCTGCCGCCTCGACGGCACGGGCCGAGCTGGTGGCCCGTCCCCGCGAGGGCGAGCTGCCGCTGTCGGCGGCCCAGCAGCGGCTGTGGCTGCTGGAGCAGCTCGCGGGGCCGTCGGCGGCGTACAACTTCCCGCTGGTCGTCCGCCTGCGCGGGCCGCTGGACCGGGCCGCGCTGCACGACGCCCTGCACGACGTGGTCGCCCGGCACGAGTCCCTGCGCACCGTGTTCACCGCGGTCGAGGGCGAGCCGTCGCAGCGCATCCTGCCCGCCGACCAGGCCCGCCCGGTGCTCGACCTGGTCATGGCGGCGGACGTCGCCCGGCGCGGGCTGCCCGGCGGTGACGCTCTGACGCAGCTGGTCGACGAGGTGCTGGCGCGCCCGTTCGACCTGGCGAGCGAGCTGCCCGTGCGGGGCACGCTGATCGAGGCCGGGCCGGACGAGCACGTGCTCGCGCTGCTGCTGCACCACATCGCCACCGACGAGTGGTCCGACGGGCCGTTCCTGCGCGACCTGACCACGGCGTACGAAGCACGCCTGGCGGGGCATGCCCCGGACTGGACGCCCCTGCCGGTGCAGTACGCCGACTACACGCTCTGGCAGCGTGACCTGCTCGGCGACCCGGCCGACCCGGACAGCCTCGCCGCGCGGCAGCTCGCGTACTGGACGAAGGCCCTGGCCGGAGCACCGGAGGAGCTGGCCCTGCCGACCGACCGGGCCCGCCCGGCGACGCCGGACGCCCGTGGCGGCGCGGTGAGCCTGACCCTGCCCGCCGCGACCGGAGCCCGCCTGCGCGAGCTGGCGTCGTCGTCCGGGGCGAGCCTGTTCATGGCCGCGCACGCGCTGGCCGCGACCCTGCTGCACCGCCTCGGCGCGGGCGACGACCTCCCGCTCGGCGCACCCATCGCCGGCCGTGGCGAGGAGGGCCTCGACGACCTGGTCGGCTTCTTCGTCAACACGCTGGTGCTGCGCACCGACCTGTCCGGGTCACCGTCGTTCACCGAGCTGCTGGCCCGGGTACGCGAGACGGACCTGGCCGCGTTCGCCAACGCCGACGTGCCGTTCGACGCGGTCGTCGAGGCGGTCAACCCGGCCCGCTCGCCGGGCCGCAACCCGCTGTTCCAGGTCATGGTCGTGCACCGCAACCACGCCGCGGACTGGGCCGGGCTGTCCGGCCTGGACTGCTCGGATGAACCGCTGGAGACCACCACGGCCCGGTTCGACCTGGTGGTGGAGGTCCTCGAAGGCGCGGGCGACGAGCTGGAGTGCCTGCTGACGTACCGCAGCGCGCTGTTCGACCGGGCCACGGTCGAGCTGCTCGGGCGGCGGCTGGCGCGGCTGGCCGACGCGGTCTGCGCCGAGCCGGACCGGCCGCTGGCCGACCTGGACCTGCTCGTCGAGGGCGAGCTGGACCAGGTGCTGCGCGGGTTCAACGAGACCGCGCGGCCGGTGGCCGAGCTGACCCTGCCCGAGGCGTTCGCGCTGCGGGTGGCCCGTGCTCCGGAAGCGGTCGCGGTCGTCGACGGGGAGCGCGAGGTGTCCTACGTGGAGCTGGCGGCGCGCGCCGGGCGGCTCGCGCGGGTCCTGGCCCATCAGGGCGTACGCCCCGAGAGCGTGGTCGGCGTCGCCGTGCCCCGCTCGCTGGAGACCATCGTGACCGTGCTCGCCGTCAACCGGCTGGGCGCCGCGTTCCTGCCGCTGGACCTCAACCACCCGGCCGACCGCCTCGCGTACATGATCGAAGATTCGGGGGCGGCGCTGGTGGTGACCACGGGCAAGGCCAAGGGCCTGCTGCCCGAGACGGACACCCCGGTCCTGGTGCTGGACGACGTCACCGACACGGCCCCGGTCCGCCCGGTGCTGCCCGCGCCGACGGGCCTGGACCACGCCGCGTACGTCATCTACACCTCCGGCTCCACCGGCCGCCCCAAGGGCGTGACGGTGTCGCACGAGGGCATCGGCAGCCTGGTCGAGACCGCGGTCGACCCGATGGGCGTCACCGCGGACAGCCGGGTGCTGCAGTTCGCCTCGATCGGCTTCGACGTGTTTGCGTTCGAGGTGTCGATGGCGCTGTGCACCGGGGCCGCGCTGGTCATCACCCCGGACGAGGCCCGCACCCCGGGCGCGGCGCTGTCCGAGCTGCTGTACGCGCACGGGGTCACCCACGCGATCCTGCCGCCGTCGCTGGTGTCCATCCTGCCGCCCGACGCCGACCTGCCCGAGGGCCTGTGCGTGCTGGTCGGCACGGAGACCGTGCCGGCCGGCCTGATCAACCGCTGGGCCGGCCACCTGAAACTGTTCGCCGCGTACGGCCTCACCGAGGCCACGGTCAACTCGACCCTGTGGCGGGCCGTGCCGGAGTGGGACGCGCCGGTGCCGATCGGCCGCCCCGACCCGAACACGGTGACCTACATCCTCGACGAGCGGCTGCGACCGGTGCCGGTCGGCGTCGTCGGCGAGCTGTACGTCGGCGGCCGCGGCCTGGCCCGGGGTTACCTCGGCAAGCCGGGGCTGTCCGCGTTGCGCTTCGTCGCCGACCCGTTCGCCGGGCCGGGGGCGCGCATGTACCGCACCGGCGACCGGGCTCGCTGGAAGGCCGACGGCAACATCGACTTCCTGGGCCGGGCCGACAACCAGGTCAAGATCCGCGGCTTCCGGATCGAACCGGGCGAGATCGAGGCGGTGCTCGCCGGCCACGACACGGTCCGGCAGGCCGCCGTCGTCGCCGACCGCACCGGCGACACGACCAGGCTCGTCGCGTACGTCTCCCCGGACGGGGCGGCGGACCCGGCGGTGCTGCGCGCGCACGTCGGCGCGGTGCTGCCCGAGTACATGGTGCCGTCGCTGGTCGTGGTGCTCGACGGCCCGCTGCCGGTCAACCCGAACGGCAAGGTGGACCGCAAGGCGCTGCCCGCGCCGGACTGGGGTTCGCTGGCCGGCGACGCCAAGCCGGCCACGGCCCGGCAGCACCAGTTGGCGGAACTGTTCGCGGAGGTCCTCGGCCTGCCCGAGGTCGGCGTCCACGACAACTTCTTCTACCTGGGCGGCCACTCCATGGCCTCGATGCGCCTGATCGGCCGCGTGCGCACCGCGCTCGGCGCGGACCTCGCGATCCGCGACGTCTTCGACGCCCCGACCGTCGCGGAGCTGGCCGAACGCTTGGATCGTGCAGCCGCGGGCGACCGCCCGCAGCTCGTCCGCACCAGCGCCGCCGACCAGGCGGCCCGCGGCGCGATGGCGGAGTCCGGCGGCGACCTGGCCGACCGGCTCGCGCCGGTGCAGCTGCACCCGTGGCGGCTGCACCGGGCCGTCGACCGGCCCGGCTGGGACATCGCGTTCGCGGTGCCCGCGTCCGACCTGGACGCCGTCGCCCTGGACGCGGCCCTGCGCGACGTGATCACCCGGCATCAACCGCTGCACACGGTGGCCGGCGCCGACGGCGCGCTGCGCCGCTCGCTGGGGGAGCGGGTGCTCGAACCGGTCGCCGACGACGGCACGCCGCTGGCGTTGCGCCTCGACGCGCTGGCCCGGGAGACGATCGACCTGGGCGAGCAGCCGCCGCTGCGGGCCCGCCTGGTCATCGGCTCCGACGAGCACGGCACGCCCCGGCGCACGCTGCTGCTCACCACGCACCACCTGGGCGTGGACGAGTGGTCCGTGGTCCCGCTGCTGCGCGACCTGGCCACCGCCTACGCGGCCCGGAGCGCGGGGCTCGCCCCGGCGTGGCAGCCGCTGCCGGTCGACTACGCCGACTACACGCGCTGGGCGTACACCCTGCTCGGTGACCCGGAAGACCCGGCGAGCCGGCACGCGCGGCAGCTGGCGTACTGGACGCGGACCCTGGCGGGCATGCCCGACCTGGACCTGCCCGCCGACCGCGCGCGCGACGGCGTCGTGTCGCGGCGCGGCGAGACGGTCGAGTTCCTGCTCGACACCGGCCTGCACCGCGGCGTCGACGAGCTCGCCAGGCGCACCGGCACCAGCATGTTCATGGTGGTGCAGGCCGCGTTCGCGACCCTGCTCACCGGGTACGGCTGCGGCACGGACCTGCCGATCGGCAGCCTCGTCGCGGGCCGCACCGAGGAGGCGCTGACCGACCTGGCCGGCTGCTTCTACAACACCGTCGTCATGCGCACCGACACCTCCGGCGACCCGGCGTTCACCACGCTGCTCGACCGGGTCCGGGCCGCCGACCTGGCCGCGCTCGACCACCAGGACGTGCCGTTCGCGGCGGTGCTCGACGCCGCCGCGCCGGGCCTGGACGGGCCGCGGGTGATGGTGGTGCACCACGAGGAGGCCCGCCTCGGCGACGGCGTGCTGCGCTTCGACCAGATCCCGACCGGCACGGTACGTGCCGAGCTGACCGTCAGCTTCTACGAGCCCGCCGGGGACACCCCGGTGCACGTGGAGCTGGAGTACGCCACGGCCCGCTTCGACCGGGCCACCGCCGACCGGATCGCTGCGGACCTGGTGAGCGTGCTCACCGCCGCGGTGGCCCGACCGGATTCGACCCTGTCCGGGCTCGTCCCGGCGACCGTAAACCCGCCGGCTCAGGCCAGCGCTGATGTTCAGGAGAAGTCATGACCAACCCGTTCGAAGACGCCGACGGCCGCTACCTCGTGCTCGTCAACGACGAGGACCAGCACTCGCTGTGGCCCGCCTTCGCGGCCGTCCCGGCGGGCTGGCACACCGTGTTCGGCGAGGACACCCGCGAGGCCTGCCTCGCCTACGTCGAGACCAACTGGACCGACCTGCGCCCCCGCACCCTGCGCGAGCGCATGGCGGCCGCCGCGGCCTGACCGCCCCACCCCAAGATCGTCCGACTTGCCAGGCACCTGTGCGTATCTTGCACGTCGATTCGCGCAGGTGCCCGGCAAGTTCGGCGATCACCGCGGTACGCCCGGCGCGGGCGGCGGCTCCGTCGGAGCGTGCTTCAATCGGGTCATGGGCCTCGGTGAACTGCGCGCGTTGCTGGATCGGCACGCCCGGCCCGACATGACCACCGCCATCGACGGCGTGCTGATCTCGAAGGTCGACCGGCAGAGCCGGCCCGCGCCGTCGATGACCGGCAGCGTCATGGCGCTCATCGCGCAGGGCGCGAAACGCATCGCGCTCGGCGACCGGGTGTACGAGTACCACGCCGGGCAGTACCTCGTCGCGTCCGTGGACCTGCCGGTCACCGGCAACTTCACCAAGGCCGGCCCGGACGAGCCGGCGCTGGGCTTCGGCCTCGTCCTGCACCCGCCGACCGTCGCCGAGCTGCTGCTGCAGGCCGCGCCTGGCGACGTGCCGCCCACCGGTGCCGCCGCGCCGTCCGCGATGGTCGTCAGCGACGCGCCCGCCGAACTCGTCGACGCCGTCGTCCGGCTGCTGCGCCTGCTCGACCGGAAGCGGGACGCGGCGGTGCTCGCGCCGCTGATCAAGCGGGAGATCGTGTGGCGGCTCGTCACCGGCGAGCAGGGCGCCGTCGTACGCCAGCTCGGCCTGGCCGACAGCAGCCTCACCCACGTCGCGCGGGCGGTGCGCTGGATCCGCGAGCACTACGCGCAGACGTTCCGGGTCGAGGACGTCGCGAAACTGGCCGGGATGAGCGTTTCCGCGTTCTACCGCAACTTCCAGGCCGTCACGGCGATGAGCCCGATCCAGTTCCAGAAGCAGATCCGGCTGCAGGAGGCGCGGCTGCTGCTGGCCACGCACCCCAACGACGTCACCGGCGTGGGCCTGCGCGTCGGCTACGACAGCGCGTCGCAGTTCAGCCGCGAGTACCGCCGCCAGTTCGGCGCGCCGCCCAGCCAGGACGCGGCCCGGCTGCGCGACTCGCCGCTCGGCACGGCCTCGGCCCTGGTGTGACACGGCGTCCCGCGACGCCGCGCCACACCGGCGGATCACAGGTTGTATCCGCCCGCGACCTCGATGTTCTGCGCGGTGACCCAGCGGCCCTCCTCGCCGAGCAGCGCCGCGATCAGCAGGCCGATGTCGTCGGGCTCGCCCATCCGGCCGAGCGCCGTCCTGGCCTCGATCGAGGCGACCGCCTCGGCATACAGGCTCCAGTCGGCGATGGCGGTGCGGGTCGGGCCGGGGGAGACCACGTTGACCCGGATGCCGCGGGTGCTCAGCTCCTTGGCCAGGTACTTCGTCAGCACGATGAGGCCGCCCTTCATCGACCCGTACGCGGAGTAGCCGGGCTCCATTCCGGACGGCATCGCCGAGTTGCTGGCCACGTTGACGATCGCGCCGCCGTCGGCCAGTAGCGGCAGCAGAGTCTGGGTCAGGAAGTAGGGCCCTTTGAGCAGCACCCGCATGAACCGGTCGAACAGCTCCTCGGACGTGTCGGCGAACATCGACATCTGCCCGAAGCCCGCGTTGTTGACCAGATGATCGAACGTGTCCCGCTGCCAGGTGTCGCGCAGCGCCGCGACGACCGACGCGCGGAACGCGGGGAAGCTCGCGCTGTCGCCCATGTCCAGGGGCAGCGCGACGGCCGTGCCGCCCTCCTTCTCGATGCTCGCCACGGTGTCCAGCGCCCCGGCCGGGTTGCCCCGGTAGGTCAGGATCACGCCCGAGCCGCGCTTGGCGGTCTGGACGGCGACACTCTGCCCGATTCCGGAGCTGGCCCCGGTGACGATCGCGATCTGCATGGTTCCGCCTCATTGATTCGCGGAGCACTCTCGCACCCCTGAGATATCGACAAGACCAGCTAACCAGCGTGAGCAGGGCGGACGTTAGAACCATGCTCGCTACCTCTTGCCTGATCCTACTAACCACGCGAATCGGTGGGTCCGAAGCCAGGGCGGCCGCCGTCGGTGCCCGAGGCCGCAACGCGTTGATCGGCGGGGACACGGGCTGGCAGGATGATCGACATGACGGGACGCGCGGTGTTGGTGACGGGGGCCTCGCGGGGCATCGGAAAGGCCGTGGCGGAGGCGTTCGCGGCCGGCGGTGACCGGGTGGCGATCCACTGCAGAGCGTCGGTGCGCTCCGCGGAGCAACTGCGGGACACACTGCCCGGCGACGGTCACGTCGTCGTCCAGGCCGACCTGGCCGACCCGGCGGCGGTACGCGCCATGGTCGACGGCGCGGCCGCGGCGCTGGGCGGGCTCGACGTGCTCGTCAACAACGCCGGAGTGTTCACCCCGCACCCGATCTTCGACACCTCCTACGAGGACTGGCAGCAGCAGTGGCGGGCCACCCTCGACACGAACCTGGTCGGCGCGGCCAACGCGATCTGGTGCGCCGCACGGCACATGCGCGGGCGCGGCGGCCGGATTGTCAACGTGTCCTCGCGCGGGGCGTTCCGCGGCGAACCCGGCCAGGTCGCGTACGGCGCGAGCAAGGCGGGGCTGAACTCGCTGACGCAGTCGCTGGCGGTCGCGCTCGCCCCGCACGGCATCGCCGTCGCCGCGGTCGCGCCGGGTTTCGTCGAGACGGACATGGTCAGCGAGCACCTCAAGTCCGACCGGGCCGACGAGATCCGCGCGCAGAGCCCGTTCGGCCGGGTCGCGCAGCCGGAGGAGGTCGCCGCCGCGGTGCACTGGCTGGCCTCGCCGCAGGCGGAATGGGCGTCGGGCACGATCATCGACCTCAACGGCGCGTCGTACCTGCGCACCTGATCCACCGATCTGCCGCGGTCACCGCGGCAGCGGTATGTAGAGGCAAGCCCCGGTAGGGGCCTGCCGTCCCCCGGACAACGGCCGCGAGATCCTGATCTTCACGGTGTCCACGGCGTCGTTGTCGAGCGGCAGCGTGAGCACCCGGCGGTGCCTGCCCTTCGGCACGGTGAACGTGGTGGCCCCGGGCGGGTTGAGCGGGGCCAGCAGCGCGGTCAGCCCGCGCAGGTACGGCGCCGAACCCGCCGCCGCGGTCGGCGGCCCCACGGACGGCAGGACCACGCCGCGGCAGTGCAGGATCCGGTCGTCGTGCACGGTCAGGTCCAGTGCCAGCTCGACGATGGGTGTCGCGCTCGCGGAGAGGCCGACCCGGCGCTGCTCCACCCGCAGACTCAGGCCGAACCCGCGGACCGGGGCGTCGCCGGCCAGCGTCGTCACGGCCTTGGCGTCGAGACCGCCTTGCACGGTCTGGCCCGTGGGCTGCGTCCACAGCACCGGGTGGGCCCCGTCCGTGCCGGCCAGGAGCGCGGTCTGCACCTCGCTGTACAGGGCTGTCAGCTCCTGCAGTTCGCGCTGCAGGGTGTCGGCTGCCTTGCCTGCCGCGTCGAGGTCGCGCTGACTGATCAGGTTGCGGTCGGCGGCGCGGGTCAGCCAGCTCGTCACCGAGCCGTCCTGGGTGAACTTGGCCTCGTGCAGCATGCGCCAGCGGTATGCGGCTCCGGAGGTGTCGATGGCTTCGATGGCCCCTTCCAGTGCCGCCGTCGCGCGGTCGAGCGCCATCGCGGCGTCCGCGGGCGCGGCGAGCAGCGCGTCGCACTTGGCGACGGCGTACTCCGCGTTGGCCACCAGCATCGGCACCTCCATCGCCTCCGCCGCCGAGGCCGCGGCGACGAGCTGCGCGCGGGCCAGGTGGAGCCGGTCGGTGCGCAGGGTGGGGCCCAGGTGCGCCTCGGCGAGATAGCGGTGGCCGGCGGCCATGGCCTGCTTGTAGTCCCTGATGTCGAGCTTCTCGGCCAGCTCCAGCACTTTGAGCAGCACCGGATCGGTGGGCGACGCGGTGCGCAGCAGCCCGCCCAGCACGGTGGAGACGACGTCGGCGCCGAGCTTGCGGTCCAGATCCTCGCCCGCGAAAGCAGCTTTGAACAGCAGCAGCACGGTGCTCAGCACGGTAAGTTCCACCACTCGGTCATCATCGGTCCGGCCTGCTCGGCGCACCACCGCCCGGGAGGCTGAAACTTCCCGCTGGGCGGGGCGGCGGCCACGGTCCATCATGGACGGTGACTGAGGAGGATGCCCATGCAGCCACACCCGGACGGCCTACACGACCCGGCGGCACGGACGACGATCGAACTCGACCACCACGGCGCGGACTACCGCGACCGCTGGCAGGAGATCTCCGACGGCAACGTCGAGTCCTGCCCGGTCGCGCACACCGCCGCCCACGGCGGGACCTGGGTCGTCTCCGGGTACGAGCACGTGGTGGAGGCCCTGCGCGACCACGCCGTGTTCTCCTCGTACCAGGATCACACCGACCCGGCCGGGCCGATGCGCGGCACCAGCAACCCGCCGATCCCGGCCCTGAACGTGCCGCAGGAACTGGACCCGCCGCTGCACACCGTCTACCGCCGGCTGCTCAACGGCCCGCTGTCGCCGGAGCAGTCCCGCCGCCGCGAGCCGTTCATCCGTCAGGTCACCGCCGCCTGTCTGGACCGGTTCTCCGAGAAGGGCCAGGCCGACCTGGTCGCCGAGCTGACCAACCCCGTTCCGGCGATCGTCACCCTCGGCATCCTCGGCGTGCCGCTGACGGAATGGGAGCGGTACGCCGGGCCGATCCACCTGCTGACCTACTCGCCGCCCGGCAGCGCGACGTGGACGGAGGCGATGAGCGCGGTCGGCGAGATGATGGCGGTGCTGGGCGCGCTGGTCGTGGCCCGCCGGGCCGAGCCCACCGACGACCTGATCAGCGTGCTGGCCACCGCGACCGGCGACGACGGCGAACTGCTCCCGCTGGACCACGTCATCGCGACCGCGGGGCTCGTCGTCGCCGGGGGAGTGGACACCACCACGGCCCTGGTCTCGCACGCCCTGCACTGGCTGCACCGCAACCCCGCCGAACGCGACCGGCTGATCGCCGACCCGGGGCTGCTGCCCACGGCCGTGGACGAGTTCCTGCGGGTGCTGGCCCCGGTGCAGTTCATGTCGCGTACGGCGACCCGGGACACGGTGCTCGGCGGTCAGCGCATCGCGGCCGGGGAGCGGGTGATGCTGGCATTCGCCGCCGCCAACCGCGATCCGGCGGCCTTCGACTGCCCGGCCGAGATGCGGCTGGACCGCACACCGAACCGGCACGTCGCGTTCGGTTCGGGCGTGCACCGCTGCGTCGGCGCGCACCTGGCGAAGGTGGAGGCGGTGGTGATGCTGGACGAGATCCTGCGCCGCATCCCCGACTACGTCGTCGACGAGCAGGCCGCGTTGCGTTATCCGTCGATCGGCGCGATCAACGGTTACATCGGCATGCCTGCGACGTTCACCCCGACCCCGGCGGTCGGCGCGGTCTTCCCCGCATCGGAGTCCGTTTGAGCTGGTGTCCGGAATAGATGACGGACGGCGATCGCCGCGACCACGTATAGTCCCGCCGCGATGATCTATCTTGGGCGAGGAGCTGTATAGGTGAGAAGGCGTGCAGTAGGTGCCATGGCCGTGCTGGCGGCTGCGGCGATCGGGTTGTCGGGCTGCGGCTCGGACGGCGACGCCGCCCCGGCGACGTCGGCGCCCCCGGCGTCGGCCGAGGAGCAGTTCGCGAAGGCTTCACTCGCCTTGACGACCCAGCCGGTCCAGTTCTCGATGGAGGTGGGCGGCCAGGTCGCGGCGAACGGGTGGCTGGACGTGACCGGTCGCCAGGCCACCGTCGTGGCCTCGCTGCCGTTCGGCGGCAAGACCACCGAGATGAACGCGCTGATGATCGGTGACGACGTCTGGCTGAAGGTGAAGGCCAACCCGCGGCTGGCGAAGTGGATGCACACGACGGCTGCCGACGTCGCGGGCACCACGTTCGACATGGCGAACCCGAAGAACCCGGGTGGGGTGCTGGGCCTGGTCAACGCCGTCAACAAGGTGCAGCTCGCCGGGCCTGGACTGTTCCAGGGCACGGTGGACATGACCACCTCGCCGACGTATGACCCGAGCAAGGTCGGTGCGCACGCCGAGAAACTGCGGGCAGTGCCCTTCGTCGCGAGCACCGACGGTGAGGGCCGGCTGACCAGCTTCGAGGTCGACCTGTCGCAGTTCGTGCCGGGTATGGTGATGGCGGCGACGTACAGCTACGTCACCCCGGTCACGGTGAGCGCGCCGCCTGCGGACGAGGTCACGGCGATGCCGGCCGACCTGCTGGCGGCGATCCGCGGCTGACGGCAGCCGGGCCATCCGTTGCCGGCGGACGGCCCGGCCTTCGCGGCAGGTCAGCCGTAGCGGGCGGCTACCACGGCGGGCGGCGGGGGATTCGGTCCGGGGCCGGGTGGCGTGCTAGGCTGCGGACTGGTCGGCGTCTGGGGCGGGGCGCTCGGCTTGGCCTTGCTGCCGTTGCTGACCTCGATCACCACGATGCCGTTCTTGATGGTGCGGCCCGACGGGTTCGTGCCGGACGCGGTGCCCTTCGGGCAGTCCGAGTCGACCTGCTTCGGCGCGATCTCGACCTTGAAGCCCTTGCCGTTGAGGATCGACCGGGCCTGCGGCACCGTGCGGCACTTGACCGCCGGGATGGCGACCTGCGAACCGGTGACCAGCCGCAGGTTGCTGGGCCGCTGGAACTGTATCGACTCCTTGCCCTTCATCGCGTCGCGCAGCGCGTACTGCACCGCCGGGTTGATGACGCGGTGCGACATGGCGTGGTTGACCTGCGCCCAGTCGGGGTCGGTCTGGAAACCGGAGATCGCCAGCTGCTTGGTGGTGATGGTGAGCGTCACCGACTTGGAGTTGTCGGTGGTGCCGGTCTTGCCGGCGATGTGCTTGCCGATGATCTCGCGGGAATCGCGGGCCGTGGCGCCCTGGCACTTGCCGTACAGCGAGCGGTCGCCGACCGGGCACCGGGCCGCGTCGATCGCGGCGCGGGCCACGTCCACCGGGATGTTCTGCTTGCAGCGCCGGTCGCCGACGGCCAGCCTCTCGCCCTTGCTGGTGGTGATCGACTCGACGGGGATCGGCTCGCAGTAGACGCCGTCGGCGGCCAGGGTGGCGAACGCGTTGGCGATCTGCAGCGGCGTGTGGTCGGACGCGCCGAGCGTGAACGGCCCCCAGCCGTCGGCTGCCTGGGTGGAGTAGTAGTAGTCGTCGAGGGTCGAGCGCGGGTTGTCGTAGAAGGTCAGGCCCATGCGCTTGGCGGTGTCGATGACCCGCGCGCCGCCGGTCATCTCGAACAGCGGCACGAAGAACGTGTTGATGGAGCTGCCGAAGCCGTTCCACATGTTCTGCGGGCCGAAGTTGCGCCCGCCCGAGTTGGTCGGGCACCAGTAGCCGCCGCAGTTCGGGGTGCCGGTGATCCGGGTCCGGGAGACGTACGGCGCGCGGGTGTTGATGACCGTGGACAGCGGGTAGCCCCGCTCCAGCGCCGCCACCATGGTGAAGATCTTCATGACCGAGCCGGGCTGGTATCCGCCGATGTCGGGTCCGCCGGTCAGCAGCGGGTTGGTGGTGTTCGGGTAGCTGCCCCGGATGCCGCGGCGGGCCAGCGCCGGGTTGGACGCCTTGCCGTTCTGCGGTTTGGTCTTGCTGTCGATCCGAAAGTTGCGGTTGGCGGCCAGGCCGCGCACCTTGCCGCTGCCCGGCTCGACGGCCGCCAGCAGGACCGCGTCGGACTTGTACTTCCACTTACCACCGGGCAGGTCCGGGTTCTTGTTCACCGAGCGGTCGATGCTGCGGTCCATCGCGGACTGCGCGGTGAGGTCCAGCGAGGTCACGATGCGGAAGCCACCCGACTTCAGCGAGCGCTCGCGGTCGTACGGGGTGACCCCGAACACCGGCTGCTGGTTCCACCAGCGCTGGAAGAAGTCGCAGAAGAAGCCCCACTTGATGTTGGTGCTCTGCACGCAGCCGTTGGGGGTGAACTTGCCGGTCACCTTCAGTGGCTCGTTCTTGGCCACCGCGCCCTGCTGCGCGGTGAGCGCGCCGGTCCCGACCATCTCGTCGAGCACGTAGTCGCGCCGGGCGACGGCGAGCGCCTGGCCCTTGAGACTGATCACGTCGAAGTCGCCGGGGAACTTCACCAGCGCGGCCAGGAACGCGGCCTCGGCGGCGGTCAGCGTCTTGGGCTCCTTGCCGAAGTACACCTGCGCGGCGGCGAAGATGCCGTACGCCCGGTTGCCGAAGTAGGCGGTGTTGAGGTAGCCCTCGAGGATGTCGTCCTTGGTCATACGCTGCTCGATGGCCATGGCGTAGCGCATTTCGCGGATCTTGCGTTTGGCGGTGTCCTCGGTGGCGTCGACGACCTCCTGCGCGGTGTCGGCCGAGTACGAGATGGACAGCCGGACGAACTGCATGGTCAGCGTCGAAGCGCCCTGCTCCACGTCGCCGGCCCTCTTGTTGGCGATGTACGCGCGGGCGATGCCCTTGATGTCGACGCCGTTGTGCTCGTAGAACTTCTGGTCCTCGGCGGCGAGCACGGCCTGGCGCACGATCAGCGGCACGTCGGCCAGCGGCAGGTCGCGCCGGTTCTCGTCGTACATCGTGGCGAGCAGGGTCTTGCCGTCGGACGCGTAGAGGTAACTCAGCTGGGGCGAGCGTTTGACGATCAGCTCGTCGGGCAGCTTGCCGAAGGCGTCGCCGCCGACGACCGCGGCCATGCCGGACAGCGCCACCGCGGGGAAGACCCCGGCGGCGACGACGACCCCGGCGAGCAGGCCGCAGACGAGCATGGACGCGATGTTGACCAGTGGGTTGCGGTAGCGCGAGCTCATCAGGTCACCGCCTCACATCAGGTGCGTTGGCCCGAGCCCCCGCAAACCACTTCAGATCGGGCGATCATCGGGCAGTGCGGTCATGCCGTCAAGGGGATCCGCGCGCCACCCGCGATCACCTTGAGGATGGGCCTGTGACGCAAGCCGCACAAGGGCTTTCGGCGGGTCGTCGGCGACCGGATGCCACTAGGCTGAACGCCCGCTTGAGACGGCATAACGCTTCGGCATGGGCCCGCTGCCCTGAGTTGTGCGGAGCCGCCCGGCGCAGGCATGATCTGCAGTGCGCTAGAGGAAACCGTATTCATCGCCGACCTGCCGCACGAGACGTAAGGGAATCCATGTTCGCCGCTGCCTCCGTGCCGACCCAGCCGCGGGGACCGGCCCGGCTGACCCGGCTGCGGGTGCTGCTGGTCGAGGACGACGAAGGCGACGCGTTCCTGGTCGAGGAGCTGCTGCGCGAGCAGGACGCGGCGATTCAGCTCACCGTCGCGCGCACGCTGCGTGACGCCCGGGACCAGATGGGTGAGGTCGACTGCATCCTGCTGGACCTGGGCCTACCGGACGCGCAGGGCATCGACGGCCTGCGCCGGGTGCTCGCGGCCGCGCCCGGCACCGCGGTCTGCGTGCTCACCGGCCAGCAGGACGCCCACATCGGCATCACCGCGGTCGCCGAGGGCGCGCAGGACTACCTGGTCAAAGGCCAGGTCGACGGGGCGCTGCTGGAGCGCTCGGTGCAGTACGCCGTCGAGCGCAAGTACGCCGAGGAGAACGCGCGCCGGCTGCGTGAGGTCGAGCTGCGCCAGGCCGAGTCGGCCCGGCTGGAGCGCGGCCTGCTGCCCCAGCCGCTGATGACCACGGACCGGCTGGCCGTGCACACGTTCTACCGGCCCGGCCGCTACGAGGCGCTGCTCGGCGGGGACTTCTTCGACGTGGTGCAGACCAGCCCGGAGCTGGTGCACGTGATGATCGGCGATGTGAGCGGCCACGACGTCGACGGCGCGGCGCTGGGCGTCGAGCTGCGGGTGGCCTGGCGGGCGCTGACCCTGGCCGGTGTCGCGCCCGAGCAGACGCTGACCGCGATGGAGCAGGTGCTGTGCAGCGAGCGCAGCCATCCGAGCACCTTCGCGACGATGGCGGTGCTGCGGATCGACCTGGCCGCCGCGCGGGCGTCGTGCTGGCTGGCCGGGCACCCGCCGCCGCTGCTGCTGTCCGGCGGCCGGGCCGTGCCGGTCGAGGTGCCGTACGGGCTGCTGCTCGGCGTGGGCGACGCGCCCCGCGAGCGGGCCGACGTCGAGCTGCCCGAGGACTGGTCGCTGCTGCTCTACACCGACGGGCTGGTCGAGGGGCGGCTGGGCGACAGCCCCGACCGGCTCGGCGACGAGGGCCTGGTCGGGCTGTGCGCCACCAGGCTCGGCCGCGGTGACACCATGGAACGGCTGCCGGCGAGCCTGGTCGAGTCGGCCGAAACGCTCAACGGCGGTCCGCTGGCCGACGACGTCGCGATCGTCCTGCTGAGTAAGGAACCGAACTCTTGATCAAGGGTATGACGTTCACCCACCCGCGGACCTGGTCGCTGCGCGCCCGGGTGACGGCGCTGGCCACGACCACCGCCGCGCTGCTGGCCGTGCTCGCCGTCAGCGCCGCCCTGCTCGCCACGGCGAACCTGGACCAGCTCGACGTGGTGCTCAACAAGACCGGCGTGCTGCGCCTGTCGGGCGAGCAGCTGGGCATGGCGCTGGTCGACCAGGAGACCGGGGTACGCGGCTACGCGCTCAGCGGCGACGCCGCCGACCTCGGCCCGTACCGGACCGGCCGGGAGGCCGAGGAGCGGCTGTACACGACGATGATCCCGCTACTGGCCGACCAGCCGGAGATCCGGGCGCAGCTGGAGCGGGCCCGTGCGGCGGCCACCACCTGGCGCACCGGGGTGGCCGAACCGGGCATCACGGAGACCCGCGACCACGGCCCTGCGGCCGGGCAGCAGCTGCTCAACCAGGTCGGTGGCCGGGAACGCTTTGACCAGGCACGCGAGCAGGTCGCGCGGCTGCAGGAGGAAATCGTCACGCTGCGTAACGCGGCCGTGGCGGCGGTCCAGTCGACCAGTGAGAGCCTGGTCGTGCTGCTCGTGGTGGCGGGCCTGGTGGTGGTCGTGATGGGCACCGCCCTGGTGGTGCTGATCAACCGGATGGTCACCGTGCCGGTGACGAAACTCGCGGAGCAGGTGCGCCACGTGGCCCGCGGCGCGTACGACACGGAGATCGTCGCGACGGGCTCGCCGGAGTTGGCGCGGCTGGGCCGCGACATCGACGGGATGCGCCGCCAGATCGCCGCCGACCTGAGCGAGGTCCGCGAGGCCAGGCAGGCCGTCGAGGTGATCAACCAGCAGCTGCAGCTGCAGGCGTCCGAGCTGACCCGCTCGAACCGTGACCTGGAGCAGTTCGCCTACGTCGCCTCGCACGACCTGCAGGAGCCGCTGCGCAAGGTGGCCAGCTTCTGCCAGCTGCTGCAGCGCCGCTACGCCGGGCAGCTCGACGAGCGCGCCGACCAGTACATCCTGTTCGCGGTCGACGGCGCGCAGCGGATGCAGCGGCTGATCAACGACCTGCTGGCCTTCTCCCGGATCGGCCGCAACACCAGCGGCTTCCAGCAGGTCTCGCTGGACACCGTGATGAGCGACGTCGCCGAGCAGCTCAATGTCGAGGAGAAGTACGGCGCGGACGCCGTCACCTGGCACGACCTGCCGACGGTGGCGGGCGAGCAGGCGCTGCTGGAGACGCTGCTGGCGAACCTCGTCGGCAATTCGCTCAAGTTCCGCCGCACCGACGTGCCGGTGCGCATCGAGGTCAGCGCCGTGCGCACGGACGACTCCTGGGACATCACGGTCAGCGACAACGGCATCGGCATCGAGGCCGAGTTCGCCGAGAAGATCTTCATCATCTTCCAGCGGCTGCACGCCAAGGACGCCTACCCGGGCACCGGCATGGGATTGGCCATCGCCAAGAAGATCGTGGAGTATCACGACGGGCGCATCTGGGTGGACGACTCCCGGACCGACGGTGCGGCCATCACGTTCTCGCTGCCGATCAGCGAGAACCCCGGCGCGGCGACCCTGCCCGCCGTGCCGACCCAGCACAAGGAGCTGACCGCATGATCGACGACAAGGGTGGCCGGCCCATCGAGGTGCTGCTCGTCGAGGACGACCCGGGCGACGTGCTCATGACGCGCGAGGCGTTCGAGGAGTACAAGATGCGCAACACCCTGCACGTCGTCAGCGACGGCGTGGAGGCGCTCGCGTACCTGCGCAAGGAGGGGGAGTTCGCCGAGGCCAACACCCCCGACCTGATCCTGCTGGACCTCAACCTGCCGCGCCGCGACGGCCGCGAGGTGCTCCGCGAGATCAAGAACGATCCGGACCTGTGCCGCGTGCCGGTCGTGGTGCTGACCACCTCGCAGGCCGAGGAGGACGTGCTGCGCAGCTACCAGCTGCACGCCAACGCGTACGTCGCCAAGCCGGTCGACTTCGAGCGCTTCATCTCGGTCGTCAAGCAGATCGACGACTTCTTTGTCAGCGTGGTGCGCCTGCCGAGCCGCCACTGACCCGTCGGCTGATCCTGCTCACCAGGGCGTCCGCGGCCAGCGCCACCGCCAGCCCGGCGGCGGCGTCGGCCGTGTAGTGGTAGCGCGTGTACACCACCGACACCGTGAGCAGGATCGTCGGCAGCAGCAGACGGAGGAATACGGCCCGCCCCCAGATCCGGCGGGCCGCCAGCACGACCGCCCACGCCCCGGCGACGTGCGCCGACGGGAAGCAGGTGCCGACCGGGTCGGCGTGCGCCATCAGCCACTGCTGTGCCGGTGCCAGGACGTAGCTACGGTGCGCGTGGGCCCGGCGTTCACGAGTGGCGGTTCGGGCCGCGTCGTACATGGTGGCCACGGTTCGACCGTACCCGCATAACGACGCAACAAACGACGCAACGTGAGCCAGAAAAGCGGTAAAGAGTGCGGTTAACGGTAGACCGGGCGCAAACCTCCGCCCGCTTCGCGCGGGATCCGCAATGGACAGACGGCCCTCGGCTCGGTCGCGGGCATGGGCTAGGGTCGCGCCCGTGGCGAACTGCGTACAGTGCTCGAACGAGGCCGTCGTCGACGACCGGTGCCTGGTGCACCACCTCGAAAGCCGCCCGACCGACGAGCAGGGCCGCCGCGTGCTCGCCGACCTCGATCTCAGCGGCCTGCGACTCGACGACGTGCACCTCGCCGACCTGGCTATCACCGGGGACCTGCGGTGCACCCGCACAGTCTTCGACGGGCCCCTTCGGATCAGGCACATCGAGGTCGCCGGAAACGTGATCTTCGATGACGCGGCCATGTATGGCTTCGTGGCGATCGCCGGACTCAGTGTCGGCGGCATGCTGCGCCTGCGCGACGCGACCCTCAACCGCGACGTGGAGATCACCGACGTCACCTGCGCCGGCACGGTGTCGCTGGCCCGCGCCACGCTCGCCGGCTCCGTCGAGGTCAGCGGCCTGCGCACACCCCATCTCGACCTGCGCCGCACCACGTTCCAGCACCGGGCCCTGATCGAACTCGGCGACGTCGACCGCGCCAACCTGCACCGGGCCGGCTTCCACCGCGGCGTACGCCTCACCTGCGCCGGCCCCACCCGGCTTGACCTGCTCGAAGTCGACCTCGGCGGGCCGTCCGCGATCGCCGCCGCCGCCTCGACCGTCGAAGCGTGGCGGATGCAGGACCGGCCGGTGCTCGGGCGCACGCTCGGCACCGACCTGAGCCAGCTGCGGCTGTCGTACGTGGACCTGTCCGAGTGCTCCTTCGCGGGCGCGCACCACCTGGACAAACTGACCGTCGACGACTGGCACAGCTGGCGCACCTCGCCCCGCGACCTGTGGGTCACCCACCGCGTCACCCTCGCCGACGAGCACCGCGTCCGCGGCCACGCCCGGTGGGCGCTGCCCGGCGACGCGACCCGGGAAGCGCCCTCGGTCGACAGCGTGCAGGCCGACTATCACGCGCTGCGCAGCATGATGCAGGACCGCAAGGACCAGCGGGCCGCGTCCGACTTCTACTACGGCGAGATGGAGATGCGCCGCATCGGCCTGCGCCGCGCCGTGCGCGCCGGGCTCAACGCCCGGGACTGGCGGGCGGCGGTGAGCACCCTCGGCGAGTGGCTGCTGCTGTGCCTGTACTGGCTGCTGTCCGGCTACGGCCAGCGGGCCTGGCGGGCCTTCGTGACCCTCGGCGTGGTCGTCGCCGCCGCGAGCGCCGCCCTGGCCCGCTGGGGCTTCCAGACCCCCACCGGGTACGCCGACTCGCTGCGCTACACCCTGCGCGCCGCGTCCACGCTGCTGCGGGGCTCGGACGTGGCGCTCACGCCCACCGGTGACTGGATCGAGCTCGTGCTGCGCCTGATCGCACCGCTGCTGCTGGCGCTGGGCCTGCTCGCCATCCGGGAACGGGTACGGCGTTAGCGCTCCCTCAATCAATTGCCTTACATCTATCTGTCCTCATCGGAACGCCTCAGATATACAAGGGCATCAGTGCATTGCCGGCACTGTCATGTCTTCGGGGAGGAATTCCATGAGAGGCAACCTCACCACGACCCTCGTCGTTGCCCTGGCGGTCGCCACGGCCGCGGCGATCACGAGTCCGGCGGGCGCGGCCGGCGACCCCGTCCGCGCCGCCGACTCCACCACGGCCGCGCTGGCCGCGCTCGGCGCACGGCCCGACGGCTCGTCGCCGGACGGCGGGGCGTACACCGTCTCGCGCACCGTCACCGACCCTGACGGGCGCACGCATCTGCGCCTGCGGCGCACCCTGCACGGGCTGCCCGTGCGCGGCGGCGACGTCGTCGTGCACCTGGACCGGGCTCACCGCGTGACGGGCGCCGACGGCCTCACCCCGGTCGCGCCGCATACGCTCACGCCGCAGGTGAGCGCCGCCGACGCCACCCGGTCCGCCAAGGCCGCGTTCAGCGGCACCGTCACCGGCGTCGGCACGCCGCAGCTGGTCGTCGACGCCGCCGACGGCGGCCGCCTGGCCTGGGAGACCGTGGTACGCGGCTGGGCGCCCGACGGGCAGACGCCGTCGCGGCTGCACGTGCTCGCCGACGCGGCGACCGGGGCCGTCTACGCCACCGACGACGAGGTCAAGACCGTGCTCGGCACCGGGCGGGCGATCTACGCCGGACCGGTGCGCATCGACACCACGCTGTCGGGCACCGCGTACCAGATGATCGATCCGTCGCACGGCGGCAACCGCACCTGCGACATGCGCAACACCACCTCCGGGCCGTGCGTGCTCTTCGTCGACGCCGACAACCTGTGGGGCAACTACGCCACCACCGACCGGGCCAGCGCCGCCGCCGACGCCCACTTCGCCTCGGCCAAGACCTACGACTACTTCAAGTTCGTGCACAACCGCTCCGGACGCACCGGGACCGGTGCCGGGATCACGTCGCGGGTCCACTACGGCAACAACTACGTCAACGCCTTCTACGACGGCACGCAGCTCACCTTCGGCGACGGGCTCGGCAACATCCACCCGCTGACCTCGATCGACATCCTCGCCCACGAGCTCGGCCACGGCTACACCGACGCCCTGGTCGGGCTCGTCTACAGCGGCGAGTCCGGCGGCATCGACGAGGCCAGCAGCGACATCTGGGGCGCGATGGTCGAGTTCTACGCCGCCGCGCCCGGCGACCCCGGCGACTACCTGATCGGCGAGGAGGCCGACATCCTCGGCACCGGCGAGCCGTTCGGCAACCTGTTCGACCCGTCGCTGGACGGCTCGTCGCACAGCTGCTTCGGTCCGGGCACCCCCGGGGCCCCACCGCACGTGTCGGCCGGTGTCGGCAAGCACTTCTTCTTCAACCTCGCCGAAGGCACCGGCGCGACCGCGTACGGCTACAGCCCGCTCTGCGGGGACGTCGCCGACGTCGTCGGCATCGGCCGGGCCAAGGCGGAGAAGATCTGGTACCGGGCGCTGAACGTGTACGCGGTGTCCACCACGACGTACACGAACATGCGGGCGTACACGCTGGCGGCGGCGGCCGACTCTACGGCAGCTGCTCGATCGAGCACAAGACCGTGCAGGCGGCCTGGAAGGCGGTCAATGTCGCAGGCGTCACGGTCTGCGGCGGCCCGTGAGCAAGCAAGTCACGGCAGCCGGCACCCGCTAACCTGTGCGCATGTCCGAGCCCCTCGACCTGCACTTTCCGCCAAGCCCCGCGCGCTGGATCCTGCACGCCCCAGTCGATCCGTGGGGAGACGGGTACGTGGCGCGGGTGCAGGTCGAGATCCGGGACAGCGGGCTGCGTGCCGAGACCGGGACCTCGATGTCCATCCCACCGGCTGCCAGGACTGGGACCTGGTCGCGTATGTGCAAGGGCTAGCCGACGGTCGGCAGGGCTGGACCGGTACGCGTACCTGGCGGTCGCTGGACGACGACCTGCGCCTCGACGCCGTCCACGACGGCAGGGGCCACGTCACCCTGGGAGTCACGCTGCGACCGAAACGTGACGACGGCTGGCAGGCGCGGGTCGCGCTCGTGGTGGAAGCAGGCGAACAGCTCAACCGGCTCGCCCAGGATCTTCGATCGCACCTGGCCCTCCAGCGTATCCAGCGGTCTTAGCCCGGAGGCAAGCCCGATCACGTGTCACAACAATGGCGGCGCGGAGAATGGAGGGCGGGCCCGCAAGCCGCTGGGAGATGGATTTGCGAGCCCGCCCGGCACTCGTCGTCGCAGCACTGTCGGCAGTACGTCGGCGAGGCCACCCGTTTATTCACGTCGACCAAGGCGCGGATATCCAGGCGACCAGGGCGGACGTGTCGATGGTCCGCATCCGGTGGCCCGGCGGGACATGTCGTACGCGACCCCGGCATGTGATCGGATGGCCTGGTGAGCGATGAGAAGGGCCTTCCCGCCGCGCAGGTGGCGCGTCGGTCGACGTCGTACGACGGCCTGTCGGCCTGGGGCGATCGCCTGCACTGGCTGGAGGCGCTGCCTGCCAGCGGTGACCTGGTCCTGGCCACGTGGACAGCCGAGCATGGGGTGACACTCGACGGGCTGCCCATCGGAAACAGCGTGCACGCGTACGGAGGCGGTTCGATCGTCGCCAATGATGTGGGCACATGGGTCGTCGGCGCGTCCGATGGGCAGATCCGAAGGGCAGACAATGGTGTCGCATGCACGGACTCACCCCATCCGCACGGTGATCTCGCCTTCGGCGACGGCCTTCTGGTGTGTGTGCGGGAGACCGAGTCGGGTGATCAGCTGCTTGCCATCAGCCCGCAGACGGGGAAGGAACAGGTGCTTCGGCGAGCGCCCTTTCTGGCTTCTCCAGGCTTGACCGCCGGTCGGCTCACCTGGTCGCAGTGGGGCTCCGATGCCATGCCGTGGGATTGCTGCGAGGTTTGGGTCGCGGACTACGACGGCCGACGGATCGGCGGTGCGCGGCGGGTGGCCGGCGGTCTGACTGAGTCGGCCGTCCAGCCGCGATGGGGCCCGGACGGGTACCTGTACTTCATTTCCGACCGGACCGGTTGGTGGAATCTCTACCGCGATCGTGCAGGGAGGGCGGAACCCGTCGCGCCGGTGCAGGCCGAATGCGCGGCCGCGCCGTGGGAGCTGGGCTACGCCAACTACGCCTTCTTGCCGGATGAACGAGTCGCGATGACGGTCCAGCAGGGCCCGTCATGCCGCTTAGCCGTGGCAGAACCCGGTTGGCCCGTACGAACGGTCGAGCTTCCTTACACCTCGTTGAAGCCCTACCTGGCTGTGGTCGGCGACCGGGTGGCAACCATCGGCAGCTCGCCGAACCGTGCACCTGAGGTGGCGCTGGTGGCTGTCGACGGCTCCGGAGAGGTCGAGATTCTGCGCTGTCCGGAGCTGAAGGACCAGTCCGTGGACCTTGCTCTGCCCGAGGTGATGCGGGTTTGCTCCGCAGGCGGCGAGGTGACGGTGTTGTTCTACCCGCCCGCCGGGCATGCCTCCGGACCTGTCCCGATGATCCTCCGGCCGCATGCCGGGCCGACCCACCACAGCGACCTGCGTCTTGACTGGCAGGTGCAGTACTTCACCAGCCGCGGCTTCGCCGTGGTGGACGTCGACTACCGAGGTAGCACCGGATACGGGCGACCGTTCCGTCAGGCGCTCGACGGACAGTGGGGCATCAGGGACGTCGAGGACTGCCGCAACGTGGCATGGCATCTGCTGGCCATCGGCCGGGCCGCGCCGGGCGCGGTCTTCATCTCCGGAGCCAGTGCGGGCGGCTACACGGCGCTGCGCGCGGTGTGCGAGGACGGGCCCTTTGCACTGGCGGTGGCCCGCTCCGCGATCATCGACCCGGTGCGCTGGACGACGACAGCACCACGTTTCCAGCGTGCGCACGCCGCCTGCCTGGCCCACGCCGGGTCGGCCGTGCGGGCCCACGAGTTCAAGGCTCCTGCCCTGCTTATCCACGGCGAACGGGACGAGGTCGCGCCGATCGGCGACGTGCTGGCACTGGCGCACAGCCTCCGTCGGCACGATCGGCTGGCCGGCCTGATCAGCCTTCCCGGCGTCGGCCACTCCCTGTCGAGTTCGGCGGCGTTGGTATCGGCTCTGGAGGCGGAGTTGGGCGCTTACCGAGCCGTGCTCGACGGCCGGTGGACGGTCGCATAGGCAGCCGGGCTCAGGTCCGCGGAGCGGGCGAAGGCATACTCGGCGACCTCGTGCACGGCGGGTAGGTCCCGGTGCCTGTGCAGTTCGGCCAGCATCATGGCGACCCGGTGTGCGGCCCGGAAGGATGCCGTCCTGACAGCGAGGTCGACAGCGTGCCGTGCCTGCACACATGCCTGTTCGAGGTCGCCTGCGCGGGCGAGCGCCGACGCGAGCAGTGCGGTGTCGATGCCGAGGCGCCGCACACGGCACGGGTTCAGCAGGGCGACGGCCCGCGTGGCTTCACGCTGAGCCGGTTCGTACCATCCGAGGTCGAAGAAGCAGTGTGCCTTCTCGTCAGCGACCTCGGCTTCGCCGAAGTAGCTGATCCAGGCGGGTTCGTCGGCCGGATCGCGCCGTGCCAGGTCCGCGTCGGCTTGTAGCAGCGCGGTGCAGCAGGCGGCCTTGTCGCCGCGGCGGGCGTGTGCGCGGGCCAGCACGAGCCGGAAAGCAGCACTGACACCGGGGCTGGCGAGTGATGCGGAGCCGCGCAGCGCGGCTGTTGCCAATCTGGCCGCCTGTTGGGCGTCGCCGCAGTGCAGGGCCAGATGACCGAGGCTGACTGCGATGAGGTATCCGCCATAAAGCCGTTGGCCGGAAGCGACGGCCAGGTCCAGGGCCCGGAGATAGTGCAGCTGGGCGACTCCGTCGGCACCGAGGTCGACAGCTTGGTAACCGGCCAGTTCGAGGGCGCCTCCGACCAAGTCGGTGTCGTCGGTGTCGAGCAGGTTGATCACGTCGGAGTAGGTCGCACCACCGCCTTCTGCGTGGTCGCGCTGGCGGAGCTGCGCAAGCGCATGAACACCCGGCAGGGCGGATCCACTGGTTGTGGCGGCTGGCCGCAGGTGGCGGGGCTCGAACAGCAACCAGTCCAGCACGCTGCGGTCGGCTGCCTCCGACCGGTACACCATCGCGTCGTTCGCCGATCGTAGGCTGCGTTCGCGCTCCAACATCGGCCACATGCCGAGCAACGCGCCGTGAGCGTCCAGCACCTCGTCGCATCGCTCGACGAACTCCTTCGTCGGCATGCGTTCCGCCGCCTCGATCTTGCGAACGAGATCCCGGTGCTGAAACAGCATCCTGCCCAGCGCGGCCTGCGAAAGCCCGAGCAGGCAACGCCTGCGGCGTACCTCGGCCCCGAAGAAGTGCAGAAGCGAAACCGTCGGGTCGAGATCCCTGGGCGATTGACCCACCTCATGCCTCCCAGCCGCCGGAGAACGACCTGCAATAGAAGTCTCGGTACGTGGGGCAGCAGGGGCAACACCTCGCCAAACGGTGATGAGGACATGCTGGCGGTCCGCATGTGCTCGCTGGCGGTCCTGGCGGTGATGCCATCTGATCGAGGCATGGATGACCGACAGTCATTGATGGAAGGCGGCCAGGCTGTGGCCGTGCCTACGTTCGGGCCGCAGTGGTTCGTCGCCGATGGAAGCCGCGTAGTGATCGGGAGCAAGGTCCGCACCGACTTCGGACCGCATGCGTTCGGGACGGTGACTGGTGTCGACGCCGACCACGGACTGCCGATCGTACGGCTCGACGCAGGTCTGCTCGCGGGTCAGGAGCACAGGCTTTGGCCAGGCCAGCTGTTCAGCGTACGCAGCTGAACCGTGCGCCCCTGGCCTGGCCGTCTGCAGTACCCGGGAAACTGATGAGCCCGCGCCATGTACACCACGATGGACGTGGCATGAGTATAGGCGAGGTGCACCGGGACGATCTGCTCGACGCTCGTAACGGCGTCGCAGTTGACGCAGGCTGAGGAGAGATGTCGTGCGTCAATTGAACGCGGACCTGCAACTGCGGTTCGAACGCACATTTCAGCCGTGGATGTACACCGCGTCTCACCGCACACTCGTGCTGCGCAGCCACGGCCGGGCCGATCCCGGCCATGAATCGGCTGAGTTCGCGGAGGCGATCGACGTCATGTTCGTGAACGTGATCGCCATGAGCACCCGGGTTCGCTACCGGCCGCTGCTCATCGCCGCCCTGAGCGACCTCACTGAGGTCGAGGGCTTCCCGGAGGTGCCGGAACGGCTTCGGGCCGGATTCGTGTATCTGTCGGTGTCCGACGGAACGCACGACGGTTTCGTGGTCTGCGGCAACCTCCAGGTGGACACGACCGGCGAGCTGGGCCTGCGCTGGGCGGCCCGGATCAAGAGTTAGGAAGGGCACCTTCTACAACGCGGAGCGTTGTAGAAGGTGCCCTTCCTTTGTCCTTACTGGAAGCGGGTGCCGGTGGTGGGGCTCCAGGCGCCGTCGACGATGACGGGGGCGGCGGGCTGGGGCGTGAGGGACTGGGCGGTGAAGGCGCCCGCAGGGGCGATGGGGAGGTTGAGGACGGTGCCGGCGAGGTCGATGGTGGCGGTGGCGCCGGTGGAGTGGGCCGTGACGAACTCGGGGTCGGTGAGGGTCAGGACCAGGCCGAGGCGGTGGCCGGCGGGGATGACCTGGTCGATGGGGCGCAGCTTCCAGGTGATCGTGTAGTAGGTGCTGGTGTTCATGGCGGTGGTGCTGGTCAGCGAGTCGCGGTGCTGGCCGTCCATCCAGCCGCGGGACAGCACCTGGTATGCCGCGCTGGACACGACCTTCGCCGTGTTCTTGTAGCAGGCGTCGTCGGTGCTGGACGAGGAGCCCCAGCAGGACTCGGTGCTCAGGGTGCTGATGCCCTCGCCTGACGCGCGGTAGTTGACCCGGGTGGCGGTGCCGTACGTGACGAGTTTCGCGGTCAGGGTGGTGGTCGCCTTGCTGGAGCGGACCCGCAGGGTGATCGTCGGGGTGCCGGAGATGCGCAGGTCAGAGGTCAGCACGGGGGTCTGGTAGACCTTGCGGCCGGTGCGGGCGGTCGTCGGCGAGCTGACCGCGTTGGCTTCGCTGAGTGACGGCGCGTCGGTCAGCGACAGGCTGCCCGAGCCCGCGCCGGACGTGGTGAGCACGCCCGGGTTGCCGGTGCCCTGCAGCACGTAGTTGGCCGTGGCGGTGCCTGCGGGCGGCCATACGGTGCTGGTCTGCCACACGTCGGCGGCCCGTTCGACGTCGGCCATCGGCTCGCTCATGATGCCGTTGTCGATGCCTTTGAGCCAGTAGTCGAACCAGCGGTGCAGCGTGTCCACCCAGGCGGCGCGGCGGAAGTCGAACGGGTCGACGTGGCCCTCCTGGGACAGCCAGATCTTGCGCGGCACGTTGTTGGCGGCGAGCGCGTCCCACCACTGTCCGAAGTGCACGCCCTGCACGTTGAGGTCGTTCATGCCGTGTACGACGAAGACGCTGGCGTGCACGGAGGCCGCGGAGGTGACGTAGTTGCGGGCGGCCCAGAACGAGTTGTAGTTGCCGTTGCTGACGGCTCCGCTGCTCAGGGCGCTGGACACGGCGGTGCAGGTGCCCGACGGGCGGCCGTTGACGGTGTTGTGCAGGCTCGGCACGGAGCTGACCTTCGGGTTGACCATGCCGTTGGCCCGGTTGTAGTCGTACCAGCTGGAGATCGCGCCGATCGGCACGATGGTCTCCAGGCCCTGCACGCCCGTGGCGGCGACGGCGTTGGCGACGGTGCCGTCCCACGACTTGCCGATCATGCCGACCTTGCCGGTGGTCCAGGTCGTCGCGTTGACCACGGCGCCGCTCGCGGTACGCCCGACGGCCCGGCCGTTGAGCCAGTCGATCACCGCCTTGGCGCCCTGCACCTCCTCGGTGCCGCCGACGTCCTCGCAGCCGGTGGAGCGGCTGGTGCCGGCCAGGTCGGCGGCGATGAACGCGAAGCCGCGCGGCACGAAGAAGTTGTCGTAGTACAGCGGGAACTTCGACACGGTGCCGTCGGCGGCGTACACCTTCTTCTCGGACTCGTTGCCGCGCCCGCAGCACTGGTAGTAGGGCGAGGCGTCCATGATGACGGGCACCTTCACCCCGGCGGTGGCGGCCTCGCGCGGCCGGATGATGTCCGCGACGACCTTGTCGGGGGTGCCGTTGCCGTCGTTGTCGAGGGTCGTCTCGACGTACACCGTCTCGCGGATGGCGGTGGTGTAGTCGTAGGCCGGGTCGCTGAGCGGGGCGACAGGTGCCGCTGAGGCGGGTGCGGCCAGCGCGGTGGTGCCGAGCATGGCGAGCACGCACAGAAGGGGTATGCGACGCATCGACACATGGTGTCATTGCCATGTATCACTGTCCATGCTCGTTCCTGCATCTCAGGCCGAGGCCATGCACTTCGCGCCGGAGATGCCGATGGCCAGCTCGGCGCCCGAGGCGGCCAGCACGGTGACGGCGTTCACGTCCCCGGTGTAGGCGACCTCGGCGGCGGACTCGCAGAACCGGAGGGCCGCCGTGGCGGCGTCGTCGCCCAGGGTCGTGGTGATCACTACCGAGGTGCACTGGCCGTTCACGGCGACCGAGCTGACCTCGGCGCTGTTCAGATGGTCCTTCACCCGGTCGCCTGCCCCGCCGCAGGAGTCCGGCGGCGCGGCGGCCGAGGTGCCGGCCACTGCCGGTGGCACCGGGTCCGCCTCGTCGCCGCAGGCGGTCAGGCCGAGGGTCAGGCCGAGGATCGTCGACGCGAGCAGGGAGATGCTTCGGCTGCGGGTTCTCATGTGGTCTACCGTTCTGGAGGAGTAGGACGTGCTCGAAGAAGTGGGCTCGGGAGGCGTCACGGTGCCGTCGCGGTGATGAGCCAGAGTCCGACCGGGAGCCGGTAGCCGGTCCCGGGTCCGTGGAACCGGTCGAGCAGCCTGGCCGTAGCAGCACGGGCGGCCGCCTGCTGCGGAGCCGGGGCGGCCCGGTAGGCGGCTCCGGCGGGTCCGATCTCGATCAGCCACTCGGCCGTCGTGTCGGGGTCGCCGGGTGCGGTCATGACCACGTCGTGCGGTTCGATGGTGATCCCGTCGAAGCCCGCCGTGTCGAGGATCCGCCGCACCCGGGCCGGGTCGGCGAACGCGAACGGGCCGGGCTCGTCGCCGACGGGAAGCGGCGGCAGTGCCGCCACGTGCGGCGCGGCACCGACCACCGCGAGCGTCAGCCACGGGTTGGCCTGGCCGTCCCGGAATACGGTCGCGGCCAGCCGTCCGCCGGCACGCAGCGCGCGCCGGACGTTGGCGCAGCCGGCGACCGGGTCGGCCAGCAGCATGAGCGTCATCCTGGAGTACGCCGCGTCGAACGGCGCTCCCGGCAGGTCACCGGTGGTCTCCACGTCGGTGGCGGTGAACCGCAGACCAGGGTGGCGGTCGGCGGGAAACCGGGCGGCCGCTGCCTCCACCATCGACTCCGCCAGGTCCACGCCGAGCACGGCGCCCGTCGGTCCGACCGCTGCCGCCAATTCCGCGGTGGTGCCGCCGCAGCCGCAGCCGACGTCGAGGACGCGCTCGCCGGGACGCGGACTCAGCCGGGCCATCGCGACCGCGCCCAGTGGGCTGCCGAGTTCGTCCTGGCGGTCGGCGTGCCGGATCCAGCCGGGCGCTGCCTGCGTCCAGAACGCGGTGTTGCGGGCACGCAGCCCGGCGGTGTCGGCCATCAGAACGGCAGTTCCGCGCCGTCGACGGTCATCGCCCGGAATCCGGCGCTCTTGCCGGCGTCGAAGCCGTCCGACTGGGCGGCCAGGCCCGCGGCCCGCACCAGCCGCTCGGACTGGAAGCGCCGGAACGCCGCCTCGTCCTGCCACACGTTGATGATCCGCCAGCCGTCCTCGGTCGGCCCGGCGACGTGCGCCAGCAGGCCCGGCGGCCGGTCCGGGCCGAGATGCTGCTCGACCAGCCGGTATTCGGCCTCGCTCACGCCGGGCATCTCCTGGAGCACACCGAACGGCATACGATCACATCCTTTGGATAGAGTGACACTCTAACCAATAGAGCACTACAGTGAGGCGGTGGCTGTCAAGAGGCGGTACGAGTCGGAGCGGCGACAGGAGCAGGCCCGCCAGACCCGCCGCGCCATCCTGGACGCGGCCGGGCGGCTGTTCGTCGAGTCCGGATACGCCGCCACACCGCTGACCGCGGTCGCCACCGAGGCGGGCGTCGCGGTGCAGACCGTCTACGCGGTGTTCGGCAGCAAACGCCAGTTGCTGTCCGATCTGGTCGACGTGACCACGGCCGGCGACGACGAGCCGGTGGCGCTGCCCGACCGCGCCTTCGTCGCCGAGATCCGGGCGCTGGCCGACCCGCGGGCGAAACTCGTCCGCTACGCCCGCCAGCTCACCGAGGTGCACGAGCGCAACGCCGGGGTGATGATCGCGCTGGCGGGTGCGGCGACGGCCGACGCCGACGCCGCCGCGATCTGGTCCAAGAGCGTTGAGGAACGGCGGCGCGGCATGGGCATGTTCGCCGCCGAACTCGTCGCGACCGGCGGGGTGCGCCCCGAGCACGACGCCGGCAGCGTCGCCGACGTGCTGTGGCTGGCGATGGACGCCCGCAACTACGACTGGCTGGTGCGCACCCGCGGCTGGTCCGCCGAACGCTTCCAGCGCTGGTACGTCGACACCGTGAGCGCCGCCGTGCTGGCGTGACCCGCATGGGGCCGTGTCAACGCGGTGACCGGCGCAAGCGCGTGTAGTCCGGCAAGTCGATCTTCTCGGCCGGTGGGGACAGCACGTGCCCGGCGACCCGCTGCACGGCGGGCTTCGCGGCCGTGGCCAGCAGCGTGTTGAGGACAGCGATCCCGGCCCGGCTGCGCGGATGGGCGATGCGCGGCACGAACGGCGGGAGGTGCTGCGCCTGCGTGACGTACGGTCGCATGATCCGCTCGTAGGACCGGAACGCGGCGCGATGACCGTCGTGCGAGGCCAGCTCACCCGCCAGCACGTACGCCCCCACCAGGGCCAGGCTGGTGCCCATGCCGCTGATGGGCGAGGCGCAGTAGCCGGCGTCACCGAGCAGCGCGACCCTGCCGCTGCTCCAGCGCGGGGCGCGCACCTGGCCCACGAGTTCGAAGTAGAACTCCCTGGTGGCGTCCAGCTCGCCCAGCACCCGCGGCGTCTCCCAGCCGACGCCGGTGAAGACGTGGCGCAGCAGGTCTTTCTGTTCGGCGACCGCGAGCCGCTCGAAGCCGCGGGGCGGGCACAGGAACGACATCAGCGCCCTGGTCGTGCCGAGGTTGTCCGGGCGCAGTGCGAGGACCCGGCCGCCGGGTGCGTTGTGCCAGCGCGCCCACGACCCGTCCGACGCGGCGCGGGGGATGGTGAGGTAGGCCGTGTAGAGCCCGAGCGGTGTCACCCGCGCCTCTTCGCCGAACACCAGCGCGCGCGTCGTGGAGCCGATGCCGTCGGCCGCGACGACCAGGTCGAAGGCCTGATCGGGACGGTGCGCGAAGGAGACCCGGACCTCGTCGTCGCGGTCGTCGAGGGCGGTGATGCGGTCGCCGAAGACGTAATCGGTGTGCTCGCGGGTGCGCTCGTGCAGCAGCCGGGCCAGCTCGCCGCGCAGGATCTCCAGCTCGGCGACGAAGCCCTCCCCGCCGAACGCGTCGGCGGCGAACGCGGCCCGGACGCGGTCGCGCGCGTCGACGAAGGCGACCCCGTCCTCCCCGGTGGAGGCGGCCCGGACGGCATCCTCGACGCCCATCCGCCGGGCGACGGTGCGTCCTGCCCCGCGCAGGTCGACGGTCTGCCCGCCGAGACGTATGCCCTCGTGGCGCTCGACCACCACCGCCGTCATGCCGTACTCGTGCAGCCAGTGGGCGAGGGAGGGACCCGCGATGCTCGCGCCCGAGATCAGGACCCGGCGACCGGCCGTCCACGCTGTGCCCACATCCTGCGCAACGAGAGCCGGGTGGGCCGGCAACGGCCGGCTCAGCCGATGTCGATGAAGCCGTCGACCTGCCTGGCGATCCGGATCGCCGTACGCATGTGATCGGCGCGTTCCAGCAGCTGGGTCAGCGGCTACGGGTCCTGCCCGCCATCCTCGTCCGGCGGTGGATAGAGGCGTCGCCACTCCGCGACGAGCTGATCGAGTTCGCGCTCCAGCGCGTCCAGGCCCGCGCCCTCGACCTGCACACCGTGGGTGAACCCGACCTCGTACAGCGACGCCAGGATCGGCCGAGACGCTCGGCATGATCGGACCAGTGGTCGCCGATCGCCCAGTTCGCGCCCAGGAACTCGTCGAAGACCGTCAGGTCCGCACGGTCTGCCATCCATGCGTACAGCGCCCCGATATCCGTCGGCGGCCGCTCCTTCAAGAGCTCGCGGTCGGCGATGCGGTACACCGAGATGTGAAATGTCATGCGGTCATCCTGCCGCCCGGCGGGGCAGGGACGCCGTCGCGCCGAGGACAGCACCAGGCGGCACCGGCCGCGGCGGCGGGGACTACCGTTGCCGGGTGAACCCTGATCAGCGCGCACTCATGGACGGCGACCTCGACCAGCGCGAGGAGCACCTGTCCCGGCTCCTCAACCGTGTGAAGGAAGGCGGCGACGATTCCGCGCTGGAGGCGCTGCGCGCGCTCGTCGGCGACTACCCGCACTACCACCGCTCGCTCTACTGCCGGGCGCTGAACCACGCCGCCGTATTCGTCGACGACTCCCTGGCGGAGCCGTTGCTCGCCGCGCTGGCCGACACCCGCTACAACTGTCAGGCCTGGGCCGCGATGGGCTGTTCGGAACTGCGTCTTCGGGCCGCGGTGCCGGGCCTGCTGGCACTGCTGGAACGTGGCGACTGGATGGGCCAGGAGCACGCCGTACGCGCGCTCGGCCGGATCGGCGACGAGTCCTCGGTGCCCGCGCTGGCCGAGGTGCTGTGGTCCGAACCCGAGTGGCTGCGCGAGCGTGCGGCCGACGCGCTGGCCGCGATCGGTGGCGACGAGGCGCTCGCGGCCCTGTGGGACGCGTTCGAGCATCGGGGCTACACCCGGATCGGCTACCTCGCGAGCGCCCTGTCGAAGTTCGCGCCGGACGTCCTTCCCCGGCTGCTCGCGGCCGCCGAGGACGACGACCCGGACCTGCGGTACTGGGCGGCCGTCGCGCTCGGCTCGACCGGCGACGAGAGCGTGGTGCCGACGCTGGAACGGCTGATGGCGCAGGACAAGGGCCAGACGGTCTTCGACGGCTGGGTCAGCGTCGCGGCGAAGAAGGCCCTGCGCACGCAGCGCCGTATCCAGGCCGCGGTCGCCGCCCGCTCCGGGCAGGACGCCGGGCAGCACGACGGCGGTGATGACGCGCGGGCGTCGTGATCCGAGGCCGGGTCAGTCGTCCGGCTCCGTCCCGTCGTCCGCGCGCAGCGGCCAGGCCGCCATCTCGGCGACGCCGGCGCGCACCTTCGCCCAGTCGACGTGCCGGGGTGTCGCCAGGCGCCGGGCGAGCCACTCGGCACGCTGCCCGTGTTCGAGGCGCAGTTGTTCGAGGTCGAGTTCGACGTCCGGGGGAGGGCCGGTCCGCTCCAGTTCGGCGACCCGCTCACCCATCGCGGCGATGAGCCGGCGGTCCAAGTCCGCGACGGCGGCGAAGAACTCCTCTGTCGGCACGGTGACGACCAGCCGTTCCGGGCCCTCGAAGTAGCACTCGCCGGCCGACCGGATGCGCTGGCCGGCGCTTACCAGGTCTTGGCCGTCGGTGATGTGCCGCCAGACCGTCAGGACCGGCGCGTTGGTCAGGTAGCTCAGGTGGAGGCTGTGGTCGCCCTCCAGGTCGATCGCCGCGTCGACGGCGTCGCTCCACTCGTCCGGCCACTCGCGGGGCGGATGCGTGTCGGCGACGAGGTCGATGAGGTCGTCGGGCACCGGCTCGTGCAGCGCCCAGCGGAGCGTCAGCAGGTCTTCCCACAGCCTGACGACGTAGTAGTCCGGGTACGGGCGTTCCAGGTCCCAGCGCGCGACCACCTCGTCCCGGTACCGCAGCAGCTGATGCCCACCGGCCTCGATCCAGTACCAGCCGTCGGTCAGGCCGAACCAGTGCAGGTTGGCCACGTGGCTGCCCCAGGGCCGCACCTCGGCCAGCGGGCGCAGTTCGAACCGGAACCGGAGGGTGTCGCCGCTCATGCGGTGCGGTCGGCGTCGCGGCGGCCGGACCAGGCGCGCCAGAGTTCGGCGTAGCGGCCGTCGGGGGTTTCGCGCAGCTCGTCGTGGGAGCCGCTCTCCACGATGCGGCCCTTGTCGAGCACGACCACGCGGTCGGCGAGCGCCGCCTGGGTGAGCCGGTGCGCGACCAGCAGGCCGGTCCGTCCTTGCAGCGCGGCGACGACCGATGCCTCCAGGACCCGGGCTCCGGCGCTGCCCGCCTCGGCGGTGGCCTCGTCCAGCACGGCGACGGCCGGGTCGGCGAGCACCAGCCGGGCCAGGGCGAGCTGCTGCGCCTGCGCGGCGGTCAGCCGGTGGCCGCCCTCGCCGACCACGGTCGCCAGGCCCTCCGGCAGCGCCGCCGCCCACTCGGCCGCCCCGACCTGCTCCAGGGCGGCGGTCAGCTCGTCATCGGTCGCGTCGGGGCAGGCCAGGCGTAGGTCCTCGGCGAGCGTGCCCGCGAAGACGTACACCTCCTGCGTGATCAGCGCGACGGCCCGGCGGCCGGCCGGGTCGAGGTCGCCGATGCCGACGCCGCCGACCCGGATGCTGCCCGACGTCGGCTCGTGCACGCCCGCGACCAGGCCGGCGAGGGTGCTCTTGCCGGCGCCGCTCGCGCCGACCAGCGCGACCCGCTGCCCGGCGGGCACCGCGATGGTGACCTCGTGCAGTACGGGACGGTCGGCGGTGTAGGAGTGGCTGACCGCGTCGGCGTGCAGGGAGGCGTCCGCGGGCGTACGCGGCGCGGGCGGCGCGGCGGGTTCGGGCAGGTCGGCGACGCCGACGATGCGGACCAGCGCGGCGGTCGCCGACTGCACGTCGTCGATGAGCCCGAGGGCGATGTTGACCGGCGTGAACAGGTTGTGGAAGTACAGCGCCGCGGCGGTGGCCGCGCCGATGCTGACCTCGCCGGAGCGAACCAGCAGGAAGCCGGTGGCCAGCACCGCGGCCAGGCCGATGAACTCGGCCAGGTTGAGCCGGGCGTAGAAGCGGGTGACCAGGTTGACGCCGCGCATGGTCAGGTCGACGGCGTCCTGCGACCGGTCGGTGACCCGGCCCAGGTGCTGCTCGCGGCGGCGCAGCGCGCGCACCGTCGGCGCGCCGCCGATGGTCTCCAGCAGTTGCTGCTGCTGCTCGCCGACGGCGATGCGCTGGCGGGCGTAGAGCGGCAGGGCGCGGCCGCCGTACCACCAGACGGTGTAGAGCTGCACGGGCGCGGCCAGCAGCGCGGCGGCCATGAAGCGCCAGTCGAGCACGGCCAGCCCGGCCAGGGTCAGGAAGATCGCCAGCAGGGACCGGGCCAGCTCGGGCAGCCCGGAGCGGACCACGGACGCGACCGCGTTGAGGTCGTTGCCGGCGCGCGAGGTCAGGTCGCCGGAGCCGGCCCGCTCGACCTGCCCCAGCGGCAGCCGGAGCGCCCGGTTGAGGAAGCGTTCCCGCAGCTCTGCCAGGGCCCCTTCGCCGAGCCGGGCGATGAGCGTCAGGCCCCAGGCGGTGGCCGCGCCGGACAGTACGGCGACCACGGCCAGGGCGACGACCGGGGTGGTGATCGCGGACGCGGGCGCGCCGGTGGTGACGAGGTCGACGACCTGGCCGAGCAGCGGCGCGACGGCCAGGCCGATGGCGGTGGCGGTGGTCAGCACGAGCAGGCCGGCCGCGGCCAGCCACCGGCGCGGGCGCAGCAGCGCGCGCAGTGCCGCGACGGTCTGCCGGCCGGTGGCGGTGGGCAGCAGTTCGCGCTGCTCGGTCATGGGGGTCGCCTCCTGGCCGGTCATGCCAGCACGGTCGTGCGGTAGCCGGTGTGCTCGCGGACGAGCTGCTCGTGGGTGCCGGACGCGGTGAGCGTGCCGTCGGCGGCGAAGTGGACGGTGTCGGCCGCGGCCAGCAGTGCCGGGCTGGTGGTGATGACGATCGTGGTACGGCCTTCGCGCAGGCGGCGTACGCCGTGCACGATGCGCAGCTCGGTGACCGCGTCGACGGCCGTGGTGGGCTCGTGCAGGACCAGCACGGGGGCGTCGGCGGCCAGGGCGCGGGCTAGGGCGACGCGCTGGCGCTGCCCGCCGGACAGGGACCGGCCGCGCTCGGCGAGCACGCCGTCGACGCCGCCGGGCAGGGTCGCGGCGACCTCGTCCGCGCCGGACGCGGCCAGCGCCGTGGCGAGCAGCTCAGCGGCGGGTGAGGTGTTCGAGGCCGCGGTGGGCGGCTGCTCCGGGCTGGACGCCGGCGACGGCGGCGCGGGCGTGTCTCCGGTGCGCTGTTGCGGCAGGGGCAGCGCGTCGGCGGCCGGGCTCAGTACGTTGTCGCGCAGGGTGCCCTCGAACAGGTCGGCGTCATGGGCGGCGACGAGCAGCGCGCCGCGTACCGCCTCGGGGTCGAGGGTGGACAGGTCGTGGCCGTCGACGGTGACCGCGCCGGAGTCGGGTTCGCGTTCGCGGCCGAGCAGGTCGACCAGGGCCTCGGCGTGCGCGGGGTCGGCGGCGACGACGCCGACCAGCTGCCCGGCGGGGACGTCGAGGTCGAGGTCGCGCAGCCCGGCGTGGGTGAGGCCGCGGACGGTGAGGCGGCCGGTGACGGGGCCGGGCAGCGGCGCGTCGCCGCCGACGGCCGGGGGAGACGACAGCACCTCGGCGATGCGTACGGCGCTGCCGCGGCCCTGGGCCAGTTCCCCGTTGACCCAGACCAGCATCGACAGCGGCCCGATCAGGTATTGCGCCATGCCGACCGCGGCGATCAGCGCGCCGACGCTGATCTCCCCGTCGGCGGCCAGCCGCCCGCCGACGAGCGCGACGATCGCCAGGAACAGCCCGTTGACCGCGAGCAGGGTGCCGTCGTGCCAGCTCTTGGCCCGGGCGGCGTGCACGGTCGCGGTGAGCGCGGCGCGGCTGCTGAGCCGGTAGCGCTCGGCGGCGGCCCGCTCCGCCCCGATGCCCTTGAGCACGCGCAGGCCGCCGACCATGTCCGCGGCGAGCCCGGCGGTGTGCGCGATCCGGTCCTGCTCGACCTCGCTGCGCCGCTGCAGGGGACGGCCCAGCAGGTGGGCCAGCCCCATCATGAGCGGGGTGCCGAGCAGCACCAGCAGGCCGAGCGGCAGCGACACCCGCAGCAGCGTGACCGCGCCGACGACCAGGCCCAGGATGCCGGCGATGCCCAGCGGCAGGGCGAGCGCGACCATGCCGACGCGCCCGGCGTCGCTGGTCGCGACGCTGGCCAGCGCGCCGGGCAGCCGCCCGGTGTCGGCCCCGCCGCGCGCGTCGAGGACCCGGTCGGTGAGGCGTACCCGCAGCAGGTGCCCGGCCTGCTCGGCGGCGCGTTCGCCCAGGCGTGCGCCGAAGCGGAAGCTGAACGACAGCGTGACGAACACCGCGCCCAGCACGGCGAGCCACACCAGCAGCTCGGAGCTGGACCCGGTGCCGACGGCGCGGTCCACGACCAGGCCGATCACCACCGGCACCATGGCCTCGCCGGCCTGGTGCCCGGTGCTGAGCACCGCGCTGCCGGTGATTCGGCCCGCCTGCCCACGCAGGGCGTCGCGCAGCACGCGGCCGCCGGTGAGCTGTGGCATGTCTTCTCCTGGTTCGGGGAGGTCAGCGGCAGTGGGCGGCCGCGAGCCGGGTCAGGGTGGCGCTGGCGGTGACGACCTCGGAGATCGGCACATACTCGTCGGGGGCGTGAGCCAGCTCGATCGCGCCGGGTCCGTACTGGACGGTAGGGATACCCGCTCCGACGAGTAGCCGCAGGTCGCTGCCGTATGGCGCGCCCCACTGCTCCGGCCCGACCCCGGTCGCCTCGACCAGTGCCGCGGTGAACGCCGGGTCGGGGTTGCGGCCGGGCAGGAACTGCCCGCCCCACCATTCGACGGTCACCGGGTGCTCGGTCAGCCAGCCGTCCGCCGCGCACGCCTTCGCCACGGCGGCCTCCAGCTCCGCCTTGGCGGCCTGCGGGGACTCGCCGAGCGCGACGCCGTAGCGGCCCTCGGCGACCAGTTCGCCGGGCACCGACGACGACCAGTCGCCCGCGTGCACGGTGCCGATCTCCAGCGCGTACGGGACGTCCCAGCGGCGCATCAGCGGGTCGACGTCGCGGTTGCGAGTTGCCTCCAGCTCGCGCAGCGCGGTGAAGACGGGCAGGAACTTCTCGATGGCGCTGACGCCCGCGGTGCGCCGGGACGCGTGCGCGGACGTGCCGGGCACGCGCAGCCGGAACGTCAGCGCGCCCGCGTTGGCGGGCACCACGGCCAGGCCGGTCGGCTCGGGGATGACGCACGCGTCGGCCCGCCAGCCCCGTTCCAGCAGCCCGTACGTGCCGAGCCCGCCGTCCTCCTCGCCGGCCACGCACGCGATGAGCACGTCGCCGCGGGGGCGGTCGCGCTTCAGCTCGCGGATCGCGAACAGCGCGGCTACCAGGCCGCCCTTCATGTCGCAGGCGCCCCGGCCGTAGAGGCGGTCGCCGTCGACACGGCCGCTGTACGGGTCGTCGGTCCAGGCGGACAGGTCACCGGGCGGCACCACGTCGATGTGCCCGTTGAACATCAGCGACCGGCCGCCGCCGGTGCCGGGCAGCCGGCCGACCAGCCCGTACGCCCTGTCCCGGGGGACCTCCAAACCGGGGAAGGCCGGCTGGGCGGTCAGCTCGGGCAGCGGCAGCTCCCACAGGTCGACGTCCAGGCCCTCGGCGCGCATCCAGTCGGCGAGCACCTCCTGGATGCCGGCCTCGTGCGGGCTGCCGCCGACGCTGGGGATGCGGACCAGGTCGGCCAGCAGCTCGGTCAGTTCCGTCATGCCGGGAAGTGTCCCAGGTAGCCGCCCATGGTCCGGAACAGGTCGGTGGCGGCCAGCTCGGTGCCGTCGTCGAGCCGTACCCGTTCGATGACCAGGCCCTTGCTCCGGCCCCGGCGGGCGTCGGCCCCGGCGACGATCGCGACGCCGTCGCCCTCGCGGTAGAAGACCCGGCCCGGGGTGCCGCCGTAGACGGCCTGCGAGACGGACGCCTTCGTCACCCGGACGCGTTGGCCGCGGTAGTAGGTGTAGGCGTTCGGGTACGGGTCGCACTGGGCGCGGACCAGGCGGTCGAGTTCCTCGGCTGTCCACGTCCAGTCGATGCGCAGGTCCTCGTCGGCGCGCTTGTGGAAGAAGCTGGCCTGCGAGCGGTCCTGCGGCGTCCAGTCGGTGCGGCCCGAGGCGATCAGGCGCAGCCCGTCGACGGTGATCGGCCCGAACAGGGCGAGCGTCTTGTGGAACAGGTCGGCGGTGGTGTCGCGTGGGCCGACCGGCACCGCGCGCTGGAGCACGATGTCGCCGGCGTCGAGGGTGTCGTCCATCATGTGCGCGGTCACGCCGACCTCGGGCTCGTCGTTGAGCAGGGCCCAGATCAGCGGCGAGAAGCCGGCGTACTTCGGCAGCAGCGAGTCGTGGATGTTGAGGGTGCCGTGCCGAGGCAGGGCGAAGACCTGCGGCGGGATCCAGGTGCGCCAGTTGGTGGCCACGATGACGTCGAGGTCGGCTTCCTTGAGCGCGGCCATCAGCTCCTCGTCGTCGGGGCGCTCGCGGATCAGGACGGGCACGCCGTGTTCGGCGGCGAGGTCGGCGACGGAGTCGCTCCAGATGCGCTCGTACGCGTGGTCGCTCTTCGGGTGCGTGACGACGAGGACCACCTCGAGGTCGGGAGCCTCCAGCAGTGCCTGGAGCGTGCGGTGCCCCCAGGTCTGGTAACCGAACATCGCGACCCGCATGGGTGCCCTCCTCTGGACCGGAACGCTGGACCGTCTCGGCCCGCTGGCGCGAACCGAAAGGCAAGGCTTACCTTGCTAAGGTAACCCTAATGTAATCATCGGGGGACGCCCGCGGAAGGGGTCATATGTCCACGTCGGACGCACATCTCCACGATCTCGCAGGGATCGGCTTCGGGCCCTCCAACCTGGCCCTGGCCATCGCGTTACGCGAGCTGGAGCAGCCGGTGGACGCCGTGTTCCTGGAGAAGCAGCCGCGGTTCGGCTGGCACCGGGGGATGCTCATCGAGGGCACCACGATGCACGCCCGGCAGGGCGGCGATCTGGTCACCCGCCGCGCCCGCAACCTGGTCGTCGCCACCGGTCTGGAGGCCCGGATGCCCGACGGCATCCGCCCCGGCCAGCGCGTCTGGCACAGCCGCGACCTGCTGCGCCGCCTGCCCAGCCTGCGCGACCCGCGCCGGGTGCTGGTGATCGGCGCTGGCCAGTCCGGCGCCGAGGTCACCGATCACCTGCACCGGACGTTCCCGCAGGCCGAGGTGTGCGCGGTGTTCGCCAAATACGGCTACACCCCCGCCGACGACAGCCCGTTCGCCAACCGCATCTTCGACCCCGCCGCCGTCGACCACTTCTACGACGCGCCCGAGCAGGTCAAGCGGATGCTGATGGACTACCACGGCTCCACGAACTACTCGGTCGTCGACCTGGACGTCATCCAGGGCCTCTACCGCCGGATGTACCAGGAGAAGGTGCTGGGCCGGGAGCGACTGCGCTTCATGCACGCCTCCCGGGTGGTGGACCTCGTCGAGGACGCGGACCGGGTCCGGGTGACCGTCGAGTTCCTGCCGACCGGTGAGCGCACCGTGCTGGCGGTCGACGCGGTGGTGTGCGCGACCGGTTACCGCAGCAGCGACCCGCTGCAGCTGCTCGGCGAGCTGGGCGAGCACTGCCTGCGCCGCGAGGACGGGCAGCTCCAGGTCGAACGCGACTATCGCGTTGTCACGGGCGGCGACGTGCGGTGCGGCATCTACGTGCAGGGCCCGACCGAGCACACCCACGGCATCAGCTCGACCCTGCTGTCCAACACCGCCGTGCGGGCCGGAGAGATCGCGCGCTCGCTCACCCGTAGCGTGGCCCCGGCCCTCGCCGGATAGACATGTCGCGGCGTGCGGTTACATCTATTTTGATGTGGCCACATCAAAATAGATGTAACCGCCGACCGCGGCGGCCGCCGTTCGGTCGTCACCGACGGTGACGAATCAGCCGGCGGCCGATTGCGCGGGGGCCGGCGCGGTGCGGGCATCGCGACGCCGGCGGCGATCCCCTGGTACGACCATCGGCGTGCCGGTCTGCGGGTCGGTCATCACCTGGCTGGCGACGCCGAAGACGTGCTCGACCAGGTCGGCCGTCATGACCGCCTCGGGCGCCCTGGGCGACGATCTCGCCGCCGCGCATGACGATCAGGTACGAACTGCCTCGCGCGGCTCCCAGGGCACCCCGCTTCCGGCGGCGGCACAGGGCGATGAAGACCGGCGCGCCGAGGAACGCGGTGACGATGCCGACCTGCAGTTCCGACGGGGCGGTCAGCACCCGGCCGAGCATGTCCGCCCCGAGCAGCAGGATCGGGCGGAGCACCACGGCGTAGGCGAGGATCCAGCGGTGGTCGGGGCCGGTGATCAGCCGGGCGATGTACGGCACGGCCAGGCCGAGGAACCAGATCGGGCCGCACGCGGCGGTCGCCGCGCCGCACAGCAGCGTGATCGCGGCGACGCCGAGCAGGCGGATGCGGCCCGGGTGCGCGCCCAGCGCCGTGGCGGCCTCGTCGCCCATGCTCAGCGCGTTGAGCCGGCCGCCCAGGGTCAGCGTGAGCAGGATCCCGGTGACCAGGAACGGCGCGACCCGGAGCAGGGTGTCACCGTCGCGGTCGGCCAGCGAGCCGACGCCCCAGTGCCGGTAGCGGTCGAACGTGCCGCGGTTGGTGACCAGCACCGCCCAGACCGTATTCCGTACTCGCGTTGACGGGCGGTCGCCGCCGGGTAATGGTGATCACATGCCGAAAGACGGTGAGACCCGCGACGGGGTGGCGCTGACCAACCTCGACCAGCCCCTGTTCGACGAGGCCGGCGCGACCAAACGCGACCTGGTGGACTACCTGGACGCGGTACACGAGCGGATCATCCCCGCGCTGCGGGACCGTGCCCTGTCGGTGATCCGGATCCGCCCCGGGCAGCCGGCGTTCATGCAGAAGAACCTGCCCAAGTACACGCCCGACTGGGTGCCCCGGGCCGCGGTCTGGGCCGAGGCCTCCCACCGCGAGGTGACGTATGCCCTGGGCAACGACCGGCGCACGCTGATCTGGTTCGCCAACCAGCGAGCCGTCGAGTATCACGCGGCCCTGTCCCTGGTGCCGTCGCCGCTGTCGCCGACGCACCTGATCCTCGACCTCGACCCGCCCGAGGGCGACGACACCTTCGGCAAGGCCGTGCACGGCGCGCTGCTGGTACGCCAGGCGCTGGCCGACTGCGGGCTCGACGGCGCCGTCAAGACCAGCGGCAGCAAGGGCGTGCACGTCTTCGTGCCGCTCGACGGCAAGGCCGACCCGGAGGAGGTCGCCGCCGCGACCCGGGCCGTGGCCGCGCGTGCCGAACGGCTCGACCCGAAACTCGCCACCACGGCCTTCATCCGCGAGGACCGCCACGGCAAGGTCTTCCTCGACGCCACCCGCTCCGGCGGCGCGACCGTCGTCGCCTGCTACAGCCCCCGCATCCGCCCCGGCCTGCCGGTGTCCTTCCCGGTGGCCTGGCCGGACCTGGAGAGTGTCACACCCGCCGACTTCACCATCCGCACCGTGCCCGACCTGGTCGCCAAGACCGACCCCTGGGCCGACGCCATGCCCGCCCCGCAGGCCCTGCCCGCCGACCTGATCGCCGAGGGCCACACCATCCCCATCGCCCGCGTCCAGGCCATGCACGAGGGCAAACGCCGAGCCAAGGCCCGCCGCGAAGCCGAAGGGCAGGGGTGAGGGTCAGGCGCTGCGCAGGGTGAGTTCGGTGATCTCGCTGGGGGCGAAGACGCGCAGGGGCGGGCCCCAGAAGCCGGTGCCGCGGCTGGTGTAGAGCTGGGTGCGCTCGCCGTGGCGGGTCAGGCCCTGCACGGCGGGCTGGTCCAGGCGCACCAGGTAGTGGAAGGGCCAGATCTGGCCGCCGTGGGTGTGGCCGGAGATCTGCAGGTCCACCCCGTGCGCGACGGCCGCGGTGATCTGCTTGGGCTGGTGGGCGAGCAGCAGCACCGGCAGGTCCGGGTCGGCCCCGGCGAGCGCGGCCGCGTGGTCCATCGAGTGGCCGGTACGCGAGTGGGAGGCGGTGATGTCGTCGACGCCCGCCACGACGAGGCGGTCGCCGCCGCGCTCGACGACCAGGTGCCGGTTGTGCAGGCACTCCCAGCCCAGGTGCTGCATGTGCGCGAGCCAGCCCTCGGCCTCGCCGTAGTACTCGTGGTTGCCGGTCACGTAGGTGCGGGCCAGCTTGGCGCGGATGTCGCCGAGCGGCGCGGCCTGCGCGGTGCGCTGCGCGACGGTGCCGTCGGCGATGTCGCCGGTGTGGCAGACGACGTCGGGGTCCAGCGCGTTGACCGCCCTGGTCACCCCGGCTGACCAGCGCGAGCGCTCGATCGGCCCGTAGTGCGTGTCGGTCAGCAGGACGACCTTGAGGCCGTCGAGCCCCTTGCCGAGCCGGGGCAGGATCACCTCGACCCGGCGTACGCGGGGCACGCGCATCGCTTCGGCGTACCCCCAGACGACCAGGACCAGGGCGACTGCCGCGACCGCCGCCGCCGTGATCCGGGAACGCAGCGGGTCGGCGACGCCGCCGAGCGCCAGCGCGCCCCGCAGCACGTTGCCGAGCACGGCCCACACGAACAGCACCCAGATCACGCCGAGCGTGGTGTCGGCGATCCGGGACGCCCAGTCCTTGCCGCGGGCGTGGCCCTGGAACATGAGGTACGGGAACGCCAGCGCGGCGGCGGCGAACAGGGCGGTGCCGGCGGCGACCACCGGGGTCGGCCAGTGCGCGCCGGACAGCAGCAGCATCCACCAGGGCACGCCGAACAGCAGCCCCAGCACGGTGGTCACGGTCAGGCCGAACAGCAGCGGTCGCAGGGACCGCCGTGCCGGGGCGGCCTGCACGGCCTCGCCAGTCGACACGCGTACTCCTTCAAAGGTCGGACTGCCAAGCATGCCACGCCCGGACCAGCCGCGGCCGATGTCGGGTGCGAGCTTTTTGTCCCGTTGTCCCGATCGCGGTCGCGGGATCTAGGAGAGTTGTGGTCGCTCCAGCGACCACAACTCTCCTAGATCCAGATCCCGGTGGCCGCGTTCGAGGTGGGGGAAGGGGCGGAGTAGAACGGTGTGGTGATGAATCGCGGCGGAGCCGGACGGTGGCGGAAGTGAATCGGGTGCTGGTGACCGGGGCCGCCGGGCGGCTCGGTCGGGCGACGCTCGACCTGCTCGCCCGGGAGGGGGTCGCCGCGACGGCGCTCGACCTGCACGATCCCGGCGAGCTGCCCGCCGCGCGGGTCGTGGTGGGCGACACGGGCGACGCGGCGGTGGTCCGGGAGGCGCTGTCGGGCGTGGACGCGGTCGTGCACTGCGCCGCGATTCCCGCGCCGACGCTCGGCACGGCCGAGGAGGTGTTCTGCGGCAACACCCGCAGCACGTTCGTCGTGCTGGAGCAGGCCGCGCAGGCGGGGGTGACCCGGGCGGTGCTGGCCGGCAGCCAGTCCGCGCTCGGCTTCGCCTGGTCGCCGGAGCCGATCGCGCCGCTGTACCTGCCCGTCGACGAGGCGCACCCGCTGCTGGCGGCGGACCCGTACGCGCTGAGCAAGCAGGTCGACGAGCAGATCGGGCAGATGATGGCCCGCCGTTACGGCATGACCGTGGTGACGCTGCGCTTCCCGCTGCTCGGCGGCCTGACCGAGCGCCTGCCCACGTTCGCCTCGCACTACCGCGCCGACCCGGTGCAGGGGGCCAGGTCGCTGTGGGCCTACCTGGAGGACCGTGACGCGGCGACGGCGAACTGGCTGGCGCTGACCCGGCCGCTGACCGGCGCGCACGAGATCTTCGTGGCCGCCCCGATCACGCTGGCCGCGCTGCCGACCGAGGAGCTGCTCGACCGGTTCCATCCGGGGGTGCCGCGGCGGGTGGAGTTCCCCGGCCGGGCCGTGCCGTTCGACCTGTTCCTGTCCGGCCGCCTGCTGGGCCTGGTCCCGGAGCACCTCTACGCCTGACTTCATGAGGTATGCCTTGCCTAATTCATCGGCGTGGATGAGAATTCCATTCACGACCTGCGCTGAAAGCGGCCCTGTATTGGCAAGCCGAATGGTGTAGGTTAGCCTAACCTAAGTGCTGGCGTGGAGGCTCGCCGGCGATGCTTAGGAACGGAACCGCAATGACAGAGCAATCGTTTGGCGGGGACGTCGTCCATGACATCGTGGGCGTGGGATTCGGTCCGTCCAACCTGGCCCTGGCCATCGCCGCCGCGGAGAGTCCGGCTCCGGTCAGCGCGGTCTTCCTGGAGCGGCAGGCCGCCTTCGGGTGGCACCGCGGCATGCTGCTCGACGACGCCACGATGCAGGTCTCGTTCATGAAAGACCTGGTCACCCTGCGCAACCCGGCCAGCCGGTTCAGCTTCCTGTGCTACCTGCACAGCAGGGGCCGCCTGATCGACTTCATCAACCACAAGAGCCTGTACCCGCTGCGCGTGGAGTTCCACGACTACCTGGAGTGGGCGGCGGCGCAGGTCGGCGGCATGGTGCGCTACGGCCACGAGGTCGTCGACGTGCACCCGGTGTACGAGCGCGGCCGCGCCGACCACCTGATGGTGGTGGCCCAGGGCCCGTGCACCGCGACGGCGCTGCGGGCCCGCAACGTGGTGTTCGCGACCGGCCTGTCCCCGCAGCTGCCCGACGGGGTCACGCCGTCGGCGCGGGTCTGGCACACCCAGGACCTGCTGCACCAGGTCGGGCACTGGTCCGGCGCGAAGCGCTTCGTGGTGGTCGGCGCGGGCCAGAGCGCGGCCGAGGCGACCGCGTTCCTGCACGAGCGCTTCCCCGGGGCCGAAGTCTGCGCGGTCTTCTCCCGGTACGGCTACAGCCCCGCCGACGACAGCCCGTTCGCCAACCGCATCTTCGACCCGGGCGCGGTCGACGACTTCTACACCGCGCCGCCGCAGACCAAGCAGCTGCTGCTGGACTACCACCGCAGCACCAACTACTCGGTCGTCGACCTCGACCTCATCAACGACCTCTACCGGCGCGTCTACCAGGAGAAGGTGCTCGGCCAGGAGCGGCTGCGCATCCTCAACGCGAGCCGGCTGACCGGTGTGCGCGCCGACGGCGACCGGGTCCACGTCGAGGTGTCCTCGCTGCTCACGGGAGAGCTGACGGCGCTGGACGCGGACATCCTGGTGTGCGCCACCGGCTACCGCCAGGCCGATCCGTCGGGCCTGCTCGGCGACCTCGCCGGGCACCTGCGCCGCGACGGCGACGGCCGGCTGGTGGCCGGGCGCGACTACCGGCTGTCCGCCGGGTCCGATCTGGCCTGCGGCGTATACCTGCAGGGCGGCACGGAGCACTCGCACGGCATCACGTCGTCGCTGCTGTCGGCGACCGCCGTGCGGGCGGGGGAGATCCTGCAGTCCGTTCTCGACCACCGCGACGGTCCCGCGGCGACGCTCACCGCCGAGGTGCCGGCGCTGATCACCCGCCCGCGGGCGGCCGTGGCGCAACCGGCCGTCCTGGGCGGGGCACTGTGATGATCTGTGCGTAGCACTTCCGTGGCGCTGGGTGTGGCCTGACCGGACAGTGCGGGTCTATGCTTCCGCTGCATCACCACGACGGTCAATGGAGGCGTCAGTGTCGCAGGGCGGCGGTCCGGGTGCGGGTGGCGAGGAGGTCGCGCCTCCGGGCGTCGACACGAGCACACCGCACTCGGCACGGATGTACGACTGGTGGCTGGGCGGCAAGGACAACTTCGCCGCGGACCGGGCCATGGGTGACGCGTTCATCCAGGCGATCCCCACCATCAAGACGATGGCCAAGGAGAACCGGAAGTTCCTCGGCCGCGCGGTGAAGCACCTGGTCGCCGATGCGGGCATCCGGCAGTTCCTGGACATCGGCACCGGCATCCCGACCCGGCCCAACCTGCACGAGGACGCGCAGGCCATCGCGGCGGAGACCCGCGTGGTCTACGTGGACAACGACCCGATCGTGCTGGCCCACGCGCGGGCGCTGCTGGTCAGCTCGGAAGAGGGCCGCAGCGAGTACATCCACGCCGACCTGCGCAAGCCGCAGGAGATCCTGGCCGACCCGGCGCTGCTGAGCACGCTCGACCTGAGCAAGCCGGTGGCGCTGATGATGGTCGCGGTGCTGATGCTGCTCAAGGACGACGAGGACCCGTGGGGCCACACCCGCGAGCTGATGGACGCGCTGCCCTCGGGCAGCTACCTCACCATCACCCACCCCGGCCGGGAGTTCGACGAGGAGGCGATGGAGGTCATCCGCTCCTCGGCCGAGCGCGGCGGCATGACGGTCATCCCGCGGACGAAGGTGGACGTGGCCCGGTTCTTCGAGGGCTGGGACCTGGTCGAGCCGGGTGTCGTGCCGGTGATGGCCTGGCAACCCGAGACCGAGCCCGCCGACCCGAACGCCGCGTTCTACTGGGCGGGCATGGCCCGCAAACGCTGAGGTAAGACCCGCCGCGGGGCGGGAGCGGACAACTCGCACCGTTGTCCGCTCCCGCCCCGCGGTGACCTGAGGAGGGTCAGACGTAGCTCAGCGCGTCGATCGACAGGTCGATGAGGTCGCGCCGGGCCACGTAGCGTGCGGTCCTGATCTCGACCTCCGTGCCGCGGGCGGTCGAGGAGCGGCAGATGACGGTCGCGGCGTGGCTGCTGGCGTCGTAGACGATGGCGGCGCGCCACTGGCCGTCGCGGTACACCCAGACCCGGTCGTGGGGCTCGTACGCGTCGGTGGGTACGACGTCCGCCACGGATCGCTGCTCGGGGTGTGTCTTCGGTGGTGCCATGGATCGGGTGTCCTCCTGTGGGGCCGGAACATTCCGACGTGGCTCGTGCCGTGTGTGTCGGCGACTCCCCACGTCCGTGGACTAGGCCGCCTTCGGTCACACCGCGTAGCGCGACGCGCCCGGGAGGTAGCCGCATCCCGAGAAGGCTGAGCCTGCCGGTCCGGGAGGGGGTCCGTGCCGTCTGCCCAGGTGGAGGGGGTAGCGCCAGCCGTTCGGGTGGCAAACGGTAGCGCTTCCATTGACTGTGTTCGCTTAGCCGACCCCATGATGCACGGCTATCCTGTGCAAAAGCAAGCGCTGATGCACGTGCAGACGATCGTGTCGCTGCACGGGTGAACGGCGTTCTCTCTCTGGGGGCGGAGGATCGCGATGACGCACATCCACGGCGGGGCACCGGAGCTCGCCGCGATCGCGTGGCGCAAGAGCGTGCGCAGTGGAGCTGACGGGAACTGTGTCGAGATCGGCCGGCTGCCCGGGGGGTCGGGTTTCGCGCTACGCCATTCGCGGGACCCCATGGGGCCGGTGCTGCTCTACACGAGGGCGGAGATGAACGCGTTTCTGCTGGGTGTCTACGACGGCGACTTCGACGATCTACTTTCTTGACCGTTGATTCTCGACAGTGCGCCCGCGCTTTGCGACAGTATGCGCAGGAGATCACGCGGGCGGGCAGGCGGAGGGCGCACGTATGGCGGCAGACCCGGAGAGTGGGTCGGGCGGCGGTCCTACCGTGCTGCGCATGCTGCTCGGAGCACAGCTGCGGCGGTTGCGGGAGTCCCGCGGCATCAGCCGGGAGGACGCGGGCTGGCAGATCCGGGCCTCGGAGTCGAAGATCAGCCGGATGGAGCTGGGCCGGGTCGGTTTCAAGGAGCGTGACGTAGCCGACCTGCTCACCTACTACGGGGTGACCGACGAGGCCGAGCGGGAGGCGATGGCCGCCCTGGCCCGGCAGGCCAACGAGCCGGGCTGGTGGCACCAGTACGGCGACGTCTACCCGGCGTGGTTCCAGTCCTATCTGGGGCTGGAGTCCGCCGCACAGATCATCCGGACCTACGAGGTGCAGTTCGTGCCCGGCCTGCTGCAGACCGCCGAGTACGCGCGCGCCGTCATCATGCTCGGCCACGGCGGCAAGCCGGAGCCCGAGGTGAGCCGGCGGGTCGAGCTGCGGATGACCCGCCAGCAGATCCTGTACCGGCAGAACCCGCCGCGCCTGTGGGCCGTGGTCGACGAGGCGGCGCTGCGCCGGCCGGTGGGCGGGCGCTCGGTGATGCGCGGGCAGATCGAGGCGCTGCTGAAGGCGGCGAAGCTGCCGACGGTCACCCTGCAGGTGATGACGTTCGCCAAGGGCGGCCATGCCTTCAGCAGCGGCGCGTTCTCGCTGCTGCGCTTTCCCGACCACGACCTGCCCGACGTGGTCTACCTGCAGCAGCTGACCAGCGCGCTCTATCTCGACAAACGCGAGGACGTCGAGCAGTACGTCGCCGTGATGGAGCAGCTGTGCGTCGACGCCTCGCCGCCGCAGGACACCCCCGCGATCCTGGAGGGCATCCTGCGCGACCTCGACTAGCCGGGGCGGCTACTCGGCGGGCGGTTCGATGGGCAGCACCACCCGGAAGCGGGTGTCGCCGGGGGAGGACTCGACCCGGATGTCGCCGTGGTGCTTGTTGACCACGATCCGGTACGAGATGTCCAGGCCCAGGCCGGTGCCCTCGCCGACCGGCTTGGTGGTGAAGAACGGCTCGAAGATGCGCGGCCGGATCGCCGGGTCGATGCCGGTGCCGGTGTCGCCGATCTCCACGAACACGCAGTTGTTGTCTCGGCCGGTGCGGATGGTCAGCGTGCCCGAGCCGTGCATCGCGCCGAGCGCGTTGTCGATCAGGTTGGTCCACACCTGGTTCAGCTCGGCGGCGTACGCGGGGATCTTCGGCAGGGTCCGGTCCAGCTCCTTGACCACGGTGAGGTCCTTGGTGACCTTGCCGGCGAACATGGCCAGCGTCGCCTTGACCAGCTCGTTGACGTCGACCTCCTGGTACGGCGCGCGGTCCAGCTGCGAGTACTGCTTGGCGGCGGCGACCAGGCCGGAGATGCGGGTGACCGAGTCGTCGATCTCGCCCATCAGCAGCTCGGTCTCCAGGGTGTAGGTCAGCCAGCGCACCGCGGACTCGAAGTTCTCCGCGCCGACCGTGTCGGACACCTGTTCCAGCCACTCCTGGTCGACGCCGCCCGCGACCAGGGTCGGGGCGATGTCCCACGCGCCGGTGATGTCGCGCTCCTCCAGCCAGTCGGCGAGCGCGTCCTCGGCGTCGGCCGTCTGCACCGGGGTGAGCTGGGCCGCGCCGTCGATCCGCTTGACCGCCTCCTCCTGCAGGTCGACGAGCTGGCGCAGCCGGGTGCCGTCGAGCCGCCCGTCGGCGATCAGCGACAGCTTGTGCCGCATCCCGGCGACGCGCTGGCGCAGCACGGACGTGGCCCGCACCGCCGCGGCGGCCGGGTTGTTCAGCTCGTGGGTGAGCCCGGCCGACAGCGAGCCCAGGGCCAGCAGGCGTTCGCGCTCGCCGACCAGGGTCTGCATGCTGCGCATGCCGAAGAACAGGCCTTCGAGCAGGTGCATCGCCATCGGGAACCACTCGCGCATGACGGTGCCGAAGTCGTCGGCGGGCAGCACGAAGAACTCGGTGTCGGTGACCGCGAGCAGGGAGTGCACGTACTTCTGCGGGACCCGGTCGCCGAGGTAGGCCTGGGTGGCTCCGGCGTACACGCCGCGCTGGTCGGTGCGGCTGACCTCGATGCTGTCGCCGTGCACCTGGCGGCTGAGCGCGACGGTGCCCGACAGCAGCACGTAGAAGCAGCTGGCCTCGTCGCCCTCGGCGAAGACGGGACCGGCGGGGATGCATTCGATGCGGCCGTGTTCGGCCAGCCAGGCGAGCTGGTCGTCGCTGAGCGATTCGAACAGGAACAGCTCGCGTAGCAGCGCGGGGGTGAGTTCGATGGTCACTGCCCCTCCAGATAACGGTGTACGAGTGAGATGGCCATGGCGCCCTCGCCGACGGCGGAGGCGACGCGTTTGACCGAGTCGGATCGCACGTCACCGGCGGCGAACACGCCCGGCACGCTGGCTTCCAGGTGGTAGGGGTCGCGGTCCAGGCGCCACCCGGTCGGGCGCTTGCCGCCGCTGAGCAGGTCCGGCCCGGTCAGCACGAAGCCGTGCTCGTCGCGGGCCAGCACGCCGTCCAGCCAGTCGGTGCCCGGCTCCGCGCCGATGAAGATGAACAGCCAGGACGCGTCGACCCGGGTCTCTTCGCCGGTGCGGGTGTCGACCAGGGTGAGGTGCTCCAGGTGGTCGTCGCCACCACCTTCTTTGACCTGGGTGTACGGGTGCACGGTGATGTTCTCGATCGCCTCGATCTGGTCGATCAGGTACCGCGACATGGACCGGCGCAGGTCCTCGCCGCGGATCAGCATGTGCACGCGGCTGGCGTACCGGGAGAAGTAGACGGCGGCCTGGCCGGCCGAGTTGGCCCCGCCGACGATGTAGACGTCCTGGTCCTGGCAGCCGGGCGCCTCGGTGGCGGCCGAGCCGTAGTACACGCCGCGGCCGGTCAGGTCGGCGCAGCCGGGCACGTCGAGCATCCGGTACGACACGCCGGTGGCCAGGACCACGGCGTGCGCGGCGATGCGGCTGCCGTCGGCGAAGTGCACGACCCGGGCCGAGCCGCAGGTCTCCAGCAAGGTGACCTCGCGGGCCGAGAGCAGCTCGGCGCCGAACTTCAGCGCCTGGCGGCGGGCCCGCTCGGTGAGCTGCGCGCCGGACACGCCGTCGGGGAAGCCGAGGTAGTTCTCGATGCGGCTGCTCTGCCCGGCCTGCCCGCCGGTGGCCCGGCGCTCGACGAGCACGGTGCGCAGGCCCTCGGAGGCGGCGTACACCGCCGAGCCGAGTCCGGCGGGACCGGCCCCGACGACGATCACGTCGTAGAAGTCGGCGGCCGGGGTGGTGGTCAAGCCGATGTTGCCGGCCAGTTCCGCCTCGTTGGGCTGGACCAGGGTCTTGCCCTCGGCGGTCACCACGAGCGGCACGTCGTCGGCGGTCAGCCCGGCCGCGGCCAGCAGGCGCGCGCCTTCGGGGTCGTCGGCGACGTACCAGCGGAACGGGACCAGGTTGCGGGCGAGGAAATCGCGGATCTTGTAGGAGTGCGCGGACCAGCGGTGGCCCACCACGCGCAGCTCGGCGGTGGCCGCGTCCGGGGTCGCCAGCCAGGACTGCAGCAGGTCGTCCACGACGGGGTAGAGGTGCTCCTCCGGCGGGTTCCACGGCTTGAGCAGGTAGTGGTCCAGGTCGACCAGGTTGATCGCGTTGATCGCCGCGTCGGTGTCGGCGTACGCGGTCAGCAGCACCCGCCGCGCCCGCGGGTAGAGGTCCATCGCCGATTCCAGGAACTCGATGCCGTTCATCTGCGGCATCCGGTAGTCGGCCAGCAGCACGGCGACCTGCTGCCCGCGCAGCTTCAGCTCGCGCAGCGCGTCGAGGGCCTCGCTGCCCGAACTCGCCCGCACCACCCGGTAGTTCTCGCCGTAATGCCGGCGCAGGTCACGCGCCACCGCGCGGGAGACGTTGGGGTCGTCGTCCACGGTCAGGATCGCCGGAGTGCTCATGTCACCTATCAAAACACCTTCGCGGGCGCTTTCCATGGCATCGTGATCACAAGCGCATCACCGGTCACGCCTGTAACTTTCATGTCGCGGCGAGCCGGTCGAGATTCGCGGCGAGCTGTCCGCCGGACGTGGCGAGCAGTTCGGCGTTCTCCTTCTCCGGGTAGCCGCGCACGGCCGTCTCGGCGATCAGGATCAGCCACAGGTAGATCCGGTACAGGGTGAGGCGGGTCTGCTCGTCGGCGGTCAGCGGCCGGCCGAGGAAGCCGTCGATCGCGGCCGCGGCCTGGTCCTCGGGGATCCACGTCGCCAGCGAGACCAGTTCGGCGATCGGGTCGCCGTAGAAGGCCCGCTCGCCGTCGATGACGGCCTCGACCCGCCAGCCGTCGCCGTCGGCCAGCACGAACACGTTGCCGTCCCACAGGTCGAAGTGGACCAGCGCGGGCACGGTCACCGCGTCGAGCAGCGGGGCGTGGCGGGCGACCAGCCCGCGGATCTCGGCGGCGGGCCGGGGCAGCGGCCGCTCGGTGGCCGTCGCGTCGGCCAGGATGTCGTCGACGAAGCACAGGAACGACTCTCGCCAGGACGCCGAGCGGGTGCGCCCGTCGCGGCGCGGGTAGCCGAAGCGCTCACCGGTGACGGCGGTGCCGGCCGCGGCGATACGGCCCAGCTCGTGGCGCACCGCGAGCACGTGCTCGGCGGACATGGTCTGCTTGGCCTGCTCGAAGGAGACGCCGCGAAGCCGTTCCATGACCATGACGCCGCTGTCGGCGTCGGCGTGCCACATCCGCGGCAGCGGCACGCCCGCCGCGGCGGCCCGTTCGAAGAACTCGATCTCGGTGAACATCAGGTCGACCTCGTAGGTCAGCGTCGTGACGCCCTTGTCCGGCGCGACCTTCAGCACCACCTCGCGGCCGTCGGCCAGGCGCACGGCGTGGGCGGCGTTGAAGAAGCCGTCGGTGAACTCCTCGTGCTGCTCGACGAGGACATGCTCGCCCAGGGCCCGCCGGATCAGGCGGGCGATGTCGGCTTCGGACAGCACGGGCTTGGTGAGGCTGCGCATGGCCCGATCATGGTGGGAGAGCGCTTCCAGAAGCAAGGCCGTCGGGGACGGTGGCGGCAGGGATTGACGCAAACTGTTGCGTCCGGGTTACCGGAGCCTTACGCTCCAACACAAATGGGAGCGCTCCCGTTCATTGTCATCGATGTCCGGTTCCATGCTGGACGGTCGTCGGCAGGGACGGAGCCCGGTCACCCGCCGAGGCGGGCCGTCCGCGCCCCCCGGTGCCCGCCGGGGGGAAGCGGGTTTGCCCGGTCACGGCTGGGAGCGCTCCCGACCTGCGGCGGCCACCGATCATCGCCGCACCACCGCTTCCGGAAGGTACTCATGGCACTCACTCCGAAGGCGGGGATACGCAGACGACTGCGCATCCCCCTCGCACTGGCCACGATGGCCACCATGCTGGCGGCCGGCGCGGCCGTGCTCGCCCCGACGACCGCCGCCGCCGCGGTGCCGGAGAAGGACTGGCTGCACGTCCAGGGCAACAAGGTCGTCGACGAGGCCGGCAACGAGGTGTGGCTGACCGGCGTCAACTGGTTCGGCTTCAACGCCTCCGAGCGGGTCTTCCACGGCCTGTGGTCGGGCAACATCACCACCATCACCAAGGGCATGGCCGACCGCGGCATCAACCTGGTCCGCGTGCCGATCTCCACCCAGCTGCTGCTGGAGTGGAAGAACGGCCAGACGGTCGCCGCGCCCAACGTGAACACGTACGCCAACCCCGAGCTGGCCGGCAAGAACAACCTGCAGATCTGGGACTACTGGCTGCAGCTGTGCGAGCAGTACGGCATCAAGGTCATGCTCGACGTGCACAGCGCGGAGGCGGACAACTCCGGTCACATCCACCCGGTGTGGTGGAAGGGCACGATCACGGTCGAGCAGTTCTACCAGGCGTGGGAGTGGGTGACCAACCGGTACAAGAACAACGACACCATCATCGCGATGGACATCAAGAACGAGCCGCACGGCACCCCCAACTCCCCGCCGCGGGCCAAGTGGGACAACAGCACCGACCAGGACAACTTCAAGTACACCTGCGAGACCGCGGGCAAGCGCATCCTGGCGATCAACCCCAACGTGCTGATCCTGTGCGAGGGCATCGAGGTCTACCCGCGTCCCGGTGAGACCTGGAGCTCCCCGAACACCGACCCGGACCTGTCGCCGAACTACTTCTACAACTGGTGGGGCGGCAACCTGCGCGGCGTGCGCGACTACCCGATCAACCTCGGGGCCAACCAGGACCAGCTGATGTACTCCCCGCACGACTACGGACCGCTGGTCTACGAGCAGCCGTGGTTCCAGGGCACGTTCGACAAGGCGTCGCTGACCAACGACGTGTGGCGGCCGAACTGGTTCTACATCCACGAGGACGGCATCGCGCCGCTGCTGATCGGCGAGTGGGGCGGCCGGCTCGGCCAGGACGCCCGCCAGGACAAGTGGATGACCGCGCTGCGCGACCTGATCGTGCAGTACCGCCTGCACCAGACGTTCTGGGTGCTCAACCCGAACTCCGGTGACACCGGCGGCCTGCTGCTCGACGACTGGGCCACCTGGGACACCGCCAAGTACAACCTGCTCAAGCCGGCGCTGTGGCAGCACCAGGGCAAGTTCGTCAGCCTCGACCACCAGGTCCGGCTCGGCGGCGCGACCAGCACCACCGGCTACCACCTCGCCGACGTGTACGGCGGCGGGGGCACCGGCGGCGACACCATCGCCCCGTCCGCGCCGGGCAACCCGAGCGTCACCGGCGTCACCAGCAGCTCGGTGTCGCTGACCTGGGGCGCGGCCACCGACAACGTCGGCGTGACGGCGTACGAGGTCTACCGCGCCGGGACCAAGGTCGCCACGGTCTCCGGGCTGACCTACACCGACACGGGGCTGTCCGCGTCGACGGCGTACCAGTACACGGTGCGGGCCAGGGACGCCGCGGGCAACGTGTCGGCGGCCTCGGCCGCGGTCACCGGCACCACGTCCGGGGGCGGCGGAGGCGGCAGCGGCTGCACGGCCACCCTGCTGGTGACCGGCTCCTGGCAGGGCGGCATGCAGGCGGAGGTGACCGTCAAGAACACCAGCACCATGACGTCGGCCGCCTGGTCCGTCGTGCTGAACATCCCCGGCACGCTGACCATCGCCAACCTGTGGAACGGCAACCGGACCGGCAGCACCGTCACCAACGCGCCGCACAACGGCACGCTGGCCCCGTCGGCGAGCACGTCCTTCGGGTTCGTGGCCAACGGCACCGGCACGGTCACCGTGACCAGCTGCGCCCTCGCTGTTCCGTGATCACCACCGGCCGGCGGCGGGCCCCTCCCCGCCGCCGGCCGGACCGCTCGTCGAGGCGGGCCGAGACCGCTGCCCGGCGGCCCGGCCCGCACCTGCCCGATGCGGCCCGGTCGAAGGCCTCGCGCCGCGACAAGGGCCGACCGGGCCACCCGGCCTGCGGGACGCGCTGTCCTCCCCGGCGCGTCCCGCAGGCGCCGACCGTCCAGCCGATCACTGGAGTCACCCATGAAACGTCCCCTGTCCCGGCGGCTGCGCCTGGTGCTCGCCGCCGCGGCCGCCGCCGTCCTGCTTCCGCTGCCCGCCGCGCCCGCGGCGGCCGACTTCGACACCAGCCCCGTCCGGGTCAACCAGATCGGCTACCTCACCGGCGCTGACAAGATCGCCACGGTGGTCACCACCGGCAGCGCGCGTGCCTGGCAGGTGCGGCAGGCTTCCGGCGGCGCGACCGTCGCCTCCGGCACCACCACCGTGTACGGCAGCGACCGCGCCTCCGGCGACACCGTGCAGCAGGCCGACTTCAGTGCCCTGAGCACGCCCGGCGACTACGTGCTGTGGGTCGACGGCGTCGGCACCAGCGTGCCGTTCACGATCTCGGCGTCCTCGCTCTACCCGGCGCTGGGCCGCGAGGCGATGCAGTACTTCTACTTCCACCGCATGGGCGCGGCCGTCGACGGCCAGTTCCTGCAGAACAGTGGGCACGCCCACGCGGCACTGCACTCCGGCGACGAGTCGGTGCCCTGCTACAACGGCTGGTGCGGCAGCCAGCGGCTGAACGTGCGCTACTCCTGGGCCGACGCCGGCGACTTCGGCATCTACGCGGTCAACCACGCGGTGTCGGCGTGGACGCTGCTCAACCTGCTGGAGCGGGAGCCGGCCGCGTACGGCGACGGGTCGCTGCCGATCCCGGAGCGCACCAACGGCCGCCCGGACATCCTGGACGAGGTCGAGTTCGGCTCGCGCTGGATGGCGGGCCTGCTGCCGTCGACCGGGCTGGCCTCGCACAAGGTGCACAACCACGCCTGGAGCGCGTTCCCGGTGACCTCGGTCGACCAGGAGAACGGGCTGGCCCGTTCCGCGATGGGGCCGTCGACGAACGCGACGTACGCGGTGGCGCGGACCAACGCGCAGCTCGCCCGGGTGCTGGCCCCGTACGACGCGACCCGGGCGGCGACGCTGTGGGGCATCGCGAAGGACGCCTGGACCAGGGCCGAGGCGCAGCCTAACGTCGACTACAACACGACCGCCGACGCCGAGGGCGGCGGCGACTACGGCGACACGAAGAACAGCGACGACCGGTACGCGGCCGCCGCCGAGCTGTACCTCACCGCGCTCAAGCGCAGCGACTCGGCCGTGTCCGGCTACCGCACGGCGGTCACCGGTTCGCCGCACTACCGGGAGATGGGGCAGTTCGACTGGGCCGAGGTCGCCGCGACCGGGACGCTGTCGCTGGTCAGCGTGGCCAACGACCTGCCCGCCGCGGACCTGGCCACGATGCGCGGCAACGTGCGCTCCTTCGCGGACCAGATCGTCACGACGCTGCGGGGCGAGGGCTATCCGTCGCTGATCGGCGGCGCGTCGGCGTATCCGTGGGGCTCGAACTCGTTCATCGCGAACCGGATGCTGGTGCTCGGCGTGGCCTACGACGACTCGGGCAGCCTGGGCTACCTCAAGGCGATGAACCGGGCCATGGACTACCTGATGGGCAACAACGCGATGCGCCTGTCGTACGTCACCGGCTACGGCGAGTACGCCGAGACCGACCTGCACGACCGCTGGGCGTGGGGCAAGTACCCGGGGCTCGCGTACCCGAAGGGCTGGCTGGCCGGCGGGCCGAACAACGAGCTGATCAACGATCCGGCCACGCCCACCGGCCGCCCGGCGGCCAAGTCATACGCGGGCAAGAACACCGCGCCCGACGCGTGGGGCTCCAAGGAGAACACGATCAACTGGAACGCCCCGCTGGTCTGGGTCGCCACCCACCTCGACCGCAACACCGCCGACCTGACCGGCGGCACGCCCCCGGTGGACGTCACGCCGCCGACCGTGCCGGGCAACCCGAGAGTCACCGGCACCTCGGCCACATCGATCTCGCTGGCCTGGGACGCGTCCACCGACAACGTCGGCGTCGTCGGCTACGACGTCTACCGCGGCACGGTCAAGGTGGGCACGCCGACCGGCACGTCCTACACCGACACCGGCCTGACCCCGTCGACGGCGTACACGTACACGGTGCGGGCGCGCGACGCGGGCGGCTATGTCTCGGCCGCCTCGACGGCGGTGACGGGGACGACCCAGGCCGGCGACGTCGTGCCGCCCGCAACACCGGCGAACCTGCGGGTCACCGCGACCGGCAGCGACACGGTCACCATCACCTGGGACGCGGTGCCGACGGCGGTGAGCTACGCGGTGCGGCGCGGCAGCGTGCAGGTCGCCGTGGTGACCGGGACGTCGTACACCGACACCGGGCTGAGCCCGAGCACGGCGTACACGTACACCGTGCAGGCCCGCAACGCCGCCGGTGACGCCTCGACGTGGTCCGGTCCGATCACCGCGACCACGTCCGCGCCGCCTGCCGGGGGCGGGCTGACCGTGCGGTACAAGAACAACGACGGCTCGCCGACCGACAACTCGATCCGGTTCGGGCTGCAGGTCGTCAACAGCGGAACGTCCTCGCTCGGGCTGACCACGGTCACCGCCCGCTACTACCTGACCCGCGACGGGTCAGCGGGTGTGACCGTGTACTGCGACTGGGCCCAGCTCGGCTGCGCGAACGTGCGTTTCACCGTGGTGAGCCTGGCCACCCCGGTGAGCGGGGCGGACACCTACGTCGAGGTCGCGTTCACCGGCGGCACGCTCGCCGCGGGCGCGTCGACCGGGGAGATCCAGTTGCGCCTGCACAAGGCCGACTGGAGCCCGTTCAACGAGGTCGGCGACTACAGCCGGGGCACCAACACGGCGTTCGCGGACGCGTCCACCATCCCCGGATACACCGGCGGCGTGCTCTCCTGGGGCACCCCGCCGGCGTGACCGGTCCGCCCGGGGCTCCCCCCGCCAGGGGAGCCCCGGGCACCTGCGTTCGCCGGTCCGTGCGATGCGCTGACCTGCATCTTTCTGGTGAATCACCGGTGCGGCCTGTTCGTTTTCCGGTCACAAACCCGCACAATGGACACGTTGCTGCCGGCCCATCCGGGGCGGGCACGTGCCCTCGGGAGTGTTCATGCGGCTCCGAGCCCGCCGTACCGGCGCAGTCCTCACTGTCCTCGCCGCCGCGACCGCGGCCCTCGCTCCGGTCGGCGCGCCCGCGGCCGTGCTGTCCGCGGTCAACGCGGTCGTGGTGTGGAACCAGCACACCGAGGACACGATCCGCAACGCCGGCCCCTTCGTGCCGCACGTCGCCCTGATCAACCGCGCCATGGTGCACGGTGCCGTCTACGACGCGGTCAACGGCATCACCCGCACCCATCGGCCGTACCTGGTGCAGGTCGAAGCCCAGCCGGGCGACTCGGTGGACGCCGCCGCGGCCACCGCCGCGTTCCGTATGCTGACCCACCTGTTCCCGGCCCAGTCCGCCGCACTGCAGACCAAGTACGACGCCGCGCTCGCGGCCGTGCCCGACGGGCCCGCCAAGCTGGGCGGCATCACCGACGGCGAGCAGGCCGCGACCGCGATGATCACGGCGCGCACCGGCGACGGGCGCGGCGGCCCGGCCGACGTGGTCATCGGCACCGAGCCGGGGCAGTGGCGGCCCACGCCGCCCGCCTTCGCCATCGACCCCGCGCCGTGGGCGGGCAACGTGAAGCCGTTCCTGGTCCCCGACGTCGCGGCGCTGCGCTCGGATGGCCCCAACGCGCTCACCAGCGCGGACTACGCGGAGGACTTCAACGAGGTCAAGGCGGTCGGCTCGCGGACCAGCACCACGCGCACCGCCGACCAGACCGACGCCGCCCGCTGGTGGGCCGCGGTGCCGCAGGAGGCGATGCTGCGCGCGCTGGCCACCGGCCACAACCTGTCCGCCGACGACAGCGCCCGCCTGTTCGCGCAGGTCGGCATGTCCACCGCGGACGCCGTCATCGCCTGCCACAACGACAAGGCGCACTGGAAGTCCTGGCGGCCGGTCACCGCGATCCACGAGGCCGCGAACGACGGCAACCCGGCCACCGACCCTGACCCGTCCTGGGTTCCGCTGCTGGACACCCCGCCGTGGTACGAGCACTCGTCCGGGCACTCCTGCAACATCTCCGCCTGGTCCTACGCGCTGACCGACTTCTTCGGCACCGACCAGGTCGCCTTCTCCGGCTTCAACGCGGTCACCGGCACCACCCGCACCTTCGCCCGGTTCTCCGAAGCCCGCAAGGAGATCATCGACGCCCGGGTGTGGGCGGGCATCCACTTCCGCACCGCCGACCACCACGGTGCGGTCATCGGTAAGAAGGTCGCCTTCTACGGGGCGAAGCATTACTTCCAGCCGGTGTTCTGAGCAGCGGCGTCACTCACGGGGCCGGTTCTCCGCCGGCCCCATCGCCGCGGCCAGGTGGCGCGCGGTGTCGATCAGCGGCACGTGGCTGAACGCCTGCGGGAAGTTGCCCACCTGGCGGAGCGCGTCGGTGTCGTACTCCTCGGCCAGCAGCCCCACGTCGTTGCGCAGGGCGAGCAGCCGTTCGAACACCTCGCGGGCCTCGTCCACCCGCCCCATCAGGGCGTAGTTCTGGGCCAGCCAGAACGTGCAGGCCAGGAACGCGCCCTCGCCCGGGGGCAGGCCGTCCACCGCCGACCCGGGGTGCTGGGTGTAGCGCTGCACGAAGCCGTCGCGCATCAGCTCCCGCTCGATCGCGGCGACCGTGCCGCGCACCCGCTCGTCGGTCGCGGGCAGGAAGCCGACCAGCGGCATCATCAGCAGCGACGCGTCCAGCTCGGCGGAGCCGTAGAACTGGGTGAACGTCTTGCGGCGCGGGTCGTAGCCCTGGTCGAGGATGTCGGCCCGGATCCGCCGGCACAGGTCGCGCCAGTGCTCGACCGGGCCGGTCTGGCCGAACTGCTCGGCGGCCTTGACCGCCCGGTCCGCGGCGACCCAGGCCATCAGCTTGGAGTGGGTGAACTGCCGTGCGCCGCCGCGGACCTCCCAGATGCCGTCGTCGGGCCGGGTCCAGTTCTCCGACACGAAGCTCATCAGCGCGCGCTCCAGGTCCCAGGTGTGCTGGTCGTACTCCAACCCCGCCTTGCGCGCCTGGTGCAGCGCGTCCATGACCTCGCCGTATACGTCGAGCTGGAACTGCTCGGAGGCGGCGTTGCCGATGCGGACCGGGCTGCCGCAGTAGCCGGGCAGCCAGTCCGCGATGCGCTCGGTGAGCAGGCGCTCGCCCGCCACGCCGTACATGATCTGCAGCTGGGACGGGTCGCCCGCGATCGCCCGCAGCAGCCAGGCCCGCCAGGCGCGCGCCTCGTCGACGAACCCGGCGTACATCAGCGACTGCAGGGTGATGGTGGCGTCGCGCAGCCAGCAGTAGCGGTAGTCCCAGTTGCGCACCCCGCCCAGCTCCTCGGGCAGCGAGGTGGTCGCCGCGGCGACGATGCCGCCGGTCGGGCCGTAGGTGAGGCCCTTCAGGGTGAGTAGAGAGCGAATCACGGCTTCGCGCCACGGCCCGTCGTAGGTGCAGCCCGCGATCCACTCCTCCCAGTACGAGACGGTGCCTTCCAAGGCCACGATCGGGTCGACCGGGTGTGGGGTGGGCAGGTGTGACTCGCGCCAGGTCAGCACGAACGGCACGTGGAAGCCCGCGCCGACGCTGAAGTCGGCGACCGTGGCGAGATTCTCCCCGTGCAGCGCGACCGGGGTGCGCAGCCACACCGCGTCCGGCCCGGCGATGGCCACCGTGTCGGCGTCCATGCGGCGCACCCAGGGCACGACGTGCCCGTAGTCGAAGCGCAGCCGCAGGTCCATGCGCATCGGCACCCGGCCGTGCACGCCTTCGACGATGCGCACCACGTCGGCGGCCTCGCCGCGCGGCGGCATGAAGTCGACCAGCCGTACGGTGCCCTCGTCGGTGTCGAACTCGGTCTCCAGCACGAGCGTGTCCCCGCGGTAGCGCCGCCGCACCGCGCGCACCGGGGTCGCCGGGGCGATCTGCCAGCGGCCGTGTTCGGGGGTGCCGAGCAGCGCCGCGAAGATCGCGCCGGAGTCGAAGCGGGGCAGGCAGAGCCAGTCGATCGACCCGTCGTTGCCGACGAGCGCCGCCGTCTGGGTGTCGCCGATGACCGCGTAGTCCTCGATGCGCAGGGGCATGGCAACGACGGTACCCCGGTGGCGGCGGCCGAAACCGCGGCGCGCTCCGGTGGGTGATCGCGACCGGGCCGTCGGTCAGCGGCCCGGTGTCAGCAGGACCACCCGGGAGTCCACGTTGAGCACATGCCCGCCGCCCAGTGTGGACAGCGGGTCGGGCCAGTGCACGTGGCCGCAGACCGTCAGCGGCGGCGCGGCCCGGCGCACCCGCTCGCCGAGCACGGCGTTGCCGCGCTGGTCCGGCCGCGCCCCGGCCGGGCCTTCGTGCAGTACGAGCAGGTCGGGTGCTGTGGCGAGGGCGCGGTCGAGGCGGGCGAGCTGGTCGCGTTCGGCGCGCCGGCCCGGCCGGGCGGGGTCGCCGGTGATGCCGCTCACCCCGGCGAAGCGCACGCCCGCGTGCACGACCGCGTCGCCGTCGAGCGGCACCGGGGTCGGGTCGAGACCGGCCAGATCGGACGGCGTGAGCACGTCGTGGTTGCCGAGGACCCCGGTGACGAGGCGGCATCCGGCGGCGGCGAAGGCGAGCCAGACGTCGGCGACGTCACCGCTCGCGCCGCGTACGTCGGCGGTCGGCGCGGAGTAGAGGTCACCGGCGAGCACCACGGCGAGCCGGTCCGGCGGCGGCACCAGGCCCTGCTCGGCCCAGCCGGCCAGATGGTCGGCGAGCGCGACTCCGAGCAGCACGGATGCGCCTTGGAGCGGCGACGGAGCGACGCCCTGCAGGTCACCGGCGACGAGAACGGCCTCGCAGTCGTCGGGCACCCGGGTCACGGCCAGCCGCTGCACGGGCAGCCGCGCCGACTCGGTGCCGCCGCCCGACCGGGCCTGCCGGTAGGCCAGACCTGTCACGGTCGTCAGCTCGTCTTCGGTCACCCGCATCGGCTGACCGTAGCGGGTGCAGGCTCGGGGGCACATCTGCTGGAACGGTTACATCTATTTTGATGTGGCCACATCAAAATAGATGTAACCGCCGCACGCGGGTGTTGTCGTCGCAGTGAACGGTCCGTTTTTGCCGGAGTCGGCGGCGTCGGGTGGTCGCCCGCGCCGCGGGAACTGCGGCAGCGCAGACGGCTGCGCGGCGGCCGGCGGCACGGCGCGGTGTGCGCTCGCGCGCCGCGTGAGAGACTGCGGCGCGTGACCATCACCTCGGCCGTCGTCTCGTTCGCCCTCGTCGCCGGAGTGCTCACGATCATCCCCGGGGTGGACACGGCGCTGGTGCTGCGCGTCGCGGTCGCCCGGGGACGCGGGCACGCGTACGCCACTGCCGCCGGCATCTGCACCGGCGCGCTGGTCTGGGGCGCCGCCGCGGCCGCCGGAGTCTCCGCCCTCCTGCTGGCCAGCACCACCGCGTACGCCGTCATGCGCGTGGCAGGCGGGATCTACCTGGTCGTCATCGGCGCCCTCATGCTGCGTGACGCCTGGCGCTTCCGCCGCACCGGAACCGCCGAGCCGACCCCCGCCGCCGTGCCGCCCCCCGCGACCGGCTCGGCCTGGCGCGCCTTCGGCACCGGCGCCCTGACCAACCTCCTCAACCCCAAGGTCGGCCTCTTCTACGTCGCGATGCTCCCGCAGTTCCTGCCCGACGACGTCGCCGCCCTCCCCATGGGGCTCCTCCTGGCCCTGGTCCACGACCTCGAAGCCATGCTCTGGTTCGCCCTGCTCATCGGCGGCATCGACCTGGCCCGCCGCTGGTGGACCGGCGACACCGCCACCCCCGCCCGCCTCCGCCGCCTCACCGACGCCCTAGCCGGCACCCTCCTCATCTCCCTAGGCCTCCGCCTAACCGCCGACCGCTGAAAGGAAGGGCACCTTCTTAACACCGGATGCGGCGCGGGCTGCCGCTTCGTGGCGGTGGCCGCAGGGGTGAGAATGGAACGGTGTTGAAGGCATCGTCGCTGGTTCGCCCTGCGCTGATCGTGCTGCTAATCATCGCGGTGTTGGTGACGGCGCTGTGGCTGCTGCAGCGACGGCTGATCTTCTTGCCGGACACCGCGCACCCCGGCCCGGCCGACCGGACGATTTCCGGCGCGCAGGACGTCACCCTGCACACCGCCGACGGGTTGGCGCTGACCGCCTGGCTGGTGCCGCCGACCGGCCCGGACCGCGACCTGACCGTGCTCGTCGCCGGCGGCAACGCGGGCAACCGTGCCGACCGGGCCCCGGTCGCGCGGGCGCTGTCCGCGCGCGGGTTCACCGTGCTGCTCATGGACTACCGCGGGTACGGCGGCAACCCCGGCAGCCCCAGCGAGACCGGCCTGGCACAGGACGTCCGCGCGGCGTACCGCCACCTCGTGGACGAGACGAAGAAACGCCCGGATCAGATCATCTACTTCGGAGAGAGCCTGGGCTGCGCCGCCGTCACCGGTCTGGCCGCCGAGCACCCGCCCGCCGGGCTGCTGCTGCGCTCGCCGTTCACGGACCTGGCGGCGACCGCCGCCGAGCACTACCCGTTCCTGCCGGTACGCCTCATGCTGCGCGACCGGTTCCCGGTGGCCGAGCAGATCGCGGACATCGCCGTGCCGACCGCCGTGGTCTACGGCACCGAGGACTCGATCGTGCCCGCGGAGCAGAGCCTCGCGGTCGCGAAGGCCGCGGCCGGCGCGGTCGAGATCACGCCGGTCGAGGGGGCGGACCACAACGACGCGGTGCTGTTCGAGGGGCACGAACTGATGGCCGCCGTCGATCGCCTCGCCGACCGGATCGACGGCGCTTCCTGACCGACGCATCAGGCCCGCGGCGAGGTGCGCGGGCCGGATATGTTTCGGGGTCGATGCCTGCGGTTGGCGAGGGAGCGGTCATGGCATGGTGGCGCAAGCGGGACATCACCGAACGGGCGTTCGTGATGTACGTCAAGGACAAGGACGACTACCAGCCGTACTACGCGGCCACCTGCGAATGCGGCTGGTGCGGGGAGGCCCGCCCGGACGAGCCGGGGGCCAGGGAGGCCGCCTTCGCCGACGTGCACGCTCACGCCGCGGTCCACGCGGAGATCTTCCCCATCGAGGTGCTGCCGGACGTGGAGTATCCCCTCGACGGGCCGTGACACGGCGACCGCGACGGCGTGCTGAGCGGCGAGCGCGCTCGACTTCTGCTTAAGTGGGCGCGGGAGGCACGCCATGAGTGACGATCACCGCCACGGCTCGAACGGCCACGGCCACGCGGAGCACGGTCCCGGCGAGCACGGCGCGCACCCGCACGAACACGACCATCAGCACGACCACGAGGGCCACGACCACGAGGGCCACGATCACGACGGCCACGACCACGGTCACGATCATGCGAGCGTGGGCCTGCTCTCCCGGCTGAAGCACCAGCTCGGCCACCTCTTCAGCCCGCACTCGCACGACGCGGCGGACAAGGTGGACTCCGCGATGGAGTCCTCCCGCGAGGGCCTGCGCGCCCTGTGGATCTCACTGGTGGTGCTCGGCCTCACCGCCCTGCTGCAGGCCGTCGTCGTGTACTTCTCCCACTCGGTCGCCCTGCTCGGCGACACCCTGCACAACGTGGCCGACGCGCTGACCGCGGTGCCGCTGGGCGTGGCGTTCGTGCTGGGCCGCCGCCGCCCGACCCGCTCGTACACGTACGGCTTCGGCCGGGCCGAGGATCTCGCCGGCATCTTCATCGTGCTGACCATCGCGGCGTCGGCGGCGCTGGCCGGATACGAGGCGTTGCGCCGGCTGCTCGACCCGCAGGAGGTGCGCCACCTGCCCTACGTCGCCGCGGCGGCGCTGATCGGGTTCGCGGGCAACGAACTGGTGGCCCGCTACCGCATCGTCGTCGGGCGGCGCATCGGCTCGGCGGCGCTCGTCGCGGACGGGCTGCACGCGCGTACCGACGGCTTCACCTCACTCGCCGTGCTGCTCGGCGCGGGCGGTGCCGCGCTGGGGTGGTGGTGGGCGGACCCGGTGGTGGGCCTGCTCATCACGGTGGCGATCCTGCTGGTGCTCAAGGACGCCGCACGCGAGGTGTACCGGCGGCTGATGGACGCGGTCGACCCGAGACTCGTCGACGCCGTCGAGCAGACGCTGCGCGGCACCCCGGGCGTGGTCGACGTGGGCGAGGTGCGGCTGCGCTGGATCGGGCACCGGCTGCGGGCCGAGTGCGCGGTGGCCGTCGACGCCCAGCTGACGGTGAGCCGGGCGCACGCGATCGCGGTCGACGCCGAGCACCGGCTGCTGCACGCGGTGCCGAAACTGACGGCCGCCATGGTGCACGCCGATCCGGCCGGGACGCACGCCGACCCGCACGCGGTGCTGAACCACCACCGTGATCCCGAGGTTGGCGGGGCGCGCGACCGGGTATAGCCGCTGGCGAGGCGATGGTCGCCAGAAGGAGGCTGACATGGGTATCGGCGCGAGCCTTTTCCTGATCGCGCTGGGCGCGATCCTCACATTCGCCCTGGACGTGAGCATCAGTGGGCTGGACCTGGACGTGGTCGGCTGGATCCTGATGGTCGTCGGCGCGCTCGGGATGGTGCTGACCCTCACCATCTGGAGCAGCCGCCGCCGCAGCGTCGTGACCAGTGCGCCCACGGAGCGCCGGGTCATCGAGGAGACCCGCGACACCGTGCCCCCCGGCACGGTCTGACCGTCTTCCGCGAAGGCGGGACCCGTCCGGGTCCCGCCTTCGCGGCTTCAGCCTCGGCCGCCCGGGGCGCGGTCGTCGAAGGCGGCGGACCGGGGCCATCCCCTTCACCTCGCAACGCGCCTTCGACGACGTCGTCGCAAGCATCTACCTGGGTATCGGACGGCCGGACCTGGGCGGGTTCCTCGCCGACCTGGCCGCGGCGAAGGACTTCGGCGAGTACCGCCGGGTCGTCGAGGACGCGGTCGGGCCCAGTGACCTGATGCGGTTCCTGGAACTCGACGAGGGCGCGGCTCTGGCCGTCAACCCGGACATCACGGAGTTCCGCCTGGTACGAATCGTCGCGGGCAACCCGCTGACGATGAGCGAGATGGCCCGGTACGTGCCCGACGCGGCGACCGCCGGCTGAACAGGCCGAAGCCGCACCCCCGAGATGGGGTGCGGCTTCGGCCGAGGCCAACGGCCTGTCACTGCCAGCGGAACAGCCGGATCGCGAGAGCCCCCGTGACCAGGGTGTACCCGGCGGCCACGGCCAGGTGCAGGGGCTGCGGCCAGGCGCCGTTCCAGGCGGCCTGCATCGCCTGCGACGCCGCGCCCAGCGGGGTGAAGTCGGCGACCCGCTGCGCGCCGTCGGGCATCATGTCGCCCGGGGTCCACACCCCGGCGAAGAACAGCATCGGAAAGTACACGAGGGTGCCGATGCCGGCCGAGGCGCGGGCGTTGGGCGTCACCGCGGCGATGAACAGCGCCACGCCGGTCATCGCGCCGGCGCCGAGCAGGTAGGCGACCAGCAGGGCCGGCCAGTTCTCCGGCCCGCGGCTGCCGAACGCCACCGCGGCGGTCAGCATCATCAGCGCCGAACCCGCGACCAGGGCCGCGACGTTCACGCCGAGCTGCGCGCCGATCAGCGCCGACGGCTTCACCGGCGTGGTGGCCAGCCGCTTGAGCACGCCCCGCTCGCGGTACTGGGCGAGCACGCTGAGCAGGGAGGTCATCGTCACCGTGCCGATGGCCAGGGCCAGCACGATGGGCAGGTACAGGTTGATGGGGCGCTCGCCGCCGAAGTCGGGCGACGGTTCGCTGAACGCGGGGATGGCGTTGCCGAGCACGATCACGAGCACGGCCGGGAAGGCCAGCGCGAAGAACGCGCTCACCGGCTCCCGCAGGAACAGCCGGGCCTCGGCGCCGGTCAGTCGGGTCAGGGCGGACATGGGTGCTCCTGTTCAGTTGTCGCGGTCGGTGCCGGTCAGGGCGAGGAACGCGTCCTCGAGGTTGGCGCGGTAGCCGTCGACGTCGCCGACACCCGCGATCAGCGCGGCCGGGGTGTCCAGCGCGACGATCTTCCCGCCGTCGAGCACGGCGAGCCGGTCGCAGAGCCGCTCGGCCTCGTCCATGAAGTGGGTGACCAGCAGCACGGTCACGCCGCGGTCGCGGATCTGGCGGATCAGCTTCCACGTCTCGCGCCGGGCCCGCGGGTCCAGGCCGGTGGTGAGCTCGTCCAGGATCGCCAGGCGCGGGTTGCCGATCAGCGCGAGCGCGATCGACAGGCGCTGCTTCTGGCCGCCGGACAGCTTCGCGTACGGCACCCGGACCTGCTCGGTCAGCCCGACCGCGGCCAGCAGCTCGCGCCAGTCGGCGGGGTCGCGATAGAAGGAGGCGTACAGCTGCATGGCCTCGCCGACGCGCAGCCGGTCCTGCAGCTGGCTCTCCTGCAGTTGCACCCCGATGATCCGGCGCAGCTCCTCCCGGTCGGTCCGGGTGTCCAGACCGAACACGCCGATGCTGCCCGCGTCGGGGGTACGCAGGCCGGAGATGCACTCGACGGTGGTGGTCTTGCCGGCGCCGTTCTCGCCGAGGATGCCGAAGATCTCGCCTTCGGCGACGGTGAAGGAGACGCCGTCGACGACCGTGCGGTCGCCGTACCGCTTGGTGAGCCCGTTGACTTCGATGACTGTCATGCCGATAGACGGTAGAGACGCGATGCGAGCGCCGGTATGCGGCTGCGCGCCGAGCGGGGGTGTAGGAAACCCCACCCCGGCCGGGGGCCCACGCGCAGTGCCGTGACCCGCGCCGATCGGCGACGATGTGTCGCATGTTCCGGTCGTACGCCCTCGCCCCGCTGCGCTGCGTCGCCCTCGCGCTGCTCGCGGTCTTCGGATTCGTCGCCTCGCTGCCGCTGATGATGGCGATCGGCGCGGTCGTCACCTACCCGGCCGTGCTGCAGCTGGTCCGCCGGCTGACCGCGCTGTCGCGCCGGCTGGCCGGCTCCTGGAGCGGGGTGGTGATCGACCCGCCATACCGCGCGGGCCCGGTGCCCACGCCGCCGCGCCGCCCCGACGGCTGGTACGAGCACGACGGCCAGCTGTTCAAGACCCGCCACTATCCGGCCTTCTTCCTGCGCATGCAGTGGCTGAGCGACGACCCGGCGACGGCCCGGGACTGGATGTGGCTGGTGCTGCTCGCACCCGTCGGTGCCTTGGTCGCGCTGCTCGCCCCGGGCCTGCTCGTGGCCGGTGTGCTCCTTGTCGCGGGCATGACCGGTCCCGGCCGCCGGGTGCTGGCCGATGCGGGACTGACCGACCTGGTGGCCGGTTTCGGCCTGCCGATGCCCGGCTGGGCCGTGCTCGCGGCCGGTTTCACCGCGATCGCCGTCGGGGTGCTCGCCGGGCCGACCCTGCTGCGGGCGCACGGCCGCTGGGCCCGGCAGTGGCTCGGCGACCCGGGTCTGACCTGGTGGAAGTCGTCCGGGATCGGGGACTGGCTGCGCCGCGGCGGGCACGACACGTGGAAGGCGGCGCTGCTGCTCGGGCTGTCGCTGACCGGGTTCGCGGTGTTCGCGCTGACGCTGCTGTTGACCATGCTCAGCGGCGGGTTCGGCATCGCCTGGCTGGCGTACGCGATCCGGCCGATGCTCAACCACTACCGGCGGCTGTGCGTGCAGTGGGGCGGCGGCGAGCCCATGCCGGACCCGTACCGGCAGCGTGAGCCCGTGCCCGAGCCCGGACCCGACGGCCGCTACCGCGTCGGGCGCACCCTCTACGCCACCCGCGACGGCGCCCGCCGCGCCGGCTTCTTCCCGTGGATCCTCGGCGACCCGGCCACCTGGCGCGACCTGGCCTGGATGGCCACCGCGCCGGTGGCGGCGCTGGTCGCCGTGATCCCCGGCGTGCTGATCGGCGCGGGTTACTTCGGGCTGTTCTGGCAGGCGCTGTTCTGGCCGCTGTGGGGCGTGCCGCTCGGCCTCGTCACCGGCCTGTGGATCAGCCCCTGGTACGTCTGGCAGCTGTTCACCCTGGGCGTGCCCGCCGCCGACGTGCTGCCGGGCTGGACGTCCATCCCGATCGGCCTGGCTCTCGGGCTGCTCGGCGTGGTGCTGGCCCGCCCGGTGCTGCGGCTGATCACCGGCTGGGCGCGGCTGCTGCTCGCGCCGAGCCGGTCCGCCCGGCTCACCCAGCGCGTCGAGCATCTCGCCCAGACCCGCGCCGAGGCCGTCGACGCGCAGAGCGCCGAGCTGCGCCGCATCGAACGCGACCTGCACGACGGCGCGCAGGCCCGGCTCGTCGCCGTCGGGCTGAGCCTGGGCACGGTCGAGCAGCTGATGGACCGCGACCCGGCCGCCGCCCGCGCGCTGCTGGCCCAGGCCCGGGAGACCTCCGCCGCGGCCCTGGCCGAGCTGCGTGACCTGGTCCGCGGCATCCACCCGCCGGTGCTCGCCGAGCGCGGCCTCGCCGACGCCGTACGCGCCCTCGCGCTGGACTCCGCACTGCCCGTGGAGGTGCGCGCCGACCTGGCCGGGCAGCCGCCCGCGCCGGTCGCCACCGCCGCGTACTTCGCGGTCGCCGAGGCGCTGACCAACGCCGCCCGGCACGCGCAGGCCGGCCGGGTCGGCGTGGACATCCGGCACACCGGCGGCCTGCTGCGGGTCACCGTCACCGACGACGGGCGCGGCGGGGCCGCACCGTCCCACGGCGGCGGGCTGCACGGGCTGCGCCGGCGACTCGCTACATTCGACGGAACCCTCGCCCTGCACAGCCCGCAGGGCGGCCCCACCGTGCTGACCCTGGAGATACCGTGCGCGTTGTCCTCGCCGAGGACCTCTACCTCCTGAGGGAAGGGCTGGTCCGCCTGCTGGAGGCGCACGACTGCACCGTCGTCGCCGCCGTGGAGACCGGCCCCGACCTGCTCGACGCTCTGCTCAGGCACCGGCCTGACGTGGCCGTGGTCGACGTTCGGCTGCCGCCGACGAACACCGACGAAGGGCTGCAGGCGGCGCTGACGGCGCGTCGGCAGGTGCCAGGGCTGCCGGTGCTGGTGCTGTCGCAGCACGTCGAGCAGCTGTACGCGCGCGAGCTGCTGGCCGATGGGACCGGCGGGATCGGATACCTGCTCAAGGACCGGGTGTTCAACGCCGACCAGTTCCTCGACGCGGTGCGCCGGGTCGCCGGGGGCGGCACCGCGATGGACCCGGAGGTCATCGCGAAGCTGCTCCAGCAGCCCGCGCGCAACGTGCCGCTGGCCCGGCTGACCCCGCGCGAGCGGGAGGTGCTGGAGCTGATGGCCGAGGGGCGCTCCAACGCGGCGATCGGGCAGCGGCTGTTCCTGTCGGAGAGCGCGGTCGGCAAGCATACGGCCAGCATCTTCGGCAAACTCGACCTCGCCCCGTCCGATGACGACAACCGGCGCGTCCTGGCGGTCCTCGCCTACCTCAACGGCGCGACCTGAGCCCGTCACGGCCCGCGCGCTCAAGATCGCTCGACTTGCCAGGCAGGTGGGCGTAAGTGGCCTCAAGATACGCACAGGCGCCCGGCAGGTCGAGCGGTCTTGGGGTCACGCGCCGCAGTCGGCGCACCACGCGGTGCTGGTGGGAGCGTTGTGGTCGAGGCGGCACAGGCCGTGTGCGCCGTCCTCGGCTAGGACGACGCGCCGGCCGAGGAACAGCAACGTGGCCGACGACACCGCGAGAGCGGCTACCGCCAGGACGAGGTACGTGCTCATCGGCTCACGGTGGCGGCACCGGGTGAAGCAGCCGGGGACGGGTCCTGAACGGGGGCCGACCGGTGCCCGAATGCTCGGCAGCCACAACGCCGCAGCTCGCGGCCGGGCTGCGTCAAGAAGGGCACCTTCTTATACGCGTAGCGATAAGAAGGTGCCCTTCCTTTGCCCAAAGGGTCAGGCGTCGTCCCAGCGGAAGAGGGCGGCGGCGACGGCGGACAGGACGAGGGTGAAGGCGAGCAGGATGCCGATGTCGGGCAGGGTGACGGCGATGCTCTCGCCGCGGACCATGACGTCCTGCATCGAGGAGACGAGGTGTTTGAGCGGGAGGAATTCCGAGATCTGCCGGAGCCACGCCGGCGCGCCGTCGAGGGGGAAGAACGCGCCGGACAGGAACGCCATCGGCAGGGTGATGAGGTTGGCGATGGCGCTGGCCGCCTCGGGGGTCTTCGAAGCCGCGCCGGCGACCAGGCCGATGGACAGGAAGGCCAGCGTTCCGGCGATCATGATGGGGATGAACGCCCACCACTGGTCGGACAGCTGCAGGCCGAAGTAGGGCAGCAGGGCGACGCCGATGAAGATGGCCGACTGGACCAGGGCGATGGCGATGCTCACCGACACCCGCGCGCCGATGATCGAGGCGACCGGCACAGGGGACAGCCGCAGGCGGCGCAGGATCTTCTTCTGCCGCCAGGTGACCAGCGTGAGCGCCGCGCCGAACGTCGCGCCGGTGGCGATCGCCCAGCCCAGCAGGCCGGGGGTCATGTACTGGATCGCCTTGAGGGACTGGTCCTCGACCGGCTGGGCGCGCAGTGTGGTCGCCGGGGTGGTGACGCCCGCGGCGGCGAGGTTCGCCTGCTGGACCAGCGACTCCAGGATGCCCTGCACGGTGGCGGCCTTGACCGCGTCCGCGGCCGAGTAATGCACGATCAGCTCCCCGCCGACCTGCTCGATCGCGGCTGCCTTGTCGCCCTTGCGCACCTCCTCCAGCGCGGCGGCGCGGTCGGCCGTACGGGTCACCGCGAGCACCCGGTCCAGCCCCGCGGCGGCCTCGGCGGGCAGCTGGTCGACGACCGGCACCGAACCGATCTGCAGGATGTCGGTCTTCGACGCGCCCGCGTCCTTGAACAGGCCGCCGAACAGCACCAGGAACATCAGCGGGAACAGGATGGTGAAGAACATGGCGGTGCGGTCGCGGAAGAAGCCGCGGGCCATCGCCGTGGAGAGGCTGACGAAGCCGGTCATGCCCGGTACTCCCGTCCGGTCAGGTGCAGGAAGACGTCTTCGAGGGTGGCGCCGCGCACCGACAGGCCGCGCAGCGCGTCCCGCTCGGCCAGGGCCGACAGCACGGGCGCGGGGGTACGCGTCGCGATGGTCAGCGACACCCCGTCGTCGGTCACGTCGAGCCCGTCGGCGAGTCCCCGGGCCGCGTCGGCGGTGATCACGCCGCTCTCGATCGCGATCCGGGTCGGCGCGTCCAGGTCACGCACCAGCGTCGCGGGCGGCCCGGACTCCAGGATGCGGCCGTGGTCCATGATGGCGACCCGGTCGCACAGCGACTCCGCCTCGTCGAGGTAGTGCGTCGTCAGCACCACGGTGCGGCCCTGCGCGCTGATGTCGCGCAGCACGTCCCACAGGTTGCGGCGGGCCTGCGGATCCAGGCCGGACGTCGGCTCGTCGAGGAACACCAGGTCCGGCCCGTGGGCCAGGGCGCACGCGATGGACAGCCGCTGCTGCTGGCCGCCGGACAGGTCCTCGTTGCGCTTGTCGGCCATGTCCTCCAGGCCGACCACGCCGAGCCACTCGTCGGCCTTGCGCGCCGTCACGCCGTACAGCGAGGCGAAGGTGCGGATCTGCTCGCGGGCGGTCAGCCGCTCGAAGAACGCGCTGGCCTGCAGCTGCACGCCGATGCGGGGAAGCAGCCGCGGGTTGCGCGGCCACGGGCTCTCGCCGAACAGGGCGACGCTGCCCGAGTCGGGCTGGCGCAACCCCTCCATCATCTCCAGGGTGGTGGTCTTCCCCGCGCCGTTGGGCCCGAGGATGCCGAAGAACTCCCCGGCCTGCACGTCGAAGGAGACGCCGTCGACGGCGCGCAGCTCGCCGTAGGCCTTGCGCAGCTCCTCGACCTTGATCGTCGGTGACATGACCTGCACCGTACCCCTCACTCGCCAGGTGACTCGGTCGTGGTTGGACGTACGGCGGCCGGTTCTCGTACGCCGAACAGGAAGCGGGTCGGCCGGGTGCGCCGGACCAGCAGCTCGTACGCGGCGACGGTCAGCGCCAGCGCGATCGTCACCAGCGTCAGGTATTTGACGACGATCGGGGACTGCCACGACACGACGTGGTACGCGACCGCCACCACGATCGGCTGGTGCAGCACGTAGATCGGCAGCGCGCCGAGCGCCAGGTACAGGTAGACGCGGCGGCCGAGTCCCGATGCCGGGTTCGGCTGCCGCCGGGCGCGCCGGTCGAGCAGGCCGAGGATGGCGACCACGAAACACCAGCCGGTCATGCCGTAGAGCGCCCGCATCAGCATGGCCAGGCCGGACGGGTCGGTCAGCGGGTCGCCGCCGCTCTCGCTGACGACGAAGAACAGCGGCATGCCGACGGCCATCAGCACCACCGCCGCAACGGCGGCGAGCATCGCGTCGCGGCGCATCGCGTCGCGGAACCGGTCGTCGCCGGCGAGCGCGACGCCGTACAGGAAGAACAGCAGGTAGGCCCAGCGGCTCCAACCCGCGTAGCTCTCCTCCATGCCGTCCAGCGCGCTGATCACCGCCAGCGGCAGCGCGGGCAGCAGCAGCACGAGCCCGCGCCGTCCGGTCATCTCGGCCAGCCGGTCGCGTTGCCGCCGCCGTGGGTAGCGCGGCAGCAGCCGGGCCGCGGCCGCCAGTAGCAGCGCCCAGGCCAGCAGCATCACCACGAACCACAGGTGTCCGGTCTCGAACTGCTCCCCCTGCACCACGAACGGGAACTCGCCCGCGTCGAACCGCACGTCGAAGAAGCGCGGCAGAAAGCGCCAGTACGACTCGTGGTAGCCGGGGTCGGCGGCCTTCAACCGCAGCCACGGCGGCACCGGCAGCAGCACCACGAGCGCGAACAGCAGCGGCACGCCCAGCCGCAGCAGCCGCTCGGCGGCGAAACCGCCCGGACCGCGCCGGCGCAGCGAGTGGCGCGCCCCGAACCCCGCGATGAGGAACAGGATCGGCATGGCCCAGACCACGGCCAGCCCGGACAGGACCGTGGTGACCTCGGTCGTGTCGGCGTTCTTGATGTAGTAGTCGTCGCGCTCGTCGAACACCAGCGACGAGTGGAAGAAGATCAGCCCGACGACCACCAGCGTGCGTATCGCGTCCAGCTCCGGCCGCCGCGCGGCTGCCCTCGCCGAGGCCGTGCTGACCTGCTCCTCGCTCATGCCCGCTCCCTCCGCGCCCAGCCGCGTCCAGGTGGTTGACGCGCGAGGGGCGGCGGGAGGTGGGCGGGGGACTCAGTCCACTTTCGACAGGTCGAGCGCGGGCTGCCGCTGGAGTGCGGGCGGGGACTCGTGGCCGGTGCGAAAGCCGGTGACGGCAGGGACAGGTACAGGCCCAGCGGCATCCCCGCGACCCGGCAGGCCTCGGCCAGCTCGCCCACCACGTCGCCGCGGCCGCCGCGCCAGGGCGACGAGGTGACGGAGTACGCCGTGGTGTCGGTCTGCCACAGACAGAAGCCGTCGTGGTGCTTGGCCGTGAGCACGAGGTACTTCGCGCCCGCCTGCTGTGCGACGTCCACCCACCGGCCCGCGTCGAGGTCGGACGGGTCGAACGTGGCCGGGTCGAGGGTGCCGTCGCTCCACTCCTTGCCGTGGAACGTGTTGAGCCCGAAGTGCAGGAACAGGCCGAAGGGATGGTAAACGGTTTCATCGCCGGATCCTATAGGGTTCGGCCGCTCCGTGATTCGATGCCCTGACCTACCGTGGGCACATGCCGGACTTCGTGGCGATCCTGCTGACCGTGCTCGCCTGTGTGGGGGTGGTGCTCGGCGGTGAGGCGGTGCTCGCGGTGATCCGGAGGATCCGCAGGCGACGGATGCACCCGGCCCGCCGGGCGGTGCAGGACGCCGCCCGGCTCAGCCGACGCATGGGCAAGCCCGGCAGGTCGGGAACCGGTGACGGCGCCGGCTGGTGGACGAACTCCGCCAACAGCCACCTGCAGGACTGAGGGCCGGATCGGCGCGCCGGGAACGCGGCTCCCTGCGGCGGGCTCCGTGAAACGATGATCCGGTGCTGATCGTGAGCCTGTGCGGGGCGCTGGCGGCGGCCGTGTGCTTCGGGTTGTCGTCGGTCATGCAGGCCGTCGGCATGCGCAAGGCGGGGCCGGTCAGCGAGCTGGAGCCGAAGTCCCTGGTGCGCGCCTGGCTGACCCTGCCGTTCCTCGCCGGGGTCGGCCTGGACCTGCTGGGATTCGGGTTCGAACTGGTCGCGCTGCGGCACCTGCCGCTGTTCCTGGTGCAGGCCGCGATCGCGTCCGCGCTGGCGGTGACCGCGATCGCGGCGGCCGTGGTGATGAAGGAGCGGCTCGGCCGGGTCGAGAAAGGCGCGGTCGCCGCCGTCTGCGTCGGACTGGCCCTGCTGGGCGTGTCGGCCGGCCCCGAGGGCGCGAACCGCGCGCACACCGACTTCTACGCCGCGCTGGCCGCGTGCCTGGTGGGGCTCGCCGTGCTGGGTGCGGGTGCGGGACGGCTGCGCGGGCGGTGGCGCACCATGGTCCTCGGGCTGTGCGCGGGCCTGTGCTTCGGGGTGCTGGCGCTGGCCGCGCGCACGCTGCCGGAACTGGACCCGGCAGGGATGGTGCGGGAGCCGGCCACGTACCTGGTCGCGGCGTCCAGCCTCATCGCGCTGGTGCTGTGGACGATGGCGCTGTCGGGCGGCTCGGTCACCACCGCCACGGCGGCGATGGTGATCGGCGAGACGGTGCTGCCCGCCGTCGTCGGCGTCGTGGTGCTGGGCGACGAGGCGCGGCCCGGCTGGGTGCCGGTCGCGGTCGGCGGCTTCCTGCTGGCCGTCGGCGGCGCGCTGGCCCTGGCCCGGTTCGGAGAGCTGTCCGGGCAGCCGTCCACGCCCGCGTCCGTGCCCGGGGTACGCGAGCCCGACGCCGTCTGACCCGACCCGTCCGGAAAGTGTCCGTGCCAGATGCGGGCGAGGTCAGTGCGGTTGCAGCGTGTACCGGATCTTTTCGGCGGGGCGTGCGCCGAGGCGCTCGTAGAAGCGCTGGGCGTCGGTGTTCCAGACCGGGGTCTGCCACTGGATCTCGTCGCCCTGGGCCGCCTCGATGACGGCGTCGATCAGCTGCCTGCCCAGGCCGCGGCCGCGGTGCCGGTCGTCGAGGTAGAGGCAGTCGAGGTGGGTGTAGTGGCGGCCGGTCCAGGTGGCGAAGTCGCGGGTCCAGGTGGCGTAGCCGACCAGCGTGCCGGCGGCGTCGGCGACCAGGCAGCGCAGCCGCGGCGGATCGGCGAACAGCGCCGGTGCGAGCCGTTCGGCGAGGTCAGGCGGTGGCGGGGCGGCGCGCTCGTACGCGGCGTGGTCGGCGATCAGGGCGAGCAGTGCGGCCAGGTCGTCCGGTCGGACGGGGCGTACGGCGGTCATCTGTCGATCTTTTCCCACGAAGTGGGACGCCGGCCAGAGGGGTGACCGCCATATCTCATCAGGATTTCGCCCGCGTTACGCCAGGCAGGTGACGCTCTGTACGTCAGAGGAATGCCAAAAGTCATCTGCACGTGCATCCGGCGCTTGCGCCTGCACAGGATGGTCTGCATGATGGGAGGCGCAACGACATACGTTTGCATTGTGGCACTTGCATCTGTGGCCCGGTTGGTGTGGCGACACGGCACCGGGCGGACGGCGCGGACTCCACCGTTCCGGCCGGCTCCACCCCCCATCCGCGAGCAACGTTCGCCGCAGTGAGGCACGAATGCCAGCTCCCAGGATCAACCCCGCCCGGCGCTCTTCCGCCGAGATCGCGGCCACCGACTCGTACCAGTCCGGAGACCGGGTCTGGGTCTATCGCGAGCGGAAATGGCAGGCAGGGATCATCTCCGACGTCACCTCGGACAAGGCCGTGGTCATCTGCGGCGGCGACTCCGGCGTCATGGAGGAGACCGTGACCGCACCCCACCTCGTGGTCCGTGACGACGTGTACCTCTACATCGACACGGTGACCTACGTGTGAGGTGCCGCAAGACCGAGCCGGCTCTCGCGTAGCCTCGGGGGCCGGACCGGGCCAGGCGGGTGGCGCCGACGATGCCGGCGCCACCCGCCCCGGCTTTCTCAGCCCCGGCGGGACCGCCGGCGGCGCTGCCACTTCTCGCGGAACTCCAGCGGCACGAAGACCAGCGTGGTGAGCACCGCGGCGACGACCGCCCACAGCGCGACCTGGCTCGGGCTCATGTGGGACACGCCCATGTTGGACGTCCACACCGGGTTCAGGCCCAGCGGCGGGAAGCCCTCCCAGAACAGCACCCACAGCAGCGGCACCAGGCCCATCGCGATGCCGTACGCGGTGAAGTGGCCGGCCTGCGAGAACAGCACGCCCATCACCACCGCCGCGATCATGTAGATCAGCACCGCGGTGCGCTGGCCGCCGTCCGAGGGGATGCGGTCGATCAGGTAGTTCCAGATGTCCACGATGGTGTCCAGCACGGGCTGCCAGTACACCGCGATCAGCACCAGGGACACCACGATCACGATCGCGATGCCCAGGCCCTTGAGAATCTTGAATGCGCCGGCTTCTGCCTGCGTCACAGCGTTCCTCCCTCACCGATTACGTCACGCCGGCGCTCCCGTGACCCGGGGCCCCTGCGGCCGCCAAAGTCCAGTTCAGACGGGATCCGGCCGAGGTGGACGTACGGTGCTGCGAGGGTCGCAAAGCGCCGGTCCGGTGGTGCTGAGGGGCATGTCGCGGACAGAGCCGTGCGAGCGGCGCGCCGATCATCCCACCACGGTGTGTCGACGGCGAGAGCTGTCCGACCGGTTCCCGCTGCCGCAACGGCCGACCTGCGAGAAGATCTTCCGACGGGTTCACGACAGCGGGCCCGTCAGGCGGCGAGCGCCTCCGCGAGGAAGCGGTGCGCGGCGGCGTTCGCCGGGCCGGTGACCGACAGCGGCATCATGTTGAAGCTGTGCCCGGCACCCGGAACCACCTGGAGTTCCACCGGTGACCGGGCGGCGAGCAGGCGGGCGTACAGGAACAGGGTGTCGTCGAGCAGCGGGTCCTCGGTGCCGACGGTGAGCAGGGCCGGTGGCAGCCCGGTGAGGTTCGCGTAGAGCGGGGAGGCGGCCGGGTCGAGGCGGTCGGCGGGATCGGGGACGTACTGCTCGGCGTACCAGCGCATGCGGGCCGTGGTGAGCACGCCGCCGCGGGCGTCGTCCCAGTTCCGGGCGCTCGGGGTGAGGGTGAGGTCGTAGACGCCGTAGCACAGGTTCAGGGCGCGCGGGGTCACCGCGGCCGGGCGGTCGCGCAGCCGCAGGGCCACCGCCAGCGCGAGGTTGGCCCCCGACGACTCGCCGCCGATGGTCGCCGCGGCGACGCCGAAATCCCGCCCCGCGTGCTCGAGCAGGTGCCGGGCGGCCGCCTCGCAGTCGTCCAGCAGGCCGGGGAAGTGCCGCTCGGGAGCCAGCGGATAGTCGAGGCTGACCACGGTCTGACCCGTGCCGTGCAGCAGCTCCTCCAGGTAGGAGTCCTGCTCGTCGGCCGCGCCGACGGCCCAGCCGCCGCCGTGGACGTGCAGGTAGAGGCCGGTCGGCGCGGACGCGTCGAACACCCTGGCCCGCATGGACCCGTCCGGCAGCGGCACGGTGATCTCGCGGGCCAGGGGTGAGCGGGGCAGCACCCCGCCGGGCGAGATCCCGGCCAGCCGCTCCCGGGCCTGGACCCGGTACGCCTGCGCGCTGCTCGGCGGCCAGCCCATCGCCCGTACGAGCGCGCCCAGAGCGGCATTCGACTCCACGACGTCGGGCGGGTACTCCGTCTGCGCGAACGTCGTCCCGTCCAGTCCTGTGCCAATCTCCACCCCTCTAAATGTGCCGGGGAGCAGGTGTCGCCGACGCGGGTTTCGTCGATCCGGCCTGGCATGGTCAGGGGTGCCGGGTACGGTCCCCGGCGTGACGAGAAGGCGGACAGGTGCCGGGCGTTCCCGCGGCGACGTGGCGGCCATGCCGCTGCCGGGCGACTGCGGCTATGGCGCGTGCCAGGTGGTGCGGGTCGACGGACTTCTAGGTTCACGGCGTGGAGCAGCGCTTGCGCGCATTCCGCCGCTCCGCTGATCGATAATGGGGTGGGGGACATGCCATGGGCGAGCAGGCGATGGTCGTGGTCGGCGTCGACGGGTCGGCCTCGGCGCTGGCGGCGGTACGCGAGGCCGTCCGGGAGGCGGCCTGGCGCGGCTGCGGCCTACGCATCGTGCACGCCTTCATCTGGCCGCTCATGCACGTCGACGTCGGGGCGTCGGAGGCCGTGCCGGAGGGCGGGCTGCGCCACGACGCCGAACGTGTCCTCGCCGAGGCGACCGCGGCCGCGAAGGCCGCGAACGGCCGCGTCGAGGTGACCTCCGACCTGGTAACCGGCGGGCCCGCGGGCGTACTGCTGGCCGCCGCGCGCGCCGCGCAGCTGCTGGTGCTCGGCGACCGGGGCCTGGGCGGGTTCACCGGGCTGCTGCTCGGCTCGGTCGCGGTGGAGGTGACGGCCCACTGCGCCACTCCGGTGCTGGTGGTGCGGGGCGAGGCGCGGGCCGGTCCGGTCGTGCTCGGGGTCGACGGCTCGCCCGGGTCGGCGGCCGCCGTGCGGCAGGCGTTCGGCGAGGCGCGGCAGCGGGACGCGGAGCTGCTCGCGGTGCGGGTATGGCACGACGCCGCGACCGCGCTGGCGTACTCGATCCCGGCGCTCTACGACCCGCTCGCCGCGCGGGCGGCTGAGCAGCAGGAGCTTGACACGGCGATCGAGGCCATGCGCAAGCAGCGCCCCGATGTCCGGGTCCGTACGGAAGTGGTGCCCGGCCGCACCGGCCGGGAGCTGGTGCGGCTGAGCGAGCAGGCGCAGCTGGTGGTGGTCGGCGCCCGGGGGCGTGGCGGTTTCCAGGGGCTGCTGCTGGGTTCGGTCAGCCAGCAGTTGCTGCACCACGCGGCATGCCCGGTGCTGGTGGTGCGGCACACCCCGGTCGAGGAGCCTGCGGGCGGCTGAGGACAGGTCGGGAGCTGGTCATGGACGGGCGGGTGACACAGAGCGGGCCGGAGCGGGCGGGGCTGGCGTGGCGGCAGATCAGCGAGGTGATGAGCGCGCCGCCGTACTGCGTGCGGACGTCGACGACGCTGGGCGACGCGCTCGCGGTGATGGTTCGCGAAGGGCTGCGGCACCTGGTCGTCACCGACGAGGGCGGCCGGTGCGTGGGCGTGCTCGCGGACCGGGCGGTCGTCGCGGCCTGGGCCGCCGAGCCGGCCACGTTGTCGTACCGGCGGATCTCTTCGGTGCTGGACCGCACGCCCGCGGTGGTGGCCGCCGAGGCGGCGGTGGTGGACGCGGCGCGGCTGATGCGTACGGCCTGCGTGGACGCGGTGGCCGTGGTCGACACCCGCGGCATGGCGGTCGGGGTGGTGACCGGCAGCGACCTCGTCGCCCTGCTCGCCAGGTGAACGAGCGGGGAGACGGCTCCAGCCGCCTCCCCGCCGTGATCACGCCAGCGTCAGGCTGGCGCGCCTGCGCTCACGGTCGATCTCCAGGATGCGAACCGTGACGCTCGCGCCGACCTGCGGCTCGGTCTGGCCGTGCAGCAGACCGTGGGCGTCATCGGCGATCTCGACGAAAGCGCCGAAAGGAACGACCTTGACGACCTGGCCTACCAGGACGTCACCGGCGTTGAGTTCTTCGAAGCGGGACATGCGATCACCTCCTTCCTCGGCAGGCTCCGCTTGGCGGGCGACGACGAAGGAGGGCGGGCCACGGGCCCGCCGGGCGATCACGGCTCAGCCGGATGCCTCATCTGATCACGGCACTGGGCCGACCCGGCAGTCACAGCGCCCGACCTTAGCGGCGGTTCCGTCCCCTGGCAACCGCGGTGCCCGGTTTCCCCGGCGGGTGAACACGCCGCAAATAAACTTGCAGCCACTGCAAGTTTGCGGTTTGATCTGCCCGTGACTCCGCTCGACCAGGACGCCCCGCTCGGCCGGCGTGACCTCCGCAAGCAGCAGACCCGCGCCGCGCTGACCGGCGCGGCCCTGCGGCTGTGCTCGGCGCGCGGCTTCGACCACGTCACCGTGGACGACATCAGTGCCGAGGCGGGGGTATCCTCGCGCACCTTCTTCAATTACTTCGCCTCCAAGGAGGACGCCGTGCTCGGCGACCACCTGGTCGAGGTCGACGCGATGCGGGCCCGGCTGGCCGTGCTGCTGCCCACCATGAGCGTGCTGGAGGCGGTGCGCCGCGCCGTGCTGCTGGTCGTCGCCGCCATGGAGGCCGATCGCGACCACTGGTTCCTGCGTATGGAGATCATCCAGCGCAGCCCGCAACTGCTGCCGCGGCTGGTGCTCAGCAACGCCGAGGCCGAACGGGCCACCACCGAGCAGATCGCCGCGCACCTCGGGGTCGATCCCGTGCGGCACGGCTACCCGGCGCTCGTGGTGGCCACGACCAGCGCCGCCTTCCGCGTCGCCGCCACCCGCTGGATGGCCGCGGCCGGCGGCCTGTCCCTGGGCGCGCTGGTCGACGAGGCGTTCACGGCCCTGGCCGCCGGCCTGCCCGATCCGGACTGACCCGTACCGCGCCCGACGGCGCCCCCATCCCCCGGGTGATCCTCACCCGGTTGCCGCACCACGTGAGGAAGAAAATGACCACGACCGACATGCCGGCCCAGACGGCCGGACCGGAGCCCGACACGGTCCCGATGACCCGCCGCGAGGTGATGCAGGCGCTGTCCGGGCTGATGCTGGGCATGTTCGTGTCCATCCTGGCGGGGACGGTCGTGGCCAACGCGCTGCCGCGCATCATCGCCGCCCTCGACGGCAGCCAGTCCGTCTACACCTGGATCGTCACCACCGAGCTGCTGGCGATGACCGCCACCGTCCCGCTCTGGGGCAAGGCCGCCGACCTGTACAGCAAGAAGCTGCTCATCCAGCTGTCGCTCGGCCTGTTCGTGGTCGGCTCGCTCATCGCGGGCTTCACCCCGAACGTCGAGATCCTGCTCGTCAGCCGCGTCGTGCAGGGTGTCGGCGCGGGCGGCATGACCGCGCTGGCCATGATCGTGATGGCGGCGATGATCCCGCCCCGCGAGATGGGCCGCTACTCGGGCATCTTCGGCGCGGTGTTCGGCATCGGCACCATCGCCGGACCGCTCATCGGCGGCGTGCTGGTGGACACCTCGTGGCTGGGCTGGCGCTGGACGTTCTTCATCGGCGTCCCGTTCACCCTGCTCGCCATCTACCTGCTGCAGCGCACCCTGCACCTGCCGGCGACCCCGCCCGGCAAGGTGAAGATCGACTACTGGGGCGCGTTCCTGATCACCGCGGGCGTCTCGACGCTGCTGATCTGGTCGACCCTGGCCGGCCAGAAGTTCGCCTGGGCCTCGGGCTGGACCGCGCTGCTGGTCACCGGCGGCCTGGTGCTGCTGGCGCTGGCCGTGTGGGTCGAGTCGCGGGCCGCGGAGCCGATCATCCCGCTCGGCATCTTCCGCAGCCGCACCGTCACCCTGACCACGATCGCCAGCGTGCTGGTCGGTCTGGCGCTGATGGGCGGCGCGGTGTTCCTGTCGCAGTATTTCCAGATCTCGCTGGGCAAGTCGCCGACGGTGGCCGGCCTGATGAGCCTGCCGATGATCTTCGGCCTGCTGGTCTCGTCGACCGTCGCGGGCGGTCTGATCACCAAGTTCGGCAAGTGGAAGATCTACCTGGTCGTCGGCGCGGTGGTGATGACGGCCGGCATGCTGCTGCTGGGCACCATCGACCACACGACCAGCGTGCCGCTGGTGTCGGTGTACATGGCCGTCCTCGGCATCGGTGTCGGCTTGCTCATGCAGAACCTGGTGCTGGCCGCGCAGAACGACGTGCCCGCCCACGACCTGGGCGTCACCACCTCGGTGCTCACCTTCTTCCGCAGCATGGGCAGCGCGGTCGGTGTCAGCGCGCTCGGCGCGGTGATGACCGCCCGGATCTCCGACCTGCGCGAGGAGCGGTTCGGGCCCGCCCCGGCCGGCAGCAGTTCCAGCCAGGTGCCCGACCTGGCCTCGCTGCCGCCGGAGATCAAGGCGATCGTCGCCGAGATCTACGGCCTGGCCACCGCGGACCTGTTCCTGGTCGGCGCGCCGATCGCGGCGCTGGCGTTCGTCGTGGTGCTGTTCATCAAGGAGAAGCCGCTGAGCACGCTGAGCGGCGCGGACCGGCTCGCCATGGAGTCGGTGGCCGCCGACGGCGCCGAGGCCGACGCGGAGCCGGCCGCCAAGCCGGACGCCGTCCGGGTGGACTGACAACCCGCCGGTGATGGGCGTCCGCGCGGCAGCACGGACGCCCTTTCCGCATCCGCCGCGCGTACGATTGATCTTCTTGATCGGGGGCGAGCCATGCAGCCGATGACGCCGATGTACCGCGACGAAGAGGACCTGCGCCACGACGCGCGGGCGGCCTGCGTGCGGGCGTGCAACCTGTGCGCGGAGGCGTGCAACGCGTGCGCCGACGCCTGCCTGGGCGATCCCGAGGTGGCGCAGTTGGTGATCTGCATCCGGACGAATCTGGACTGCGCCGACATGTGCGCCACCGCGGCCGAGATCCTCGACCGGTTCCGGGGCTATCACCCCGAACTGGCCCGCACCGTGATCGAGGCGTGTGCGACCGTGTGCGACGTCTGCGCGCAGGAGAGCCGCAGCCACGCCGACCGGCACCGGCACTGCGCGATCGCCGCGGACGCGTGCGAGACCGCCCGGGATGCCTGCCGGCAGATGCTGGCGGAGCCGGCCTTCGCCTGAGAACGTGTCCTGCGTCGCATCCGTGCCCCGAATTGTCACGTCCGGACCCGGCTGTCGTGTCGTTCCTGCGGCGGCGACCGACGGTTGCCGTGACAATGGACCACGGAGGGGTACGACTGATGTCTCAGCGGATGAATCTGGGCGAACTGGCACCCGAAGGCTACCGGGCGGTGCTGGGCCTGGAGAAGTACCTGGCCAAGAGCCTGCACGCCCGGTTGCTGGACCTGGTGAAGCTGCGCGCGTCGTTGCTGAACGGCTGCGCGTACTGCATCGACCTGCACGGCACGGACCTGGTCAAGCAGGGGGCCGACCTCCGCGAGGTGCTGGCCGTCGGCGCGTGGTGGGAGTTCCCGGGCTTCGATGCCCGCGAGCGCGCCGCGCTGGCGCTCACCGACGCGGTGACCAAGCTGGGTGAGCGCGGCGTCTCCGACGAGGTCTGGGACACCGCGCGGGCGGCGTTCACCGACAAGGAGGTCGCCGACCTGATCCTGGCCATCGGCACCATCAACCTGTGGAACCGCATCGGCGTGACCACACGGCTGCATCCGGAGGTGTGATGACGGCACATGTCGAACTGCGTCCGGCGGACGCGGCGGTCTTCGAGCAGCACCGGGCGGTGCTGCTCGGAGTCGCGTACCGGATGCTGGGCAGCTGGTGGGACGCCGAGGACGTGCTGCAGGACGCCTGGCTGCGCTGGCACGGCGCGGACCGGGCGGCGATCGCGGATCCGCGGGGCTGGCTGGTCACGGTGACCACCCGGCTCGCCCTCGACCAGCTGCGCTCGGCCCGCCACCGGCGGGAGACCTACCCGGGCACCTGGCTGCCCGAGCCGATTCCGGTCGGCACGCAGGTCGGCGACCCGGCCGAGACCGCCCAGCAGCGCGACACGCTGTCCCTGGCCGCGATGCGGCTGCTGGAGCGGCTCACGCCGCCCGAACGCGGGGTCTACCTGCTCCGGGAGACGTTCGAGCTGCCGTACGCGGAGATCGCGGACACCCTCGGGCTGACCGAGACCAACGCCCGCCAGCTGCACCGCCGGGCGGTCGAGCGGATCGGCGACGACCGGCAGCGCTTCTCGGTGAACGACACCCGGCACCGGGCGCTCGTCGACCTTTTCCTGTCGGCCGCCGCCACCGGTGACCGGGCCGGCCTGCAGGCGATGCTGGCCGAGGAGGTCACGCTGTGGAGCGACGGGGGCGGCAAGGCCCGCGCCGCCGTCAACCCGGTGGTCGGCGCGTCGCGGGTGGCGCGGTTCCTGGCCGGGGTCAGCGCCAAGGCCGGCGACGTCGAGTGGTGGCTCGTCGAGGTCAACGGCGGTCCGGCCGCGCTGCTGCGGCTGGGCACGCGGTGGTCGCTGATGAGCTGGGAGACCGACCATGGCCGGCTTGCCGGCATCCAGCTGCTGGCCAATCCCGACAAGCTGCGCGCGGTGGGCCTGTTCGCCGACGACCGGACCCCGCCGGCGGCGGCCCGCACCGCCTGGGCGCGGCTCTGATCGCTCGGGCGGATGGTGAGGCGGCACAGCCTAGGCGCGTTTCGCCCGGTCAGGTCGCGGGGACCTGATCGGCCAGGGCTGGTTCGGTCGGCGTGCGCGCGGCCGGGACCGGGCTCGTACGCAGCGGCAGGCCGTGGTGGCGGCGGGCCAGCACCCACACCGCGGGGATGAGCGCCACCAGCACGGCGGTGGTGACGCCGACGGCCACGGTGCTCGCGCCGAGCAGCTTCAGGCCGCTCGCGGTCAGCACGACGGTCAGCGCGGCGCGGATCAGGCCGCCCGGCGCACGCGAGGACACCGCCGCGCCCAGCAGCACCCCCGGCACCGCCCCGACGACCAGGGCGACGGTCAGCGCCAGCTGGAAGTCCCCGAACAGCAGGTGCGCGAGGGCGGCCGCGCCGACCAGTGGCACCGCCTGCACCAGGTCCGTGCCGACGAGCTGCTGCGGCCGCAGCGCCGGGTAGAGCGCCATGAGCGCGATGACGATCAGCGAGCCCGAGCCGACCGAGGTCACCCCGACGACGAGCCCACCCACTGCTCCGACCAGCACGGTCGGAATTATGCGTACGCGAACGCGCGCCAGGGCGCCCTCGACGACCTCCCGCAGCGACGGGTCGGCGGCCGCGCGCGCCTGGTCACGCAGCCCGAACCAGGCCTTGACGACCAGGCCGGCGGCGGCCACCAGCAGCGCCGCGCCCAGCAGCGACTGGATGACGTGGGACATGCCCTCGCCGTCGACCGCCTTGGCGACGAACACCCCGGCGAACGCGGCCGGGATGCTGCCCACGCACAGCCACAGCACCAGGCGCTTGTCGACGGTGCCGCGCCGCATGTGGACCGCGCCGCCGAACGGCTTCATGATCGCGCCGGCGACCAGATCGCTGGACACCGCGCTCAGCGGGGGCACCCCGAACACGAGCACCAGCAACGGGGTCATCAGCGCGCCGCCGCCCATGCCGGTGAGCCCGACGACGACACCCACGCCGAACCCGGCGATCGCCACCCAGAGATCCATGCGGTGACCCTATCGGCGCGACGTCACCGGCGCGTGTCGGCGTCCCAGCCGGCGAAATGTCCCGAACCTGACCACCGTCTTCATTAACTCGCAGTTCACCGCGCATGCCGAGCCGCGATATCCGGCACTGTGGGACGCCCGAGCGTCAGAAATGAGACCGTCGGGCCCCGCCCCGCCGGACGTTCGTGCGACCCACCGCCTGGACGAAAAGCCCCTCGCGAAGGAAGGGCACCTTCACATCGGAATACGTTGTAGAAGGTGCCCTTCCCATCACTCGACGAGCGCTACCTGCGCAGACGCGGCGAGATCAGGCGGCGGCTGCGGCCACGGCCGCGGCGGTGTCTTCGGTGACCAGGTCGAAGTTGATGAAGGCAGCCGCGCGTGAACCACCGGCCGCGGCATGGATGACCTGCGCGGCGAGGTCGGTCACGTTGCCCGCGACCCACACGCCGGGCACCTCGGTCAGGCCGGTCGGGTCCGCGGCGACGTACGCGCCGAACGGGTGCTCGGTCAGCGTGACACCCAGCGACTCCAGCACCGCGGCGCGCGGCGTCATGCGCGCGGACACCACCAGCGCCTCGCACGGCACGACCGTGCCGTCGGCCAGCCGCGCCCCGGTGAGCCGGTCGCCGGTCACTTCCAGCCCGGCCACCTCGCCGTCGACGAGCCGCACGCCCCGGGCGGCCAGCTGGGTCAACTCCGTCTCGGTCGGCTCCGGGCCGGTGTGGCGCAGCAGCGTCACGTCCGGGGTCCACTGCCGGTAGAGCAGCGCCTGCTGGGCGGCGTGCGCGCCGGTCGCGAGCACCGCGACGGCCTGGTCGCGGACCTCCCAGCCGTGGCAGTACGGGCACTGCAGCACGTCGCGGCCCCAGCGTTCCCGCAGACCGGGGACCGGCGGCAGCTCGTCGACAACGCCGGTGGCCACGAGCAGCCGACGTGCCCGGATCACCCGTCCGCCGGCCAGGGTCACGGCGAAACCACCGTCCTCGCGTACCGCCGAGACCACGTGGCCGGTGACGATCTCGCCGCCGTAGCCGCGTACCTCCTCCCGGCCGATCTTCAGCAGCTCGCCCGGCGGCAGCCCGTCGCGGGACAGGAACGCGTGCATCGCCGCGGCCGGGGCGTTGCGTGGCTCGCCCCCGTCGATCACCAGCACCGAGCGCCGCGCCCGCGCCAAGGTCAGCGCGCCGTTCAATCCGGCGGCGCCGCCGCCGACGACCACCACGTCGTACGCCTCAAAGGTCATCTCGACCACCTCCGCGACCACCGTGCGCGCGCCACCCACAGTTCGGCAATTTCTGTTGCCGTTTCGGCAAGTCGTCAGACGGGGTGGCGGGCCTGGAACGCCAGGCGGGAGTCGGCGTCGCGGGCCAGCCGTTCCAGCAGGTCGTCCAGGCGCAGGAACGCCTGCCAGGGCTGCTCGCCGCTCACCGCGCACAGCCGGGCGGTGATCTCGTCCTCCAGCGCGGTGACGCGTTTGCCCTTCCAGACCTTGTCGGCGAGCACGACCAGCAGTTCCTCGGTGCTGAGCCCGGCGTACGCCACGGACCCGTGGTCACGGGCGAACCGGGCCAGGCGCGGCTCGACCCCGTTCGCCACCAGCAGTTCGTAGCCCGCGGGCTCGTGGGCGCAACCTGGTCCGGACAGTTCGGACGGGAACGTGACCTTGCCGATGTCGTGCGTGGCCGCGCCGAACAGCACCTCGTCGGCGGCGACGGCCAGCCCGGGGTACGTTTCGGCGAGCGCGTCGAGCAGGCGGGCGGCGACGTCGTGCACCGCGCGCAGGTGCGCGCCCAGGCGCGGCGGCGCGTCGAGTTCGGTGAGCAACGCGGCGACGGCGTCGGGCAGCGCGCGCAGGTGGGGTTCGGTCGATTCGGTCAGGGCGCGGTGGAGCGCGGCGGCACGCATCCGGCCGACGTTAGCGCGCGGAGCCGCGCCCCACCGGCCCTCGTCCGACGGCACCTGCTGCACCGCAGCTCAGCCCGTGCCGCCCGTTAACAAGGTGCCCTTGCGCTACGCGGGGCGATGTGAAGGTGCCCTTCCTTCAGCGGTGGCGGAGGCCGTCCATGAGGAGGTCGAGGAGGCGGGCTGCCTGGTCGGCCTGGGCGGGGTCGGGGGTGGCCAGGGAGATGCCGCCGAGGCCGGCCAGGACGTCTTCGGGGCGGACGTCGGTGCGGACGGAGCCGGCGTCGGCGGCCGCGGTCAGGAGTGTGGTGACGGCTTCGATGAGGCGGTCGCGGCTCTGGGCGAACGGGTTGCCGCCGGAGGCGATGACGGCGCGCAGGGCGTCGGCCATGCCCCGCTTGGTGGTCATGTACTCGACGAACAGGTCCATCCAGGCGCGCACCGCCCGGTCCGGCGGCATGGTCTCCAGCAGCGCGGGGGCGGCGTCGCACAGCCGCGCCAGCTCCTTGCGGTAGGCCGCTTCGACCAGCGCCTCGCGGGTGGGGAAGTGCCGGTAGAGGGTGCCGATGCCGACGCCTGCCTGCTTGGCTACGGCGTCGAGGGAGACCTGCGGACCGTCGTGTGCGAACGCCTGCGCGGCGACCTCCAGGAGGCGCTCGCGGTTGCGCTGCGCGTCGGCGCGCAGGGGTCGGTTCACGGCCCCTCCTTCCGGTGGTGACGCAGCTCATTGTGCGCATCGGCGTTCCTGTTGCAAAACGGAGGATGCTCCGGTTAGCGTGGAGCGGGTAACGGAGGGTCCTCCGGTTGTTGACTGTACCGGAGAGCCCGACCCGGCATCGTCGATCAGGACGGAAAGATCATGAGCACACGTATCACCACCCCGTTCTCCGCCACCTCCACCGCGGCGGAGGTCGTGCGGGGCGTCGACCTCACCGGCCGGCGGGCCGTGGTCACCGGCGGCGCCTCCGGCATCGGCGTGGAGACCGCCCGCGCCCTGGCCGGAGCGGGCGCGGAGGTGACCCTGGCGGTACGCGACACCGCCGCCGGCGAGCGCACCGCCGCCGACATCACCGCCACCACCGGCAACAAGGAGATCCACGTCGCCCGGCTCGACCTGGCCGACCAGGACTCCGTCGCCGCGTTCACCGCGGGCTGGGACGGCCCGCTGCACATCCTCGTCAACAACGCCGGCATCATGGCATCGCCGCTGATGCGCACCCCGCAGGGCTGGGAGATGCAGTTCGCCACCAACCACCTCGGACACTTCGCCCTGGCCCGCGGCCTGCACGGCGCGCTCGCCGCGGCCGGCGACGCCCGGGTGGTCTCGGTCAGCTCCTCGGCGCACCTGCGCTCGCCCGTGGTGTTCGACGACATCCACTTCACCGAGCGCGAGTACGAGCCCTGGGCCGCGTACGGGCAGTCGAAGACCGCGAACGTGCTGTTCGCCGTCGAGGCGACCCGCCGCTGGGCCGCCGACGGCATCACCGTCAACGCGCTGATGCCCGGTGCGATCCAGACCAACCTGCAGCGGTACGTCTCCGAGGAGGAGCTGAACCGGCTGCGGGCGCAGATGGGCGGCGGCGACTTCCAGTGGAAGACCACCGAGCAGGGCGCGGCGACCTCGGTCCTGCTGGCGGCCTCGCCGCTGCTGGACGGGGTCGGCGGACGCTACTTCGAGGACTGCGCCGAGGCCGAGCCGACCGTCGCGGGCAGCCGGCGCGGTGTGGCGGCGTACGCGCTGGACCCGGCCGCGGCGCGGCGGCTGTGGGAGGTCACCGAGCAGACCCTGGCGGCGTGACCGCGGGCGGCCCGCCCCGCTCCCGGGTGGGGCGGGCCGCGATCAAGGAGCGGTAGCCGCGATGCGCGGCGAGATCGACTTCACCGCGGCACTCCTTTGACACAGGTCGCTCGGACTGCCGGTGCCGTTGCGGGGGCCGCGGGCCGTGCGGGTCACTGGGCCAGGAAGTCGGCGATCGCGGTGGTGAAAGCCTGGGGAGCGTCGCGGCGTACGCTGTGGCCGGCGCCCGTGACCCGCAGCGCGTCGAAGTCACCGCCGGCGGCGTCCGCGCAGTCCTCGGCATCGGACTCCGACAGCAGGCCGCCGCGGGCCACCTCGCCGTAGAGCAGCAGCGTCGGGCAGGCCACCCCGGCCAGCGACTGCAGCAGCGACGGGCCCGGCTCGTACGGCAGGTCGTAGAAGCGCGCGTCGAACTCGCCCTTGCTGACCGCCCACGGCTCGTACTCGGCGTCGGGCCAGCCCGGATTGTCGGCGCGGCCCTTGGCGATCCGCGCGTCCAGGTCGAGCGCCTGCAGCTCGGCCAGCCAGGACGGCATGCCGTCGGCGGCCAGGGTGTGGTGCGGGCCGGGCGGGTCCTCCAGCACCAGCGCCCGGACCAGGTCCGGCCGGGCGGCGGCCAGGGCGGCGGCGGCCAGCGCGCCCATCGAGTGCCCGATCACGACGACCGGCGGCAACTTCAGCGCGTCGAGCACCAGCGCCGCGTCCGCGGCGTTCGCGGCGGTGCCGGTGGGCTCCTCGGGTAGCTCCGACGAGCCGTGGCCGCGCGCGTCCAGCGTGATCGCGCCGGTGTGCGCGGTCAGGGCCGGCAGCACCGGATCCCAGCACGCGCCCGAGTCGGAGAAGCCGTGCAGGAGCAGCAGACCCGGCTCGCCGCCGTGGCGCTCCCAGGCGAGGTGAGCGGTGCGCACCGGGGACCTCCCAAGAAGATGATCTGGCCGACCATACACCGGAGGATCGGCGACCGTGGCGCAGCGCGCGGGAGGCGGGGCCGACGTGCGGCGGAGGCGTGGCTCCGCCGCACGTCGGCAGGGTGTTACGAGGCGGTGCAGGAGAACGTGGTCGGCAGGGCGGTGTTGCCGTCGGGGCGGCTCGCCTGGAAGCCCCACGAGGCGGTCTGCCCCGGCGCGAGCGCGCCGTTCCAGTTCTGGTTGGTCTGGGTCACGTTCTGGCCGCTGACCACGGCGGCCTGCGGCCAGGAGCCGGTGTGCGCGTGGCCGGACGGCAGCGTCGCGGTGGACGACCAGCCGTTGATCGAGGCCGACCCGGTGTTGGTGACCGTCACCTGCATGACGTAGCCGTTGTTCCACTGGCTCTGCACCGACGCGGTGGTGGTGCAGCCGGACCCGCCGCCGCCACCGGTGGTGGTGACGTTGACGATGCCCGAGTAGCCGGAGGTGCCGGCCGAGTTCGACGCCCGCACGCGGTACCGGTACGTGGTGTTCGCGGCGAGCCCGGAGTCGGTGAACGACGTCGAGCCGGTCGTGCCGATCTGGCTGAAGCTGGTGCTGCTCGCGCCGGCGGCCCGCTCCACCAGGTAGCTGCTGACCGTGCCAGACGACGCCGACCAGCTCAGCGATGCGCCACTGGACGTCACACCGGACGCGGTCGGGGTGCCCGGCGTGCCGGGGACCTGCGTGCCGCCGCCGGTGGTGGTGACGTTGACGGTGCCGGAGTAGCCGGACGTGCCCGCCGAGTTGCTCGCCCGCACGCGGTACCGGTACGTGGTGTTGGCGGCCAGGCCCGAATCCGTGAACGACGGCGAGGACGACGTGCCGACCTGGCTGAAGCTGGTGCTGCTCGCGCCGGTCGCCCGCTCGATCAGGTAGCTGTTCACCGTGCCGGACGAGGCCGACCAGCTCAAGGACGCGCTGCTGGAGCCCACGTTCGACGCGGCCGGGGTGCCGGGAGTGCCGGGCGGCTGGGTGCCGCCGCCGGTGGTGACGCCCGCCGAGAACGAGTTCACGGTCAGGCCCACGCCGCCGATCCACGGCTCGAATCCGGCCTGGACGCTGGTCAGGTACCAGTTGTTGTTGCCGTACTGCGAGCCGCGGGTGAACGTGTCGCGGACGAAGTCCATCACGTCGAAGCTCAGCGAGTTGATGACCGAGCCGGTGAACAGGTAGGACACGACGTTGTTGGCGCCGTTGCTGCCGGTCCAGACGGCCCAGCTGCGCCCGGCGATGCTCGCGGTGCCGGTCTGGGAACCGATGGGCTGGATGCTGCCCTGCCGGTTGAACCAGATCATGATCTCGGTGTCCTGGACGCCGGAGACGTTGGTGTCGGCGTTGAGCCAGATGTCGTACGAGGCGTTGTAGGTGCCGCTGCCGGGGTACGAGTAGCTGATGCTGCTGTTGGCGGTGCCGATGGTGCTGAGCTGCTTGGGCAGCGGGGAGCTCGGGCTGCAGTTGTTGTAGTGGCAGCCCAGGAAGATGGACGGGTAGGACACCGGCGCACCCGAGGTGCTGCCGACGCCGTCCTGCTGGGTGATGCTGAACCCGTTGCTGGTGGTGTTGATGCACTGGGTGGCGCTGGTGCCCCACCGGTTGTTCTGGATCACGTAGCTGCCGGCGACCACGGTGCCGTACTGCTCGCAGATGGTGGCGGCCTGGGCGGGCTGCGCCGCGAGAAGGCTCACGGCGGTGGCGGCGACGGTCAGCGCGATGGCCGAGGCGATCGTCGTCAGGCGATGCTTTCTGCTCGTCGTGGCGTGCATGTCACTCCTTGGGCAGGGGAGGAGAGATCGGGATGTGCCAGGACTGGGAGCGCTTCCACCGGACACCATAGGCCATCGTCGAACTGCCTGTAAACAAAACCATTGACGGTAATCAGTTTCATGGAAGTTACACGCGCGCCAAGGTTTCGTTACCTTTCGGACCGCTGCGGGCCATGCGTGCACCGGATGGGAGGATGCGGGTTCGAGTCTGGGGAGGGGTACCACCGTGGGAGATCTGCAGCGGCTGCGCGAGGTCGCGGCACAGGTGTACGGCTGGACGGCGCTGCGCCCGGCGCAGGAGGAGGCGATGGCCCACGTGACCGCGGGCCGCGACACGATCGTGGTGTCGCCGACCGGCTCCGGCAAGTCCGCCATCTACCAGGTCCCGGCGCTGGTCGTCGGCGGCCCGACGATCGTGGTGTCGCCGCTCATCGCGCTGCAGCGCGACCAGGTCAAGAACCTCGTCGACCGCGGCGCGCCGGACGCGCACGTGGTCAACTCCGCGCGCAGCGCCCGCGACAACGCGGCCGCCTTCGACGCGATCCAGGCCGGTGACGCCGAGTTCCTGTTCCTCGCGCCCGAGCAGCTGGCCAAGGACGAGGTCGTGCAGCAGCTGCTGGAGGCCAAGCCGTCGCTGTTCGTGGTGGACGAGGCGCACTGCGTCTCCTCCTGGGGCCACGACTTCCGGCCCGACTACCTGCGCCTCGGCGAGGTCATCGAGCGCCTGGGCCACCCGACCGTGCTCGCGCTGACCGCCACCGCCTCGCCGCCGGTGCGCGCCGACATCGTCGAGCGGCTGCGCATGCGCGACGCGGTGCAGCTGGTCAAGGGCTTCGACCGGCCCAACATCCGGCTGGAGGTGTCCCGCGAGATCACCGAGCGGGAGAAGCGCCGCGAGATCATCGAGCGGATCATCGCGCTGGACCCGCCGGGCCTGCTCTACGTGCAGACCCGCGGCGAGACCGAGGAGTACGCGGCCGCGCTGCGCGAGGCGGGCGAGGAGGCGTACGCGTACCACGCGGGTCTCAGCTCTTCCGAGCGCTCGGCGGTGCACGACGCGTTCCTCGCCTCCGACCGGGTCGTGGTCGTCGCGACGTCGGCGTTCGGCATGGGCATCGACAAGCCGAACGTGCGTTTCGTGGTGCACGCCGCGCCCGCCGAGTCGCTGGACTCGTACTACCAGCAGATCGGCCGGGCCGGCCGCGACGCCGACCCGGCGACCGCGGTGCTCTACTTCCGGCCCGAGGACCTGCGCCTGCCGCGTTTCTTCTCCTCCGGCACCGTCGACGAGGAGCTGCTCACCCGCGTCGGCGCGGGTGTGCTCGCCGCCGACGGCCCGGTGCGCATCGACGACCTGGTGGAGGAGCTGGACGTCACCCGCGCCCGGGTCACCCGCTCGATCAACCTGCTGCAGGAGGCCGGGGCCGTGCTGACCACCGGCGAGGGTGTGCGGTGGACCGGCGGCGAGCTGGCCGACGCGGTCACGGCGGCTGCGGTCGAGGCGGCGCAGATGCGCACCATCGAGCTGACCCGGGTCGAGATGATGCGGGGGTACGCCGAGACCGACGACTGCCGCCGCCAGTTCCTGCTCGGCTACTTCGGCGAGGACCTGGTCGACACCTGCGGCAACTGCGACACTTGCGCCGCGGGCACCGCCGACGCGCAGTCCGACGTGGACACCGGGTTCCCGGTGCAGTCGCGGGTGACCCACGAGCAGTGGGGTCCGGGCGTGGTCATGCGCGAGGAGAACGACCGCATCACGGTGCTGTTCGACGAGGTCGGCTACCGCACCCTGTCGCTGAAGGCGGTCCGCGCCCGCAACCTGCTCACCCCGGCCTGACCCGCGATCCGGTGCTGCCGGCGCCTCGCACGAGTCGAGGGGCCGGCAGCCGGGCCGTCAGGCCTTCACCACGACCGTGCTGGTGATCTTGTCGGCAAAGGTCTGCTTTTTGGCGTCCCACAGCGGGAAGAACCAGCCGACGTAGAACACGATCGTGTCGGCCGCGTGCGCCACATCGCGCAGGAACGCCTGCAGCGCTCCGATCGGCGAGAGGCCGCGCTCGTACACCAGCTTGATGCCGAACAGGCGACGGCCGAGCGACTGCCCCGACCTGCCGCCGAAGTACCAGCGGTTGATTCCGTGCGCCGCGATCACCAGCCACGGGGCGAGCTTGGCCAAGCCGCCGTCGGGGAGGCCGCTGAACCGGACCAGCAGGAGTGCGGCACCCACCACCGCCAGATCGACGAGAAACGCGGCCGCGCGGGCGGGCCATCCGGCAAAGGACATGTCGAGCTCCTGTCTTGAGATCAAGTCCCGGCATCAGATCATGTCTGTGCGACGCTGTGGGGGCGGGGACGAGCCGAGCACCTGCGCCGCGAGTGCCGTGCAGATCGGACCGGGCGAGCTTCGCAACATCTACGAGAATCAGAGACCACTGCTGGGAGGCGAGTTTGGCGTCGGGCACCCGCACGGCTCCACCGACCATTTCGGAGTGGTGATGGCCCGTTCCCTCGCTGGGCGTGGGCGGTTGACGGCTGCCCTCGCCGTCACGGCGGCCGCTCGCCGGGCGCGGCCGGCGAGCCTCGGGGCTGAGGCCCGCCGGCCGCGGGCTCAGCTCGCGCAGATCGCGAACGCCCGCACCTTCCAGTTGCCGCTGAAGCCGTTGTCGTCCTCGGTCGCGCTCGCCGTCACCGAGGTGCTCGACACGGCGTGCACGGCAGTCAGCCGCACCTGGCCCTCGCCGCCCAGGATCTCTGCGCCGACCCCGTGCACCTTGCGCCCCGCGGAGCAGGTGACCGTCACCGACTGCGTGCTGCTGGAGCTGTACGCGCTGTCGTCGAGCAGCCGCTCGTAACCCGCCGGCTGGTCCGCGCAGATCGCCCGCGCCTGCACCTGCCAGTCTCCGGCGAAGCCGGTGCCGTCCTCCGCGCCGGTGACCGTGACGCTGCCGGTGTCGATCCGCAGGTCTTCCAGGATCAGCTCGCTGACCGACGCGCCGCTGACCGCGCCGCCCACGCCGAGGGCGACCTTGCCGAGCGGGCAGCTGACCAGGTGCGACTTGCTGGTCGGCGACGACCAGGCGGAGCTGCCGGCGATCACCTGGTAGCCGGCCGGAGCGGGGGCGCACAGCACGGTGGTGGACAGCGACCAGCGCAGCCCGGTGCCGCTCTCGTCCTCGCGCCCGGTCACCGACCAGGTGGTGTTCTCGGACACGGGCAGCATGAAGTCCATGCCGATGTGGCCCGTCGCGCCGGACACGCCGCCGCCGCCGCCGAGCGCGACGGTGCCCGCGGGGCAGGTCTTGTTCTGCGTCTTGGCGAGGCTGTCGCTCGGGCCGGTGGCGGTCTGGCGGGTCAGCCCGGTGACCGCCGCCGCCGGTGCCGCCGGGGCGAGCTGGCTCACCGCGAGGGCGCTCAGCGCCATACCGGCGGCCAGCGCCGCGCGGGTCAGCCGGTGGTGGGTCGCTCGTGCCTGCATCGAAGTCTCCTGTATCGGTAGGGAGACCCCAACGTATGAACGTGAGCCGGATTCGTTTGTGGACTTCTCCACACAGCGCTGGTGGCGATGGTTACAGCGACGGCTTTCCGACCTGCGCAAAGTCGTCGATCCGACGGATCGGCGGCTGCGATGCGGCATGTCACTTCTGCGCGGCGCGCAGCTGCAGTCCATGGCCGCCGGGGCCGGTGAGGGTCAGCCGGTCGGCGGTGACCTCCCAGGCCACGTCGCCCTTGAGCGTCTCCAGCACGGCCCGTTCGAGCCGGTTGACCTCGTCGGCGCAGGCCATTCTCGTGGTGAAGAGGTCACCGAAGGCGATGGTCTTCTCGGCGAGCACGGCGGGACCGCCGAGGGTGTTGCAGCCGGTGTTGCCCTGCACCTTGCCGTCGGCGAATTCGAGCCAGGCGGTCGCCCCGTTCGGGACCGAGCTGGCGCTCTGCCCGTCGAGCACGGTGTCGACCTGCCAGCGGACACCGCTCAGCGGCCGGTCCGGCTCGGCGGACTCCTGGTCCAGCATGGCGACCTCCATGGTGTCGGTGCGCAGGGTCAGCTTGTCGCCGGACAGCTCCCAGCGCGGCCCGGCCTGGAGGAAGCCGGAGACCAGCTCGTCCTGCTCGTGCAGTTTCGGGTCGCAGCCCATGTCGGTCATGCTCACGTCGCCGGTCATCCGCAGGCGGCCGCCGGACAGGTCGGCGTCGCCGCCCATGCTGTTGCAGCCGGCGGTGGCCCCGACATGGCCCTTGCCGTCCAGCGTGAGCCGGATGCGAGTGCCCTTGAACAGCTCGTAGGGTTTGCCGTCCTTGACGACGGCGGTGGACAGGAAGGTCCGCCCGGCCAGGACGGCGCCGTCGTCGGGCGGGCCGTCCGCACCGGCGTCGAGGGGCTGCGCGCACGCGGCGAGCAGCAGAACAGTCAGCAGCGGCACTACGCGCACGGTTTTCACGTTACCTTCGACCGCCGGGCGGCCCCTGCGGTTCCGTACGGCGGCCAGGACGCCCGGACCGCAGCAACGGCCGAACGTCCTGGCAGCTCGCAGGTGGTGCAGTGTTAGGAAGGGCACCTTGCACTACCTATGGCGATAAGAAGGTGCCCTTCCTTTCTCAGGCGCGGCAGGGGGTGCCGGTGGGATGGGTGGGGGTGCCGGTGACGCCGGCCTTGGCCTCGCCGATGACGAGGTCGGTGAGGAGGGTGTCGAGGACGAGGGCCTGCTGGGTGACGCCGGTGGCCGTGGTGGTGGTGCTGTTGAGTTTCAGGCTGCCGACGACCAGCGGGATGGTGAGCGGGCCGCTGCCGACCGTCACCGTCGCGCCGTTGACCTTCAGGTTGGTGATGGTGGACGAGCCGGTGAACTGCGGGACGAGGCCGCCGGGGCCGGTCGCGCAGGTGGCCGAGGCGGTCGCGTTGATGTAGCCGACCTCGATGGTGACCAGGCCCGCGACGGTGATCTTCGTGGAGCCGGCGGCCGAGGTGGACACGGCCTTGTCGCCGGCGGCGGGTGCGGTGCTCAGGTTGTTCGGGGTCAGGTCGGTGTTGGCGGACAGGCCGGTGGTCTTCACGGTGACCAGGCCGGCGTTGAAGGTGTTGTCGGGGCCGGCCGCGGTGGCGTCCACGCACGGCGAGTTGGCCGGGTTGGCCTGGGCGGCGAGCTGGCCGGCCAGGTTCAGGGCGGTCGCGGAGCAGGTGAAGACGCCGTCGCGGTCGTTGTCCACGATGGTCGCCTCACCGGACGGGTCGGTCAGGCCCGCGCCGCTGGGCGAGCTGAGGCCCAGCTTGAAGGTCTCGTTCAGCTCGTCGACGGCGTCGTCGGCGATCGGCACGGTGACCGTCTTCAGGGTCTCGTTCGGTGAGAAGTTGAGCACGCCGCTCTTGGCGGTGAAGTCGGCCGCCCCGGCGCTGCCGGCCGTGGTCGCGTAGCTGACGCTCACCGGGAACGGGGCGGGCACGGACAGGGTGACGGTGAAGTCGACCGTGCCGGCGCCCTCGTTGACCTGCACGTCGTACACACTCAGGCCCGGCACGTGCACGGTCAGGGTCTGCACGTAGCCGCGGCTGGTCCCGTCGATGAGGAAGTCGACCTCGCAGTGGTACGTGCCCGGGGCCGCGCCGCCGTCCACCTCGACGGTCTCACTGAACGCCGCGTCGTCGCCGCTGGTGACGGTCCGCGACGCGGGGGACAGTGCCAGCGACAGCGCGCCGTCGCAGTCCACGCTGTGGGTCACCGTCACCTCGATGGCCTGGATGCCCGCCAGGATCGCGTCGGCGACCTGGTCGGCGGGCACGTTGTCCAAGAACACACCGCCGGTGGCGTCGGTGACGGCCTGGATCTGGCCGTTCTGGTTGAGGCCGCCCGCGCCGACGTTGACCGCGACCACCCGTACGTGGGCGGCCTGGAGCGCGGAGATGACCTGGGCGCGGGTGTGGCCCAGGCTCGGCTCGTGCGACGGCGCGTCGCCGAAGATGACGACGATGCGGGTGCCGTCGGGGCGGAACGTGACCGCGCCGGTGGCGAGTTCGTACAGGGCGTTGAGGCCGTCCTCGGGCAGGTCTCCGCCGCCGCCGATGCTCCACGCGTTGATGCCCGCCTGCGCCAGGGCCTGGTCGGCGGTGAGCCCCTGGTTCACGGCGAACGGCGGGGTGTCGTTGACGTCCTTGTAGTTGGCGGCGGCGAACTGTGCGCCGGGCTGCGCCCCGCTGACGGCGGCGAGGATGTCGGCGGCGTTGGTCTTCACGTTGTCGATGGCGCTGTACATGCTGCCGGTGGTGTCGGCGAGGAACACGATGTCGGGCTTCGGCGGCACCGTGGGGGTGTGCACCACCTTGCTGATCGTGGCGGTGCCGCCGGGCGGCAGGGTGCGGGTCACGGCGGACGGCTCGACGCCGGGTTCGGCGGCGTGCGCCGGCGGCGTCGGCTGGGAGAGCAGACCCCACGCCGCCAGGGCGGCCACCGCCAGAGCGTTCACGCCCCACCGGTGGGTAGCCTTCCGCCTGTGCAGGTGCAACATCTGGCACATCCTTTCGGGCAGCCTGCCGCCTCCGGCGGTTGCCGGAGCGGGCGGCTGCTGGGTGTGCCTAGAGTCAAAGCGATGAATCTCCACCCCATCAACGCTTGACTATCCGGTACGGGCCGACTAAGTGACTGCCCGTGTGAGCGTGACCGCAGCGCGTGACGGCGGTCGATCGCTCCGTTCGGCGTAACCTGATCGGACTACGCTGGGCCCGGCCCCGGTGACGTGAGGTGAATGACTGCCGGGTGCACGTGTGACGGCTATTCGATAGCGGGGAGTGCCGATGGGACGCGGGCCGCTGATGATCGCGGTGGCGCAGCCGCCGACCGTGGCGTACGACATCGCCGCCAACGCGGTCGAGCACGCCGCCGCCGTACGGGCCGCGCAGGCCCGGGTGGTCGTGTTCCCGGAACTGTCGCTGACCGGCTACCAGCTCGACGCGCCCGCGATCACGCCCGGCGACCCGCGCCTGGCCCCGCTCGCCCAGGCCTGCGCCGAGACCGGCACGCTGGCGCTGGCCGGCGCGCCGGTGTGGGACACGGCCGGGCACGCGTACATCGCGACGCTGGCCGTGGACGGCGACGGGGCCCGGGTCGCGTACCGCAAGGTGCACATCCACGAGTCGGAGGAGCGGTTCAGCCCCGGCGACGGACCGGCCGTCGTCGAGGTCGACGGGTGGCGGCTGGGCCTGGCGATCTGCCGCGACACCAGGTTCGCCGAGCACGACGCCGCGACCGCCGAGCTGGGCATGCACGTGTACGTCGCCTCGGTGCTCGACCACGCCCGCGACGCGCACGTGCCCGCCGAACGCGCCCGCCGCGTCGCCGCCGACCGGGGAGTCTGGGTCGCCACGGCGAGCTTCGCGGGCTCCACCGGCGGCGGCTTCGACCATGCCGCGGGCGGCTCGGCGATCTGGTCCCCGGACGGCACGCCACTGGCCGAGGCGGGCCCGGAACCGGGCGCGGTCGCCCGCGCCGGGCTGCGGCCGTGAACGGTCAGCCGCGCAGGTAGGCCAGCACCGCCAGGACGCGGCGGTGGTCGTCGGCGTCGGGCGGCAGGTCGAGTTTGGCGAGGATGCCCGCGATGTGCTTGGCGACCGCGGCCTCGGTGACCACCAGGCGGCGGGCGATCGCCGCGTTGGAGCGGCCCTCCGCGACCAGGCCGAGCACCTCGCGCTCGCGCGGAGTCAGCCGGTGCAGCGGGTCGCGGCGGCGGTCCAGCAGCTGGCGGACCACCTCGGGGTCGATGACGGTGTGCCCGTCGGCGACCCGGACCAGCCCGTCGACGAACTCGGCGACCTCGCCCACCCGGTCCTTGAGCAGGTATCCCGTGCCCGCCGACCGGCCTGCGTCGATCAGCTCCGCGGCGTAGGTCTGCTCGACGTACTGGCTGAGCACCAGGATCGGCAGGTGCGGCAGCGCGGCGCGCAAGGCCAGCGCGGCCCGCAGCCCCTCGTCGCTGAAGCCGGGCGGCATACGCACGTCGGTGACGACGATGTCGGGGCGCACCAGCGGCACCTGCTCGCGCAGCGCGTCGGCATCACCGACCGCGGCGACGACCTCGTGTCCGAAGTGGCGCAGCAGGCTGGTCAGGCCCTCGCGCAGCAGCACGGAGTCCTCGGCCAGCACCACCCTCAGCGTTCGCACGGCAGCTCCACCCGCAGCAGCGTCGGCCCGCCGGGCGGGCTGGCCAGCAGCAGCCGCCCGCCGACGGCCGCGGTCCGGTCGGCGAGGCCGGTCAGCCCGGTGCCGCGGGCCGGGTCCGCGCCACCCGCGCCGTCGTCGTGGACCTCCAGCACGAGCTGCCGGTCCTGGGTCCAGGCGCGCACCCGGCCGCCGGCGGCGCTGCTGTGCCGGGCCAGGTTGGCCAGCGCCTCGTTGACCGCGAAGTAGGCGGTGGCCTCGACGGGCGCGGGCAGCCGCCCGTCCAGGCGCAGGTCCAGGTCGACGGGCACGGGGGAGCGCCCGGCGATGTCGCGGATCGCCGCGGCGAGGCCGCGGTCGCTGAGGATCTGCGGGTGTACGCCGCGGATCAGCTCGCGCAGCTCGGCGAGCGCGGCCGCGGTCTGCTGCTTCGCGTCGTCGAGCAGCGGCGCGACCGTGTGGTCGTCGGCGACCTGCAGCCGGGCCAGGCCGAGCGTGACGCTCAGCGCGACGAGCCGCTGCTGCGCGCCGTCGTGCAGGTCCCGTTCGAGGCGGCGGCGTTCGTCGTCGAAGCCCGCGGCCAGCCGCTGCCGGGAGCGCATCACCTCGACCAGGTCGCTGTCCGCCGAGGCGAGCACCGCGCGGGCGACGGCGGCCCGCGCCCCGGCCCAGGCCGTGATCGGGTACGCCGCGAACGGCAGCAGCACGAACCCGGCGGCGCACAGCAGCGTGGTGAACCACGCGTCGGCGGGCAGTTCCGCGCCCGGCCCGGACGGCTGCAGCGGCGCCGACATCAGCATCAGCGGCGGGAGCAGCGACAGCAGCACCACGGCCAGGTCGAGCCACCAGGCCACGCAGGCGCTCAGCACGGCGTACCCGATCTCGCGCCAGGTGCCGGGCTCGCGGAGCCGCAGCGGCGGGCGCGGGGGCAGCGGGCGGGTGTCGACCAGGCGCAGCCGCCGCCGGTCGAACCCGGCGATCACCGGCCCGGCGGCGACCACGACCAGCAGCGCGGCCACCAGCAGCAGGATGAGCGCGCTGAGTCCGGGGCGCAGCAGCTCGATCCCGACCAGCAGCGCCAGCGGCAGCGCGGCCGGGACCAGGCCCGCGGCGAGGTACAGCAGCGACCGCCACGGCCAGCTCGAACGCGCCAGCCGCCAGGGCGGGGTCGCGGCGGCGGACAGGGCGGTGCGGGGGGTCACCGCACGACCCTAACCTGCACCGATACCCGGCACAGTAGTGCTGGGACTAGTCCGGATCCTCGCCGCCGCACCCGTGTGCCCGGCCCCGCGTTCGGGTGGGGTGGTCGTATGACATCAACGGCGACGGTCCGCCTGCACGCGGTCCGCAAGACGTACGGGACCGGCGCGAACACGGTCACCGCCCTCGACGGGGTGAGCGCGGAGTTCGCCCAGGGCAGCTTCACCGCGGTGATGGGCGCGTCCGGCTCGGGCAAGTCCACGCTGCTGCAGTGCGGGGCCGGGCTCGACACCGTCGACAGCGGTCAGATCACCGTCGACGGCGTCGACCTGGCCGGGCTGTCCGAGCACGCCCGCACCCTGCTGCGGCGGGACCGGATCGGGTTCGTGTTCCAGGCGTACAACCTGGTCGGCGCGCTGACCGCGGCGCAGAACACGGCGCTGCCGCTGCGCCTGGCCCGGCGCGCGCCCCAGGCCGCGGCGATCACGCAGGCGCTGGCCGAGGTGGGCCTGGCCGACCGGGCCGGGCACTACCCGGCACAGCTGTCCGGCGGCGAGCAGCAGCGGGTCGCCATCGCCCGCGCGCTGATCACCCGGCCGGCGGTGCTGTTCGCCGACGAGCCCACCGGGGCGCTGGACAGCACGTCGTCGGGGGTGGTGCTGGCCGCGCTGCGGCGGCTGGTCGACGAGCACGGGCAGACCGTGGTGATGGTGACCCACGATCCGGTGGCCGCAGCGGCCGCCGGCCGGGTGCTGGTGCTGGCCGACGGGCGGCTGGTCGACGAGATCACCGGCGCGGACCCCGCGCGTATCGCCGCTCGGCTGGCCCGCGGGGCGGTGAACGCATGATCGCGCTCGCCTCGCTGCGGGAACGCCGCCGCAGCCTGCTCGGCACGCTGCTGACGCTCGCCGTCGCGGTCGCCGTGCTCACCGTGTGCGGCCTGCTGCTCGGCTCGGCCCGCCCGGTCACCCCGGACCGGTACGCGGCGAGCCCTGTGCTGATCCGGCCGGTGCCGCCGAGTAACCCGGAGGCGTTCACCGAACCGCGCCCGTGGCCGCACGATCAGGCAGCCGCACTGGCCACCAGGCTGGCTGCCGTGCCCGGCGTGTCGGCGGTGGTGCCGGTGCACCGCTTCTACGCCCAGCTCCTGCACGACGGCGCACTCGTCGCGGGGGAACGCGAAGCCTACAACTGGTCCTCGGCCGTTCTCGGCGGCTACCGGCTCGCCGAGGGCCGGGCACCGGCCGCCGCCGGTGAGGTCGCGCTCGGCGAGGACTTCGGGCTGCCGCCGGGTGCGTGGGTGGAGCTGCTGACGGCGACCGGGCCGCAGCCGTTCACGGTGACGGGCACCGTCGACGGCTCCGGCATCTGGGTGGGCGACGTGACCGCGGGCGGCGGGGTTCCCGTGATCGGCCTGCTGACCGGCGAGGACGCCGACCCCGCGGCGGTTGCCGCTGCGGTGGCCGACGTGGTCGGTGCCGACGGGGTCGTGCTGACCGGGGACGCGCGCGGCGCGCTGGAGCCGGTCGGCGACGCCCGCACCCGGTGGATCGGACTGCAGGTGCTGTCGGCCCTGGCCGCGCTGGGCACGTTCGTGTCGGTGTTCATCGTGGCGTCGACGTTCGCCTTCGCGACCCGCCAACGGCACCGCGAGCTGGGCCTGCTGCGGCTGCTCGGGGCGGTGCCCCGGCAGGTGCGGGGCTGGGTGCTCGGCGAGGTGCTGCTGCTCGGCCTGCTCGGCGGGGCGATCGGGGCGCCGGCGGGCCTGCTGGCCGCCGGGCCGATGGCGGGCTGGCTGGTGCGCACCGGGTTCGAGCCGGCGTCGTTCACCGTGCTGTACCAGCCGGTTGTCCCCGCTGCCGCGCTGGCCGCCGGGGTGCTGGTGGCGCTCGCGGGAGCCTGGGCGGCGGCCCGGCGCGCGGCGCGGGTTGGCCCGCTGGCGGCGCTGCGGGAGGCCGCCGTCGACGACCGGCCGGTGAGCCGGGTACGGCTGCTCGCCGGTGCGGCGGCGCTGGTGGGTGCGGTCGCGGTCGGAGTGGCGGCGACCCGGGCGTCCGGGGCGGACCTGGGCTCCTACGCCCTGTACGCGGCGCTGCTGCTGGTCGCCGCGGGCAGCCTGCTTGCTCCACTGCTGCTGCCGGGCGCGGTGCGGCTGCTCACCGTGCCGTTCGCGGGCGGCCGGGGCGCGACCGTGCTGCTGGTGCGCCAGCATGTCGCCATCGCGGCCCGGCGCTCGGCCTCGGCCGCCGCGCCGGTGCTGCTCTGCGTGGCGTTCACCGTCCTCATCGGCGGGATGGTGCAGACCACCACCGCGTACTACGGACTGAACCGGGTCACCGTCGCGGACGCCACCGCCGTGGTCGTGCCCGACGGCACGCCGGGCCTGTCCGACGCCGCCGTCACCGCCGTGGGCGGCCTGTCCACCCTGCCCACCACCCTGTACGACGGCGTCGAGCCACTGCCCGCCGCAGGTGTCACGCCTGCCGAGCACACGGTGCTGACGGTGGCCTCCGGCAGCCTGACCGCTCTGCACCGATCTCCGGCGGGCTTCGTCACGACCGCGGTGAAGCCGACCGGCGCGATGCCGCCCTCCGGCACCGGGGCACCGGCAGCTCCGACCCCGTCGGCGGGCGGGCCGGTGGTTCCCGTGGCGGTGGCGCAAGGGTTCGCGACCTCGGCGGACTGGGCCATGGGCAGCTCGCACGCGGTGTTCGGTCCCGACGGCCGGCCGATCACGCTGGAGGTGGTCGCGGTGCTCACCGGGGGACCGCTGCCGGCGGGCATCCTGCTCGACCGCGCGGTGGTGCGTGCGATCGACCCCTCCGCGCTGACCCCGGTCGTCTACGCCGCACAGCCCGTCTCGGCGGATGCCGTCGCGGGACTGGGCGCGCGCCCGCTGAGCGCCGCCGCCTACGCAGCCAGTGGCCAGGACGAGGACGACCGGCTGGTGTGGGTGTTCACCGCGCTGCTGATCGGGGTGTCGGCCGGGTTCGCGCTGCTGGCGGTGGTGAACACGATGCTCATGTCCACCACCGGCCGGGCCGGGGACCTGCGAGTGCTGAAGCTGTCCGGGGCGACCAGGGCTCAGGTGCTGGGCCTGCTGGCCGCCGAGACCGCGGCCGTGGTGGTCACCGGGGCGGCGCTGGGGCTGGCGGTGGCCGTGGCCGCGCTGGCGGCGCTCGCCGACGGGTTGAGCGGGCAGCTCGGCGTCGCGGTGCCCATGGTGATCCCATGGGGCACCCTCGCCGCGACCGTCGGCGTCTGCCTGGTGCTGGCCGTGGTCGCGGCGCTGCTGCCCGCCCTCGGCTCCCGGCGGGAGGCCGGGCCCGCGAGCGTTTGAGCAGGCGGTCGGCGGGGCACGTCAGTGGATGCACGGGGGTGCGACGGTGACGGCCCCGCGCCGACCGTGCTCGCGAGGGACGGCGAGGTGCGCGGATGACTCAGGTGACGTACGACCCGTGGCACGCGGCGCTGCTCGATCTCCTGCACCTCACCCAGCAGGCGCAGGACGACCAGGTCGCCGAGTGCGTCAGTGCGGCGCTGCGCCCGCTGGGCATGGAGACGACGTGTTACCTGGTCGACGAGGAGCAGCGCCACCTGCATCCGCTGGCGGAGCACGGCAAGACGCCGGCCGACCCGCTCGGCGTCGAGAACACCCTGGCCGGGCGGGCCTTCACCAGTGTGGACACCCAACGGGTGGGCGACGGCTCCGGGAGCCGGCTGTGGGTTCCGCTGGTCGACGGCACCGAGCGGCTGGGCGTGGTGGAGATCGTGCTGCGCCGCGACGACTGCGACATCGAGGCGCTGCAGGACTGGTGTGAGAGCTATGTGGGCCTGGTCGGGCACCTGCTGGCGGTGAAGATGCCATACGGCGACTCGCTGCAGCAGGTCCGGCGGACCCGGCCCATGTCGGTGGCGGGCGAGCTGCTGCTGTCGACGCTGCCCCCGCTGACGTTCACGTCCGACCGGCTCGCGATCAGCGCGGTGCTGGAGCCGCATTACGACATCGGCGGGGACGCCTTCGACTACGCGCTGGACGGGGAGACCGCGTGGTTCTGCGTACTCGACGGGATGGGCCGCGGCCTGCGCGCGGCTGTCATGACGGTGACCGCGCTGGCCGCCATCCGCGCGGCCCGGCGCGACGCCCGCGGCCTGTATGCGATTGCGCAGGCGGTCGAGGACGCGCTGCGCGACCAGTTCCCCGACACCGCCTACGTCACCGGGCTGCTGTGCGAGTTGCACACCGACACCGGGCGGCTGCGCTTCATCAGCGCGGGGCATCCGGCCCCGCTGCTGCTGCGGCACGGGCGGGCGGTCCGGGAGCTGGAGGGGGGCCGCCGGCTGCCGCTGGGACTGGACGACAGCACGATCGAGGTCGCCGAGGAGACGCTGGAGCCGGGGGACCGGCTGCTGCTGTACACGGACGGCATCGTCGAGGCGTGCGACCGGCACGGGGAGATGTTCGGCGTCGAGCGGCTCGCCGACCTCACCGAGCGGGCCGCGCAGGCACGGCTGCCCGCGCCGGAGACCCTGCGCGGCCTGGCCCACCGAGTCGCCGAGTTCCGGGACGGCCCGCCCCGTGACGACGCGACGCTGATGCTGGTCGAATGGTCGGCCGAAGCCGCCCGCCGGGCGCTGCCCTGATCCGCCTCAGCGCGGTGAGGACCAGCCCGCCGGGGTGGTGGGCGTCGCGGCGGGCGCGTACTGCTGCGCGCCGATCACCGGGGCGGCCAGGGCGGCGGCGAACTCGGCGTCGAACTCGGGCGCGGGATCGCGTACGGCGATCCACTGCCCGTCCCGGGTCACGCGCGCCTGCGCGATGACCTCCCAGCGGGCGCGGACCAGTCCGATGTAGCCGACGATCAGCGCGAGCAGCGCCGTGGCCGTCAGCAGCGACGCGACCGGACCGTCGGCCTCCGTCACGATCGCGGCCACCGGGATCGCGAAGCCGCCGGCCGTGAGCAGCCCGAAGCCCACCTGCTGCCGCCGACGCCGGCTGCGGCACCGGTCGCAGTAGTGCCACACGGGCGCGTCGACGACATGGCGCGTGACGGCGCGCACGATGATGAAGGCGAGCAGCCCCAGCGGGATCAGCGCGTACGTCCACCCGGCCGGGGCCGACTCGAACCTCGTGCGGGCCCGCAGCGTGGCGGGCAGGCCGTGCCTGCTGCACACGCTCGGGATGCCGTGTCCGGCGGCGGCCCAGGCGGCGGGGATGAGGGTCTGCACGCTGCTCCTCGGGTCGTTCCCGGCGGTGACGGTGCCCGATCATCGCACGATCCGGGGCCGCGCCGAGGACCGGTGCGGGTGTCCACGAACGAGCGGTGGGTCGGTCAGCCGGAGACCAAACCGAGCATCATGGTCACCTGGGCGGTGCGGGACTGGTCGACGCGCGTCGCGAACTCCAGCACCTGCGGGTTGACCCCCGAGGTCAGCTCCATCCGGGCGTACTCGACGGCCTGGTGCTGGTGGCCGATCAGCAGGTTGAGGAAGACCTTGTCGAACTCGGCGGCAGTGGCGTCACGCAGCGCCTTGACCTCGTCGGGCCCGGTGGCGGGCAGCCCGCCGTGCCCGGCGTGCAGGCCGGGGTCGGTCGCGGGGGTCAGCGGCTCGGCCCAGCCGCGCAGCCAGCCCTGCACCTTGGACAGTTCGTCGGCCTGCGTCACGTCCATCGCCGCGGCCAGTTCGCGCACCTTCGTGTTCGCGCTGCGGTCGGCGGCTAGTTCGAGCAGCTCGGCGGACGGGCCGTACTGCGCGGACATCATCTGCAGGAACATCACATCGGTGGCGTTGTGCCCGCCCGACTCGGAGACCGCGGGCGGCGGCGACCCGGACGGCGGCGCGAACGACGGAGCCGGGGTGACCCCGGGCGGCGCGTCGCAGGCGGCCACGGTCGCCAGCGTGACGGCAAGCAGGACGAAGCGCTTCATTCGCGAGGGCTCCTCGGGGCGGACGCCGGGACGAGCGGCCGCGGCGCGCGGCGGCTCGGGTGGGCCGGTCCGCGGCTCGGGCGAGCCGCGGACCGGGTACGGGTGGTACTCAGATGCGCTGCCACAGGGCAGGCACGTTGGGCGGCTCCCAGCCGGCGAGCGCGGTGTGCGCCTGCAGGCAGCGGTAGCTGAGCCCGCCGTAGGTCACCGTCGCGCCCACGGCGTAGGCCGTGCCGGCCGCCCAGGTGCCGCCCTGCGGGGGCGTGCTCGTCGGGGACGGTTGCGGCGGTGTGGGGCTGGGCTGTGGAGGGGTCGGCGACGGCGTGGGGTTGCCGCCGCCTCCGCCGACCTGCAGGTCGACGCAGGAGTAGAACGCCATCGCGGTGTCGTAGATGTTCCACCGGGCCAGCACGAGGATCCGGCCGGTGCGTCCGCCGAGGCTGACGTTGTGCGAGACCGTCGCGCCGGGCTGGGCGCCGTTGTCGTTGACCACCGCGATGCGGGTGCTCCCGACGAAGTACTCCCAGGTGCTGGTGCGGTGGCGGGCGGTGAGCACCCAGTTGAACGTGACGTTGTTGCCGACCGAGGCCGCGGGCCAGTTCTTGCTGTTGTCGTTCAGCACCGCGAACCGGCTGCCGCCGCCGTTGCACTGCAGCGAGCCCTTGGGGGCCTCGACGCTCTGCGGCTCCCAGACGATGTCGCCGCAGTTGGCGACCCGTCCCTGAGCGCAGTTGGCCTGGCGGCTGGGTGGGGACGAGATGTATCCGTGCGCGCTCGCCGGGTTGGCGATCATGCCGGATGCCACGATCGTCAGGATGGACAGGACTGGTAGGACGATCCGTTTTCTCACGGCTCCTCCGCTTCTGTGCGGGTGGATCGACCGGTGGGACGAGTGCCGGTGTCGTGAGAGGAGACATCGACACTCGTTCACGAAAACATAAAAGAAACAGTCCTAACTGTAAATACGGTTAACTGAGATTGCGTTCAAGTTGGCACGTGCCTGACATGCGAGAAGCCCCGGCCAGACGGGCCGGGGCTTCTCACGCCGTACGCTCAACCGGCCAGGTGACCCCAGCCCGCCTCCAGCTCGTCCCACGAGCCCTGCGCGACCGCCTCGCCGTTGATCAGCACGACGACCCGGTCGGCCTGCACCAGCGCCGCCCGCTTCGACGTCGAGCCGACCACGGTCACCCCGTGCGCCCGCAGCGCCTGCCACAGGGCCAGCTCCGTGGTCACGTCCAGGGCGGACGACACGTCGTCGGCGATCAGCAGCTCGGTGCCCGGCGCCAGGGCCCGCGCCAGCGCCAGCCGCTGCAGCTGTCCGCCGGACAGCCGGGTGCCCTTGTGCCCGATGAGCAGCTCCATGCCACTGCCCGCCGCCGCCAGGTCGTGCTCCAGCTGCGCCGTCGCCACCGCCTGGGCGGCGTCGACGTCGTGGCCGAGCCGGATGTTGTCGCCGACCGTGCCCGACAGCACCCGCGGCAGCTGAGCCACGTACCCGACCTGGTTGGGGCGCAGGAACACCTCCGGCTCGCCGACCGCCTCGCCGTTCCACAGCAGCGCGCCGTCGTGGTGCACGATGCCCGCCAGCGCCCGCAGCAGCGACGACTTGCCCGAGCCGACCGGCCCGACCACCAGCACCAGGTCACCGCGCTCCACGGTGAGGTCGACCCCGCGTACGCCGACCGTGCCGTCCTCGTGCACCGCGCCGAACTTGGCCAGCTCCAGCCGGTGCAGCGGGTTGCGCGGCGCGGCCACCGGGCCCGGGGCGGTGCCCGCGGACAGGTCCACGCCCGGCACGGCCGCCGAGTACGCGCCCACCCCGGCCATCGCCACGGTGCGCCTGGTCCACACCCGCGCCGAGGGCAGCTGCGACACCAGCGACGCCGTGGTCCAGGCGAACCACCGGGCCGAGCCCAGCGTCGACACGGCGACCAGGGTCGCGCCCGCGCCCAGCTCACCGGCCATGAACAGGGCCCACACCGCGATCGGCAGCAGGCCCGCCAGCAGCGAGGGCGTCGAGCGCGCCCACACCTGCATGGCGATCTCCTGGCGCTGGCGTTCGCTGCGCGCCGCATCCAAGCCGGCCAGCTGATCCAGCACCGGCCGGGTCGCGCCGGCCAGCTTGACCGTGCGCGCCGACGACAGCGACGAGACCAGGAACGTGGCGAACGCGGCCCGCGCCGCCACGGTGTGCGCGGCCGAGCGCTTCAGCACCGGCGCGAAGACCGTCGCCGCCAGCGCCGAGACCACCATCGTGCCGGTGAAGAACAGCGCCGGCACGATCGAGCCGGACACCAGCGTCATCGCGACGATCATCACGATGCTGATGGACTGGTCGACCAGGTTGTCGGCGAGCATGACCACCCGCTCGTTGTCGCCGCCCTGCGCGACGACCTCGGCCGGGGTGTGCGCGCTGACCCGGCGCGGCCCGGTCTGCCCGTGCACCAGGCGCAGGTTGATCCGCAGCATCTGCCGGACCCACCACTCCGGATACCACAGGCCCGCGAAGTAGCCCGCAGGTGTGGTGACGGCCAGCCCGGCGACGATGCCGACCGCCGGCCACCACGGGCTGCCCGCGCCGTCGACCACGTCGGCCCACAGCCACGGCAGCACCGTGCCGTCCAGGCCGAACAGCACCATGAGGGTGAACAGCGCGACCGAGACCTGGCCGAAGCGGAAGTCGTTGACGGTCAGCCGGAAGATCTCGCGCAGGGTGCGCACCCGCTGCGGCGCGGGCAGCGGCGGCGGGTCGGCCTTCGGCGGGGCGACCAGTTCCGCGCCCACGCCGTCACCGGCGTTGCCGCTCGGGCGGGCCGGGACAGCCTGCGGTCCGTCTCCCGCCGCGGCCTCGCCGGCCGACTCCAGCCCGTACGCGGTGGCCAGGACCAGCTCGCCGTCGGCGGGGCTGTTGCTGGTGGCGAGCAGCTGCGCGAACCGTTGCGACTCCGACAGCGGCCCGGCCTCCACGACCCGGCCGTCGGCCAGCACCACGACCTCGTCGCAGTCGCGGACCGAGGACAGCCGGTGCGCGATGACCACGCCGATCCGGCCCCGCAGCAGGCGCTGGGCGGCGTGCTGCACCCGGGACTCGGTGACCGGGTCCATCCGGGCGGTGGCCTCGTCGAGGATCACCACCTGCGGGTCGCGGACCAGGATGCGCGCGAACGCGACCAGCTGCTCCTGCCCCGCCGACAGCTTCTGGCCACCCTCGCCCAGCTTGGTGCGCAGGCCGTCGGGCAGGGAGTCGACCCACGACGTCAGACCCAGCTCGTCCATCGCCGGTCCGGCCGCGTCGAGCAGTTCCGGGTCGAACAGCGCGATGTTCTCCGCCAGCGTGCCGGCCAGGATCTCGGTGCGCTGCGGCACGATCGCGATCCAGCGTCGCAGCGCCTCCACGTCCAGGTCGTTGAGGTCCGCCCCGCCCAGGAACACCGTGCCGCGGGGCACGTCCACGGCCCGGGTCAGCACCTTGGCCAGCGTCGACTTGCCCGAGCCGGTCCGGCCCACCAGGGCGTACGAGCGGCCGGGCGCGAAGGTCAGGTCCAGCTCGCGCAGCGCGGGCCGGCGGCGGTCGGCCGAGTAGTGGAAGGTCAGCCCGCGTACCTCGATGTTGCCGGTGGCGGGCGTCCCGCCGCCGACCGGCTCCTGCGGGGTGTCGCGCAGCAGCTGCACCCGCGCCCACGCGCCCAGCGCGTGCTGCAGCTCGGGCAGCATCCGGCTGACCTGCTCGACGGTGCCGCCGAAGGCCAGCGCCAGCAGCCAGGCGGCGGTGAGCCGGGCCGCGTCCAGGTGACCCGCCGTCAGCGCCCAGACCCCGCCGAGCACCAGCAGGGCGATGCCCGCCCGGGTGACGCCGCCCGCGATGGTGCTGACCTTCGACGACAGCGCCCACACCCGGCGGCCGCGTTTGAGCACCTCGGCGGAGCGCTGTGCGTACAGGCGCAGCACGTACGGGCGGCCCAGGCTGGTGCGCACGTCGTCCTGGCCGTGCACCGACTCCTCCTGCACGGCGGCCAGGTCCGACCAGGCCTCCTCCTCGTGCATGCGGGCCGGGCCGATCGCCGCGGTCGGGCGGCGCAGCCCGAACCCGAGCACCACGGACAGCAGCAGCATGGCCAGCCCGGCGGGCCACCACACCACGAACGCGGTGACCACGGACAGCACTGCCACCGCGGCCGACTGGGCCAGCCGCACGCCGCTGCCGCGCAGCTGCGAGCCCACCTGGTACACGTCGCCGTCGATGCGGTCGAGCAGCTCGCCGACCGGGGTGCCCTCCAGCGCGGGCAGGCTCTGCCCGAACGCGACCCGGCACAGCCGGCGGCGTACGTCGGCCGCCCAGTCGGCGGTGAGCCTGGACATGATCAGGCTCAGCGTCAGGTCGCTGAGCACCACCACGGCCAGCGCCGTGGCCAGCGCGGCGAAGGCGACGGCGGACCGGTTCACCAGCACGGTGCCGGCCAGCGCCGCGGACAGCGCGGCCGCGCCGGCGCCGGCGACGATGAGCACCAGCACCGCCAAGGTACGGCGGGGCGAGGTGGCCCACAGGTCACGGAACAGACGCATGGCACGGCCCCTTGCAAGCTGGTTTGATCTGGTCACCAGCATGCAAGGCGGCCCCGCCCGAGCTCAACGCAATTACGGCGGCGCGGACGTGGTGATCAACACAGGCGGCTACTCGGCGACGCGCAGCGCCACGAGCATGCTCAGGAACGCGCCGGGATGCACGATCGGGACGCGGTGCCGGCGGGCCTGGCGGGCCTTGCCGGACATGGTGTCGGGATCGGCGGCCACCAGCAGCCGGGTGGTCCGGGTGACGGTGCGGCCCACGGTCAGCCCGGCGATGCGCGCCCGCTCCTCCCACAGCTCCCGCGACTCGGCGGTCTGCCCGGTGAACACCACGGTGTCGCCGGGCAGCAGCCGGAACGCGGGCGCGGGCAGCGGCCGCGTGGTGCGCCGCTGCTGCTCGCCCGTGTCGGGGTCGAGGGCCCGGTCGACGTCGGCGCGGTCCAGGCCGAGCAGCGCGGCGACGGTGTGCAGGTCGTCCCGTTCGATCTCGGTCACCCGGCCGTCGTCGAACGCCTCCGCGGCGAGCGCCTGCAGGTAGAGGCGGTGCAGGTCGAGCACCTGGGCGCGGTCGAGCCCCAGCGCGTCCGCTGCCTCGACCAGCGCGTCCGCCTCGACCGCCGACACGTGCCGGTCGAGCAGGGCATGGTCGAGCAGGGACAGGTAGCTGTCGGCCTGCGGCGGCGCGGGCACCCGGGGCAGCCGGTCGACGAGCCTGCTGAGGAAGTGCTCCGCGGTCTCGTGCGGGTGCCGGCGCACCACCGGCAGTGCCTCGGCCGGCGGCAGCGGTGGCCAGGCCAGCGTGGACGCGTCGAGAACCAGCTGCTGCCAGGGCGGCGGCGTGCCGACCCGGTGCAGGTAGCGCCCGAGCAGCCCGGCGGCGGCGCGGGCGTCGTCGAGCGCGCTGTGCGCCCGCTGCTGCGGGATGCCCGCCGCCTGGCAGCAGTCGCGCAGGCTGCGCCCGGCCGAGGGCAGCAGCTGCGCGGCCAGGTTCATGGTGCACAGGCCGTACTCCTGCCCGACCGGGGCCTGCAGCCCGAGCCGGGAGTACTCGGCGACCAGGAACGCGGCGTCGAAGGCGAGGTTGTGCGCCACGATCACCCGTTCGCGCAGCAGCGCGCCGATCTGCCCGGCGAGGTCGGCGAAGACGGGGGCGCGGCGGGCCTCGGCGGCGGTGATGCCGTGCACGTGCTGCGGGCCGAGGTCGCGTTCCGGGTTTATCAGACTGGACCAGTCACCGGTGATCCGGCCGGACGCGTCGACGTGCACGATCGCGATCTCGCAGATCCGGTCGTGCCAGGTCGTGCGCAGCCCGGTCGTCTCCACATCGATCACCGCGTACACACCGCCACCTCCGCCGACTCGGCCCGACCGTCCCATCACGACCCGTTCCCGGGGACCTCACCCTATGTCCTGCGGGTGCGGTCACGGCTCCGCCGGGCGCACCGACGCGCCCACGAATCCGGTGGAGTCACTCGGGGAGCGGCCGATCCGCAGGGTCGCCGGTCGGCGGTTGCGGTGGCGCGGGCGCGCCGCGGCCGGTTCAGGCGCGGCGGGACCCGTCGGGCCAGACCACCACCACCGGCAGGCCCAGCGTGTGCGCCTGGGCGACTACGGCCGCGGTGCCGCCCTGGTCGACGGCCGGCTGCCCGTCCCACACGGCGACGAGCAGGTCGCAACGGGCCAGCATGGCGGCGTTGGCATCCTCGTACGCGGCCCGGCCCGCCCGCTCATGCGGCATCACCCGCACCGACGCGGCATGCCAGGCCATCCGGTCGAACGTCGCGGCATGCTCCGGGGCGACCTTCCGGGCCCGGTAGTCGGCGGAGGGCAGCACGACCTCCAGCCGCGCACCGTGCGCCACCACCGCCTCCGCGAAGATCGTGTCCGCGCCCGCCGCCAGGCAGGACACGCCTGTCAGCTCCGCCGGCGGGTACCCGGCCAGCAGCTCGCGCAGCGCCGCGGCGACGAGGGCCGCGGTCTGCGCGGTGAGGCCGACGTGTCCGGTCACGCCGATCCGGGTCGGTTCTGCATCCATGCCCGGCAATCTGCCACAACGGGCCGCCCGATGCGGTCCGACGGCGTGATCGCGCCGACCTCGGGCACCGGCCGGGGCCGGATCAGGCCGGTTTGTCGCTCCAGAGGCCGTCGGGGTCGATGAAGCGCTGCGCCAGGGCGGCTTCGGCCTCGGGGGTGCCGATCTCGGCGAGGCGGCGGGCCGCGGCCTGGTGCGCCCAGTGCAGCATCGGGTCGGGGCGGCTGACGACGTCGCGCAGCGTCTCGATCTCGGCGGCGTCGGACATGCCGCACAGGCCCTCGATGGCCGCCGTCATCACCGTGGGGCGGGCCGAGCGCACCTTCTCCAGCAGCGCGGGGCGTTCGGTCTCCTCCTGGCCGCCCGCGCGGGCCGCGACCGCGACCATCTCCTCCCACGGGTCGGTGGAGTTCCACCACCGGTCGACGAGGTCGGCGACCTGCCCGCTGTGGGCGTTCTCGCGCGCCGTCGCGATCTCGTAGAGAGCCGCCCGGACCGCGCCCACGCAGCAGAACCGGGGCTCGCGGCGCAGGGTGTCGTGTGCCTCCAGCAGCGCCGGCAGCGCTCGCGGGTCGCGGGTCGCCTGCAGGCGGCGGGCGAAGGGTCCCCAGTGCTCGTCGGCCGCGGGGCGTTCGTCGAACGCCGGCTCGGGAACAGGCCCGTCCGGCCGCGGCGCGGACGCGCCACCGCCGTCGAAGGTCGACTCCTGCTGCATGCGGCCGAGGTTCCGGCGACTCCTGGCGATTCCCACCGGATCATTGAACACTGCGCCGCCGATCACTCGATAGGGCGTATGCGCCCTCCCCCGATCGGATTACCGCCGGGGCGCGCAGACGTGGGCCGCGCACGCTCTGCCATAGCAGATCATCTATGGTCTGGGATGTCTCATCTGTGCCACATCGATGCGGTGTAACGATCTCTAGCATCGAAATTCGCATTGATTCCCATTCATGGAGGTGTGCCTTGAAGCGTGCGCTCATCGCACTCGTCGCGGCCTCGGCACTGGTCGCGACACCCGCATTCGCCGTCGACGGCAACCTGCCCGGCGGCACCAGCATCACCGTCGCCATCGCCACCCCGGCCGACGGCGCCGAGGTCGCGCCCGGCCCGGTCACCGTCACGGGCACCGCCTCGGTGGGCACCGGCGTGCCCGTGGCCGACACTACGCTCATCTATGTGCTGGACGCCTCCAGCAGCACCGGCAATCCCGGGGCGACCAGCTGCTCACCGGCCCGGCCACGGACGGCGACGCCGACGGCGTACGCGACATCGAAGAGGTCATCTCGTCGACCTTCATCAACGGGGTCGCCACGTTCACCAACAAGAACGTCGGCGGCGGCCAGACGAACTTCGCCGACGCCATCGCCAAGGCGCGCACCGTCGCCGAGGCCTCCACCCGGGCCCGCAAGATCGTCGTATTCATGTCCGACGGCTTCGCGGTCGGCGGCGGCAGCATCAACGTGCCGCTGGCGGGCATCCCGGACGACATCGACATCTACACCTTCGCCGTGGGCGGCGGCGCGAACTGCACCAACGCCGGGCCCAACAACGAGGGCAGCCTGGAGCAGATCACCGCCGCGACGGTCCCGGGCGGGCACTGCGTGCAGGTCACCGACGTCGGCTCGCTGCCGGCGATACTGCCCGGCGTCATCGGGTCCAGCCTCAGCACCCTGTCGATGCAGGTCGACGGCGGGGCGTTCACCCCGATCGGCAACGCCGCGATCACTCCCGACCTGCCGCAGGACGGGCCGGTGAACGTGAGCTACAGCGTCGCCACCCCCGCGCTGGCCGTCGGCAGCCACGAGATCTGCGTACGGGCCGACGGCACCGACGGCGGCGGGGCCGGCCAGGTCACCGACTGCCACGCGGTCGTCGTCAACGGCCCCGGCGGCGCGTTCGCCCTGGAGGCGACCGGCCTGGTCAAGATCCCCCGTACCCCGGAGGCGGTCTGCCCGCCCGGCGCGACCAAGACCCAGGTCGCGGTCAACCTGCCCCCGCTGGTGACCACGGGTGCCCTGAACGCGAGCTGCGCCGCCACCGGCGGCACCACCACCGCGCGGGCCTCGGTGGACGGGGCGACCCTGCTCGGCGGAGCCATCCAGCTCAGCGCCATCTCCAGCACCTGCACCGGCAGCGGTAGCGGCGTCAACCGGTCCTCGCAGGTCGTCGGCACCATCAACGGCACCCCGATCAGCGCCGGCCCGGCCGCCATCGGCATCCCCGGCGTCGCCACGGTCCACCTCAACGAGAGCACCACCGCCCCCGGCGGCCGCCTGGTCCAGAACGCCGTCCGCGTCGAGGTCCTCGGCCTCCTGGGCATCGTCACCCAGCAGATCGTCCTCGGCGGCTGCTACATCGGGTAGCAGCCGCCAAGATCGTCGCTAAGGGGAGTGGGGTCAGCCTTTGGTGCCGGTGAGGGTTACGCCCTGCTGGGCAGCGTCACGTACGTTGATCATGAACTTATGGCACGGCTCGTCGGCGTGTCGCTGCCATAAGTTCATGATCAACTTGGGTGGTGGTGGTGGTGTGGCGGCGGGCGCGGCATTCGGTTTGCTGGAATAGCAAGGTTGGTTGCGGGTGGTCGGCCGCGGGCGGCAGGGTGGGCGGCGGAGGTGGTCACCGTGGCCGATACGCAGGAGCAGCAACCGATCGAGATCATGTTCACCGCGGAGTTCTGGGACGAGCGGTATGGCTCCAAGGACCGGGTGTGGAGCGGGAACCCGAACCCGCACCTGGTCACCACCGTCGCCGGGCTCGCGCCGGGTGACGCGCTCGACGTCGGCAGCGGCGAGGGCGCCGACGCCGCCTGGCTGGCCGGCCAGGGCTGGCGGGTCACCGGCGTCGACGTGTCCACCGTGGCGCTGGGGCGCGCCGCCGCGCACGCCGTCGAGCGGGGCGAGCAGGTCGCCGAGCGCATCAGCTGGCAGCAGGTCGACGTGCTGTCCTGGGACCCGGCACCTGCTCAGTACGACCTGGTGTCGGCGCAGTTCATGCACCTGCCCCGGCCCGCGCTGGAGGCGCTGCACCGCCGCCTGGCCGCAGTGGTACGTCCCGGCGGCACGCTCCTGATCGTCGGACACCACCCGTCGGACCTGGACACCGCCATCGGCCGCCCCCGCATGCCGGAGCTGATGTTCACGGCGGAGCAGGTCGCGGCCACGTTGGACGAGCGCGACTGGGAGATCCGCGCCGAGACCCCCGGTCGCGAGGTCACCGACCCCGACGGCAACCCGGTCACCATCCACGACGCCGTGTTGACGGCGGTCCGCCGGGGCTGAACCGGGTGACCCGCTGGGCTCGATCGCGCCGCAGCGGGTCCCGGTGCGGCGTGGTCAGGCCACGTAGCCGTTGAACACGTGCACCCCGTCAGCGGAGGCGGTCTCGCTGGCCCGGTTCGTGTTGAAGTACAGCTTGCCGTCGCTGATCCCGACTCCTTCGATCTCGAACAGCTCCGAGTACGCCGAGGAGGTGATGCGGAAGGACAGGTCGGTGGCGGCGGGCGCGGTGCCGGTCGTCGTCGGCGACACGTTCCGGTACACCAGCACGATGCTGCGGTTGTCCTTGGTCAGCGGGTAGTAGAGGACCTTCTTGGCCGCGTCGTAGAAGATCCCCTGGGTGAGGAACGTCCCCAGGTCCGCCACCGGGGCACCGTTGACCAGGGCACCTTCGACCTGCAGGTCGAACGCCTTCGTCAGGTCGACGGTCCCGGAGGAGGCGCGCAGCGGCAGGCTGCCGTTGTAGATCGTGCGTCCGCTCTTGAACAGGAACGTGATCGTGGTGCTGCTGACCGACACCCGGTTGATCCCGGACGGAGCGAAGGCGGCCCCGTTGAGCCGGACCTGGTACGACCCGGCGTGGTAATAGGTGGTGCCGTCGTAGCGCAGCCGCACGAGCTGCGGCCCGTTCTCCTTCATGGTGACGACGAACAGGTGGTGCTGAGCGTCGATGTCGACGATCGTCATGTCGTTGCCGTGCCCCAGCCAGGTGTTCGTCGTTCCGCCGTTCGTGCCGTTGGTCATCAGCACGCGCTCGCCGGTGGTCTTGTTGACCCGGTAGATGACGGACACGTCGTCGACATTGGTGTGGTTCTTGACGGAGTACAGGTAGGTCGATCCGGCGGCGAAACCCTGCACGCCGGTGCAGCAGCTGGTGTTCGGTGTGTCGGCGATGTCGGTGTACGTGTTGTAGTAGGCGGCCTGTGCGGCCTGCCCTGTCACGGCCAGTAGCCCGAGAACCAGGGCTGTCGAAGTCGCCAGTCGTGCACCAAGTCGCATGTGTTCCTCCCCGCAGTCGTGACGATGTGGGCCCGGTGCCCCGAAGATCGTCGAGTGCAGGCTATGCCGCGCGGTCAGAGCGGGCAACGCGGGACGAACACGGCGAACGGCTGCGGCGTACGGGAGAGACCCGTACGCCACAGCCGTTCGTCCGTCAGACGCCCGCGGCCACCGGCTCGGGCACCGGCTCCTCGGCCGGGCGCAGCTTCTCGCCCTCCACGTCCACGTTGGGCAGGATGCGGTCCAGCCAGCGCGGCAGCCACCAGGCGGCCCGGCCGAGCAGCGACATCAGCGCCGGCACGATGGTCATGCGGACCACGAACGCGTCCACCAGCACACCGAACGCCAGCGCGAAGCCGATCGACTGGATCAGCGTCTCACCGGAGAACACGAACCCGCCGAAGACGCTGATCATGATGATGGCGGCGGCGGTGACCACCCGGGCGCCGTGGCGGAAGCCGGTGATCACGGCGTCGCGGGCCGGCGCGCCGTGCACGAAGTCCTCGCGCATCCGGGTCACCAGGAACACCTGGTAGTCCATGGCCAGGCCGAACAGGATGCCGATGAGCAGCACCGGCAGCATGCTCATGATCGGCCCGGTCTCCTGCACGCCGAACACGTCGCCGAGCCAGCCCCACTGGAACACCGCGACCACCGCGCCGAACGTCGCCGCGACGCTGAGCAGGAAGCCGAGCGTCGCCTTCAGCGGCACCAGCACCGACCGGAACACGAGCAGGAGCAGCAGGAACGCCAGCCCCACCACGACCGACAGGTACGGCAGCAGCGCCTCGTCGAGGCGGGTGGACACGTCGATGGCCAGTGCGGTGACGCCGGTGACCGCGATGGTCGCGCCGGTCCCGGCGGTGATCGCCGCCCGCTCGTCGCGCAGCGTGTGCACCAGGTCGGCGGTGGCCTCGTCGTTCGGACCGGTCTTCGGGATGACGGCGAGCAGGAGGGTGCGGCCGTCGGGGCTCACCCCGTTCGGGGCGGCGTAGAGCACGTTGTCCACTCCGGACAGGCGGGGGACGAGCTGGCCGATGGCGGCCTGCGGGTCGGCGCCCTCGGGCAGGTCGGCCACGACGACCAGCTCGCCGTTGAAACCCGGCCCGAATCCGGCGGTGACCATGTCGTACGCCTTGTGCTGGGTGGTGTCGGCAGACTGCATGCCGTCGTCGGGCAGGCCGAGGCGCAGGTCGGCGGCCGGGATCGCGAGCACGCCCAGCGCGGCCACGGTCAGCACCAGCACGGGGATGCGGAACCGTACCACGAACCGGGCCCAGCGCTCGCCCATCGGGACCGGGCCGCTGTCGGACTCCGGATCGGGGGTGGCGTGCCCGAACAGGCGGCCCTTGATCAGGCGGTCGCCGGTGAAGCCGAGCAGCGCGGGCAGCAGCGTCACCGCGACCAGCACCGCCACCGCGACCGTGGCCGCCGCGGACAGGCCGAGGCCGGCCAGCAGCGGGATGCCGACGATGGTCAGCGCGGCCAGCGCGATGATGACGGTGAGCCCGGCGAACACCACGGCCGAGCCCGCGGTGCCGACGGCCCGCCCGGCGGCTTCCGCGCCGTCCTTGCGTACCAGCAGCTCGTGCCGGAACCGGGAGACGATGAACAGGGCGTAGTCGATGCCGACGGCCAGGCCTAGCATCAGCGCCAGGATCAGGCTGTTGGAGTTGATGTCGACGAAGCGCGACGCGATGGCGACGCCGGACAGGCCGATGCCGATCCCGGCGATCGCGGTGAGCAGCGGCAGCCCGGCGGACACCAGCGAGCCCAGGGTGACGATGAGCACCAGCGCGGCGATGGCGATGCCGATGACCTCGACGACGCCGGTCTTCGGGTTGGCCCGCAGCGCGTCGCCGCCGACCTCCACGGTCAGCCCCGCCTCGCGGCCGAGGGCGGCGGCGTCCAGCAGGGCGGCCCGGTCGCTTTCGGTCAGTTCCATGCCCTGCACGCCATAGGTGACGTGGGCGAAGGCGTAGCGCAGGTCGGGGGAGAAGGTCTTCGCGGTGTACGGGTCGATCACCCGCGCGACCTGCGGCGCGGTGTTCAGCGCGCCGACCACGCGGCCGACGGCCGCCTGCATGTCCGGGTCGGTCATCGTCTTGCCCTCGGGCGCGGCGAACACGACCCGGGCCCGCGCCCCGCCCGCGTGGGCCTCGGGGAAACGCTCGCCGAGCTGGTCGATGGCCCGCTGGGCCTCGGTGCCCGGGATGCTGAAGTCGTTGGACATCTTGCCGGAAAGCGTCGCCGCGCCGGCCCCGGCGAGCCCGAGCAGCAGCACCCAGAGGCCGAGGACGAGCCAGCGTCGGCGGTAGGAGAACCGGCCGATCCGGTAGAGGAAGGTCGCCACGTCGAGTACTCCAAACGGGGGATGGGTGGCTGTCATCGCGGCGAAACATGCTGTTCACGTGCATTTTCGGGGGTCGCCGCACCACGGCCGACCCTAGCCGTTCGGCAAGGAGTGAGCAAGCCGATCGGCAAGGAATGAACCTGTCGATCGGCAAGTTTTCAGCTTGCCGTTCGGCTGGTTTCCAGCTTGTCGACCGGCTAGGCGGAAGGGCGCTGATCAGCTAGATTTGCTCAGGACGGGTGACTTCCCCCGCCGTCGTTGATCTGGTAAGGAGGGTGCCGTGAGAGCTGCGACACACGCCGACTCGCGCGGCCCGGAGCGCACCCGGCAGCGACTGCTGGACGAGGCCTGCCGGCTGTTCGCCATGCACAGCTTCGCCGGCACCTCGCTGCAGATGATCGCCGACACCCTCGGCGTGACCAAGGCGGCCGTCTATCACCATTTCAAGACCCGCGACGACATCCTGACCGCGGTGATCCAGCCGGCCATCGAGGAGATGCACGCGATCATCGCCGCGGCCGAGGCGCAGCGCACCCCGACGGCTCGCGCCGACGCAATGCTGTCGGGCCTGGTCGACCTGACCGTCAAGCACCGCGGCCTGATCGCGATGATCGGCACGGACCCCGGCGTCACCAGCGCGCTGCAGAGCCACCCGGACGTGATGGAGCTGTTCCGCCGCCCCGGCGAGCTGATGGCCCTCGACGGCTCTGCCGAAGCCGAGATCAACGCGACGCTCGCCCTGGCCGGCATCGCCACCACCGCCTCCTCGCCCGTGATGCAGCACCACGACGCCGACGTGCTGCGCCACCACCTGCTCGCGGCCGGCCGCCGCATCCTCGGCCTGCGCGCCCGCAAACCCTGACTCCGCCCGCCGCCCACGCCCCGGTCCCGCGCCGCGTACGCTCAAGATCGCCCGATGTGCCGGGCACCTGTTCGTATCTTGAGCGTGGATACGCACATCTGCCCGGCAAGTCCGATGGTCTTGGCGGCCGGTCGCGGTGCCGTGACCGGCTGGGCGGCGGAAGGAGTGCTGCGGTGGAGTACCTGGTGGACATGCGGACCACGGTGCCGGAGGGCACGACCGAGGAAGGGGTCGCCGACATGCGCCGTCGCGAGGCGGCGCGGTCGGCCGAACTGGTGGCGCAGGGCAGCCTGCTGCGGCTGTGGCGGCCGCCGCTGGCCCCGGGGGAGTGGCGGACCTGGGGGCTGTTCCGTGCGGACGACGCGGACCAGTTGGAGACCGTGCTCGCGTCGATGCCGCTGCGCGCCTGGCGGACCGAGGAGGTCACGCCGCTCACGCCGCACCCGAACGACCCCGGCCAACCGCCCCGCTGACCAGGCACGGGTCCTGGCCCGCGCACAGGCACGGGTCCCGGCCGGCGCACAGGCACGCGGGATCAGGCGCGGGTCCTGGCAGGCGGCTGCGCTCGCGGGGCAGGTGGGCGCACGCTTAGGGCATCCGGTTCGGCGCCGGTCGCGTCGGGCTGCTCGGCAAGCCGCAGACCACCAGACAGGGACCATCCCATGAACATGCAGAAGGTCGCCGTGGTCACCGGCGCGTCCCAGGGCATCGGGGCGGCGCTGGTGGCCGCGTACCGCAAGCTCGGTCATGCCGTCGTCGCCAACTCGCGGTCGATGCCGGCGAGCACTGATCCCATGGTGCTGTCCGTGGCCGGCGACATCGCCGACCCGGGCGTCGCCGCCCGTGTGATCGACGAGGGCCTTGGCGCGTTCGGCCGCATCGACACGCTGGTCAACAACGCGGGCGTGTTCGTCGCCAAGCCGTTCACCGAGTACACGGCCGAGGACTACGACCTGGTCACCGGAGTCAACCTGCGCGGGTTCTTCGAGATCACGAAACGGGCCGTGGCCGCGATGCTCGACCGGAGCGGCGGCCACGTCGTCAGCATCACGACCACCCTCGTGGACCACGCGAACTCCCAGGTGCCCGCCGCGATGGCCGCGCTCACCAAGGGCGGGCTCAACGCGGTGACCCGATCGCTGGCCATCGAGTACGCCACCCGCGGCATCCGGGTCAACGCCGTCGCGCTCGGTGTCATCCGCACCCCGATGCACGCGTCCGACGACTACGCCGCGCTCGCCGCCCTGCACCCCGTGGGCCGGGTCGGCGAGGTGGACGACGTCGTGGACGCCGTCCTCTACCTCGACCGCGCCGGTTTCGTCACCGGTGAGATCCTGCACGTCGACGGCGGCCAGAGCGCCGGGCACTGAGCCGCACCGCGTCCACCGGGGAGCCGAAGAACGATGAGCAGCGCATTCATCCGTACGCTGGGCGTCGACCTGCCGCTGATCGCCGCGCCGATGGCCGGCGGAGCCGGCACGCCCGCCCTGGTCGTGGCCGCCGCCCGCGCCGGTGGCCTGGGCTTCCTCGCCGCCGGCTACAAGACGCCGCAGGCGCTCGACGCGGAGATCACGGCGGTCGGGGCGGCGGGGGTGCCGTTCGGGGTGAACCTCTTCGTGCCCAACCCCGTGCCGATCGACCCCGTCGCCCTGCGCCGCTACGCCGACCTGCTCGCCGCCGAGGCCGACCGGCACGGCGTCACCCTGGACCCGGTGCCCGTCGAGGACGACGACCGCTGGCATGACAAAGTCGACGTGCTGCGCGCCCGGCCGGTGCCCGTGATCAGCCTGACCTTCGGCATCCCGAGCCCGGCCGACCTGGCCGTGCTGCGCGCCACCGGGGCGCTGCTGGTGCAGACGGTGACCAGCCTCGACGAGGCGAAGGCGGCCGCGGAAGCGGGCGTGGACGCGCTCGCCGTCCAGGCCACCGCCGCGGGCGGCCACTACGGTGCCTTCGACCCGTCCGCACCGGTCACCGGCACCGCGCTCACCGACCTCGTCGCGGCCATCCGGCACGCCGTGGACCTGCCGCTGATCGCCGCAGGCGGACTGTCCACACCGCAGGACGTGGCCGCCGCCGTCCGCGCGGGTGCGGACGCCGCCGCGGTGGGGACCGTCCTGCTGCGCAGCGACGAGGCGGGCACCTCCGCGGTGCACCGGGCCGCGCTCGCCGACCCGGCCCGGACCGGCACCGTCGTCACCCGCGCCTTCACCGGGCGTCCCGCCCGAGCCCTGCGCAACGAGTTCACCGACCGGTACGGCGAGCTCGCCCCATACGGCTATCCCGCCGTGCACCACCTCACGGCGGGCCTGCGCCGGGCGGCCGCCGCGGCCGGCGACCCCGAGCGGGTGCACCTGTGGGCGGGCACCGGCTACCGGCAGGCCTCTGACGGACCGGCCGCCGCGATCCTCACCGGCCTGGCCGACCGGCTCTGACCGCACGAAGCGACCCGAGGGAGAACGACATGACCGCCGCCGAGGACCAGATCCTGACCACCGTGCTCGACCGCTGGAAGTCGGCCGTCGACGCCCACGAGCCGCAGCGTGTCGCGGAGAACTTCACCCACGACGCGATCTTCCAGGGCCTGCATCCGTACACGGTCGGACCCGGCGGCGTGGCGGAGTACTACGACAGCCAGCCGATCGGCATGACCGCCGCGTACCGCCTGCTGGAGACCCGCCGCCTCGCCGACGACGTGGTGCTGGGCTACCTGGCCGTCGACTTCTCGTTCACGGACCGTCCGACCAAGAACGTCTTCCTCTGCGTCATCGTGCGCCGGGTCGGCGACGACTGGCTCGTCGCGCACTACCAGGTCTCGCAGCTGTGAGCCGCGGTCAGGAGACCGGGGCCAGCCTGCTCAGCAGCGTGCGCGCGGCCTCGGCGACCAGCGACCGGTCATAGCTGATGATCACGTCGAATTCGCGGTCGGCCTCGCGGGTGGCCGTGGTCGGCAGCTGCCGGGCGAACAGGCCGCCCGAGAAGTAGCTGCCCAGCACGATCACCGACCACTCCCCGATCAGCGGGTCGTCGTCGGACAGCGGGCCGCCGCGGATGCCCGGAGCGGGCTGCGGGGTGACGCCGTGGCCGAACACCGCGGTCAGCGCCCCTTTGCCGGCGATGGACAGGTAGCGCTGCCGGGTGTGCTCGGTGAAGTACTTCGCGTCCTGGAACGCGCCGAGCAGCACCGACGCCTCGGGCGCGTGCTCGCTCATGCTCTCCAGGTGGTTGCTGAGCGGAATGAGCTGCCGTTTCGTGGCGCGGGTGGCGCGCCGCCGCCGCCGGGCGACCTCGAACGGCGTACGCGCCCCCGTGTCCGGCGCGGTGCTGTACGGCAGGTCGGTGTCCGGCCGTTCGAACTGTCCGGGCAGCGGGCCGGGCCGGCCCAGCAGCCAGCCCTGCCCGAGCGTCGCGCCCATCGAGATCGCCGCCGCCAGATGCCGTTCGGTCTCGATGCCCTCGGCGAGGATGATCGCGCCGGTGCGCTCGGACTCGGCCAGCACCGCGTTGACCACCTGCGCGGTCTCGTGGGTGGGGCGGCCCTGCACCACGTGCCGGTCCAGCTTGATGATCTCGGGGCTGAGCAGGGCGAGCAGCGACAGGCTCGCCGGGTTCACGCCGACGTCGTCCAGGGCGATGCGGGTCGACTGTCCGCGCACCCGGGCCACGGAGGTGAGCAGCGCGGCCGGGTCGTCGGACAGCGAGCGTTCCGTGATCTCCATGACGACCTGCAGCTCGCGCATGGCCGTGTCGATGGTGTCGACCAGCCCCGGCGGGCAGGCACTGCCCATGGTGGACGGCTCGACGTTGACGAACAGCGGGACGTCCCACGGCAGGCACGCGGCCATCGCCGCCCGGAACGCTGCCGCGCGGGCCACCCAGTCCAGCTCGGTGAGCCGACCGGCGCGCTGGGCCTGCGCGAACAGCTCGGCGGGGTTGCGCAGCTCGGAGCCCGCCGGTCCGCGCGCGAGCGCCTCGTAACCGGCGACCCGGCCGCTGCGCAGCGCGATGACCGGCTGGAAGACCGGGTAGACGGCGCGTTTGGTCACCGTGCGGTCGAGTTCGGTGGGCCCGTCCTGCGTCACTGTGTCACCAGTCCCGCCACCTTATCTGTGCGTTTGTGCCGGTTGTAAGGCTAACGGCCGAACAGCCTCCGGCCCGGGACTTCCGCGTACTCCCAGGGTGATCTTCACGGGCGCGCGGCCGGATGCTGCACTTTCCGGGAAATTGCTGCTATATCAAATCAAAATCCTACAAACTTCTGAAAGTGCGGACCGCGCCTGCTGCTTTGATCTCGGTCAGGGCCGGATGAGGACCTTGAGGGCGGTGCGGTCGGCCATGGCCCGGTAGCCCGCGGGCACCTCGTCGAGGCCGATGACGGTGTCGAACACCCGGCCGGGCTCGACCTCGCCGGCGAGCACGTCGGGAAGCAGTTCCTCGATGTAGGCGCGGGCCGGGGCGATGCCGCCGGTGAGCGTGACGTTGCGCCGGAACTCCTCGAAGCCCATCGGCACCTCCGGGTACTGCGGCGCGCCCACCCGGCTCACCGTGCCGCCCGACCGGGCCACGGCGAACGCCGTCTCGATGGCCGGGCGCAGGCCGACGCACTCCAGTACGGCGTGGGTGCCGTCGCCGCCGGTCAGCTCCAGGACCTTCGCCACGCCCTCTTCGCCGCGTTCGGCGACCACGTCGGTCGCGCCGAAGTCCCGCCCGAGGTCGGTGCGGCCCTGGTGGCGGCCCATGAGGATGATCTGCTCCGCGCCCAGGCGCTTGGCGGCCAGCACCGCGCACAGGCCGACCGCGCCGTCGCCGATCACGGTCACCGTGGTCCGCGGGCCCACCCCTGCGGTCACGGCGCAGTGGTGGCCGGTCGGGAACACGTCGGACAGCGACAGCAGGGAGGGCAGCAGCGCCGAGTCCTCGCCGACGGGCAGCTTGACCAGCGTGCCCTGGGCCTGCGGTACGCGTACCGCCTCGCCCTGGCCGCCGTCGACGCCGTTCGCGCCCCAGAAGCCGCCGTGCCGGCAGGAGGTCTGCAGGCCCTCCCGGCAGAAGTCGCAGGTGTTGTCCGCCCAGACGAACGGCGCGACCACGACGTCGCCCGCCTTCAGCCCGGAGACGTCCGCGCCGGTGTCCTCGACGACGCCGAGGAACTCGTGGCCGATGCGGTCGCCCTGCTCGCTGGCGGGCCGCGACCCGTACGGCCACAGGTCGCTGCCGCAGATGCAGGACCGCAGTACGCGTACCAGAGCGTCGGTGGGTTCGTGCAGCACCGGGTCGGGCACGTCCTCGACCCTGATGTCACCGGCACCGTAGATCAAGGTGGCTCGCATGGCTCTCCCCGTTCCGCGATCTTCGCAGGCCCGACCTGGTCCAACGATCAGTATCGGCGCGCGGCGGCCGCAGTATCCGGTCATTGCGGGCAATCCGCACGGGTGCCCGCGTGCGGCGGCCCGGGCTGGGGAGAGCCCGGGCCGCCTGGTCGCTGCGTCAGTCTTCCTGGAAGTACGAGATCAGTCGGAGGATCTCCAGGTAGAGCCAGACGAGTTCGACGAGGATGCCGAACGCGCCGAGCCAGCCGTACTTGCGCGGCAGCCCGGCGGCGATGCCGTCCTCGATCTGCTGGAAGCTGACCACGAACATCAGCGCCGCCACCACGATGCAGACCAGCGAGAAGATGATCGCGATGCCGCCGCCGTCGCGCAGCGGACCGGCCGAGCCGGTGAACATGCTGATGACGAAGTTGACCAGCATGACCACGGCCAGCCCGGCCGCGGCCCCGATCACGACCTTCATGAACTTCGGCGTCGCCCGGACGATCCGGGCCCGGTACAGCGCGGCCATGATGAAGAAGACGCCCAGGGTCGCGATGACCGCCTGCAGGACGATGCCGTTCCAGCGGGTCTCGAACGCCTTGGACACTGCGCCGAGGAACACGCCCTCGACGATCGCGTAGCTGAACAGGATGACCGGGTTGGTGATCTGGGCGAACGAGATGACCAGGCCCAGCACCAGCCCGATCAGCATCGCGCCGATCCACACCACGCCCAGCGACTGCGGCGGGACCAGGATCCAGGTGGCGGCGGCCGCGGCCACCGCCGCACCGATCAGGGACACGGTCTTGACCACGACGTCGTCGATCGTCATGACGTCGCGGGAGTGCTGGACGGTCTCGGGGTAGCCGTAGCCGCCGGCGGGCTGCTCGTAGGTCTGGCCGCCGTAGCTGTAGGGCTGGCCGCCGGGCACGCTGTAGGTCGGCTGCTGCGCGGCGGCGGTGATCCGCCCGAGCACCGGGTTAGAGGACTTCACGCAGGGTCTCCTTCGTCTACGGGCGGGGTTGGTCGGGGGTGGGTGGTGCGGGCCTCCGGCTAGGACAGGCCCGCACCACCCGCGATCGGCGGTCAGAAGTCTCCGAAGTCGCCTCCGAAGTCCCCGCCGCCGAAGTCGTCGAGACCGGCGTCGGCCACACCCGGGTCCAGGCTGGCCGCCGACGCGGCCTCACCCAGGTCGGGAGCCATCGCGTCGCCGATCATGTCGCCGATCACCATGCCGCCGAGGAAGCCCAGCGCCGCACCGCCGACCCCGGCCGCCATCGCACCGGCCATGCTCGGCTTGCCCCGGTAGCCGCCGTACTTGTAGCCGCCGTGGTGTCCACCGTGCCCGCCGTAGGCGTACCCGGGCCGGCCGTGGCCGTAGCCCGGCTGGCCGTACCCGGGCTGCCCGTACCCGGGCTGCCCGTAGCCGGGCTGGGCCGGGGCGGGCGACTGCAGGAACGCGCCCGGGGCGGCCTGCGCGGGGGAGCCGAGCTTGTCGAGGGCATTGGTCAGCCAACGGTCGACCTCGGCGATCCAGCCGCCTTCCGTCTCGGCGAGCCGCGCCAGGTCGGCGGCCGACAGGTCGTGGCGGTCCGGCGCGCCGAACCGGCCGGTCAGCTCCGCCAGCACCACGAGACCGTCGCCGGCCGCGGCGATGGTGAAGGTGAGCAGCGGGATGTGCGGGCCGTGCTGGCCGCCCTCGGGCAGCGGGGCGTAGCAGGTGATCGCCTGCGCGGCGGGCACAGGCAGGCCGGGCACCCCACCGGGGCGCAGCTCACTGCGGACGAACCGGCAGCCGATCGTGCCGAGCGCGTCCATGATGTGCTGCTGGACCGGCGCCGCGTCGATACGCGCGGGGTCGAAGTCGCCCTTGGCACTGCCCGAGGCGACCGACACCTCGGTGCGCACCCCGACGCCGAGACCCGGCAGGGCCTGGCCGTACAGCGCGGTGAACGGCGCGTGCACCGGGACCGGCACCGTGAACGGCACGGCCTGGGTGCTGCCCGAGGGCAGGCGCAGGTGCTGCGCCACCTGGTAGCGGGCCAGTTCCAGCTCGCCGGCCGGTCCGGTCGCGGTGAGCAGCAGCGAGATCGCGGTGATGTCGGTGTCGGACTTGGCGCGCAGGTTCACCTGGCCGCTCAGCTGACCGCCCGGGACCGTGGTCTGCGGCGACAGCACGGTGTCCACCTCGACGCCGCCCAGTCCGAGCCCGGCGAGCAGTTTCTTGAAGACCATGGGTTTCCTCTCCTGTGGAACTCCGCCCCGGCCTCAGCCGCGGCGGTGGTGTGCGGGCGGCGTCGCCGCGGTGCGCGGCAAGAGCGGGGGCGGGCAGGCGCGCCGATGGTGAAGTCCAGGTCCGCGAGGATCAGCACGGCGGTGCCAGTGCTCCTCGGCTCGGCCGCGGCGCTGTCGGCCCTGGTCTGGACCGGTGCCGTTCGCGGCGGGCGGCGGTAGGATCAGCCACGGGAGCGACACTAACACGTGAAACTGTACGGTTGCTGGAAAGGGGCTGCTCATGGCGCTGATGCGGATCGGCGAGCTGGCCTCGGCCGCGGGCGTGAGCAACCGGACCGTCGACTTCTACACCAACCTCGGCCTGATCACCCCCGCCTCGCGCACCACCGGCGGCTTCCGGCTGTACGACCCGGCGACGGTCGAGCAGATCGCCACCGTGCAGCGGCTGGAGTCCAGCGGCATGGCCCTCGACGACATCGCCGCCCACCTGCACGGCGCAGCCGCGGCCGACCTGGCCGGCGCGCTCGCCCGACTCGACCACGACCTGACCGCGCTGCGCGCACTGGCCGAAACCGCCGGCGGCACCGCCCACGGCCTCGCCACCACACTCGCCGTCCGCGCCAACCAACTCCTGACCGCCGCCGCCGAACTGCTCTCCACGATGCCCCCACCCTGACCCCCACGAAGGAAGGGCACCTTCTTATCGGTATGCGTAGCGGAAGGGCACCTGCTTAACTCCGCCCTGGCCGCCTGCCGGGAGCCTGCTGTCGGCTCGCTGACACTGCGCCCCACTGATGGTCGTGAGTTCCTAACGTATCGGCGTGGCTGATCGCGGACCCCGGCTCCGGCCAGAGTGGACGGTCGCCGCGGTCTTCCTGGCCAGCGGCGCGGCCCTGCTGGTGTACATCCTGTCGGGCGTCTCCCTGCGCTGGACCTTCCTCGCGCTCGGTCTCGCCGCGGCCACCGTGGCGACCGTCGTCATCCGGCGGCTGCCCGCCGAGCGCAGAGCCAAGGTGCTGCGCCGGATGGCGGTCGGCGCGGTCGCCGGGTTCGCCGCGACGCTGGCCTACGACGCGGTCCGGATCGCCTTGGTGGAGTTCGCCGGGCTGCGGCTGCGCCCGTTCGAGGCGTGGCGGCTGTTCGGGCTGGCCCTGGCCGAGACGGATCAGGACGCCACCTGGGTGTTCCTGCTCGGCGTCGCGTTCCACCTGTGCAACGGCATCGCGTTCGGAGTCGCGTACACGGTCGCGTTCGGACGACGCGGCATCTGGCCCGCCATCGTCTGGGCGCTGGTCCTGGAGACCTTCATGGTCTCGGTCTACCCGGGCTGGCTCGGGCTCAAGGCGCTCGACGAGTTCCTGTCGGTCAGCATCACCGGCCACCTCGTGTACGGCGTCGTGCTCGGCTGGCTCGCCAAACACCTGCTCGGCAGTTCCCGATGGAGGGAAGATGACGGCGATTCCGGGGCCGACGAGCCCGCCCGATCCGCTGACCCGGCTCGCTGACGGCATCTGGGTCGGTGTGCCGCTGACCCTGCGCAAGCTGTCGGCCGGCCTGGCGATGTCCACCGTCGACGGCCTCTACCTCGCCGCCCGCCCGGTCGTCGGCCTCGTCACGGTGCCCGCCGTGTTCCTGACCGGTCTGGTCGTGGGCGTGCTCCACCCCGGTTTCGAGTACGTCTTCACCGAGGCGCTCTGGCTGCTGCTGCTCATCGCGCTCGTCGGCGCGGTCAGCGGCGCGCTCGGCTCCTACCTGACCCTCGGGTTCGCCCTCGGCGACCTGGCGCTGGGCGCGCACCCGCAGTGGGAGACCTGGCGCACCGACACCCTGCTCGGCATCCCCGCACAGTACGGCTCTCAACTGCTCACCTACGCGCTGTTCGCGATGCTGGCGGTCGGCGTGCCCATCGCCGCGAAGTCGTTCGCCGCCGAGTTCCTGCTGCCGCCGAGCGTCCCGAGAGCGGTGCGGGCGATGGTCGGCCTCGGCGCGCTCGTGGTCATCTCGGGGCTGCTGGTCTGGGTGTGGACCCAGTCGGCGCCGCTGCTGGTGCGGCCCGTGTTCGTCTGGGCCGGGGCCCGCCCGACCGTCGAGGCGATGTCGACGACGCAGGAGAGCGGCGGCTGGATCGTGTTCCTCGCGGTCGCGGCCACCATCGGCCGGGCCGCCGCGCAGGCGGTGCTGGCGAACCCGATCGGCAAGGGCGGCGGCCCCGACCGGATGACGCAGCTGGAGGACCGGTTCCGCACCGACGTCCCGGTGCAGCCGCTGGCCGGCCGCATCCCGCTGGTGCTGCGGCTGCTGATCCGCGCGGCGATCCTCACCGCGCTGCTGTCCGGCCTGTACGCCGCCTACTGGCAGGCCGGGCTCACGTTCCTCGTGCTGTTCGTCGCGCAGGTCATCGCCAGCCCGCTGCTGCCGCTCGACTTCGGGGCGTACGCCCGCTTCATCGCCAAGATCCCCCGGATCATCCGCCTGATCGTCGTGATGATCCCGGTGTACCTGCTCGGCGCGGTCGTCGTGCCGATGTTCCTGGACCAGACCAGCTTCTTCCCGTTCCTGCTGCTGGCGATCGTGTCGGCGGTGCTGATGACCCTGCTCAGCCCGCACGTCCGGGAGGCGCCGCCCGCGCCGCCGACGCCTGCCGCCGCGCCCGGCACCGAGGAGCCGAAATGAGAACGACGACACGGGTGCTGGCCGGCGCCGCGCTCGGTGCGGGCGCTGCGGTGCTGCTGCTGCCCGGCGCGGCGTACGCCGACAACTGCGGCAGCATGTCCGACTGCTACTACACCGCGCGGGCGGCGCTGGCCGCCCTGGTCGGCCTGTCCGTGCTGTTCGGCGTGCTGCTCAGCATCGGGCTCGACTTCGTCCCCGTGGTCGGCACGGTCAAGGGCGTCATCGAGGCGATCACCGGCAAGGACCTCATCACCGGCCAGGAGCTGGCCTGGTGGGAGCGCCTGCTCGGCATCGTGCCCGTGGTCGGCGGGATCGCCGGGGTCGCCGCCGGCATCTCCAAGGGCGCCCGGGCCATCGACGACGTCGCCGACCTCGGGCGGGCCGTGGACCGGGCCGCAGACGCTGCCGAAGCCGCCCGCGACGCCGAACGCGCCGCCGAAGCGGCCCGCGAGGTCGAACGCGCAGCGGAGGCGGCCCGGGAGGCAGAGCGTGCGGCCGAGGCCGCCCGGGAGGCGGAGCGCGCCGCGGAGGCGGCCCGGGAGGCCGAACGTGCCCGGGAGGCCGAGCGTGCGGCGGAGGCGGCGCGCGACGCCCACCAGCGCGAACTCGGCATGGACCCGGCGACGGGACGGTATCGCGCGGCGGAGGGCGAGACCGCGCTGCGCGTCGAGGACGCCACCGGGGTGGAGCTGAGCCGTTCCACCGATCCGAAAGTGGACTGGGTGGACAGCGCCACCGGCAAGACCTACGACGCGGTGGGCAACTTCCCGTCCCGGCACTTCGACCAGCAGTGGCCCAACCTGCAGACCAGGATCGTCGACCACCTGGCCAAGGCCGATTACGTGCCCGTCGACGTCTCCCAGTTCACGCCCGATCAGATCGCTAAGGTACAGAAGTTCATCACCGACAACGGCCTCGCGCCCCGAGCATTCCTGGTAGGCAACTGATGTCCGGAACGATCGCGGTCGCCCCCGACAAGCGCTGGTCGGCGGCCGGCTGGCTGTTCGAGTGGGCCGTCGAGGCCCTGGCGGAGGACCTCGACGACGACGCCGCGGTCGCGTCGCTGCGGGAGATCGTCGACGACAACCTCGGCTGGCTGGGCCTGGACGACCTGTCCCCGGCGGCCCGCGCCGAGGTGCTGCGCCGGATCAGGACAGAGCTGGTCGACCGCGCCGACCGCGAGCTGCCGCCGACGCTGCCCCACCGCGCCGAGGCCGTCGACCTGCTGCGCGACCTCAGCCGACTCGCCGAGAACGCCTGACCGGCCTCCGATGCCCCCAGCCTGTCGCAACGCTTGAGGCGCGGCCTTGAACGCCTCGTGAGGCCGCACGTTCTTAAGAGTTGCGGCAGGTGGGGAGGGCGTCAGTGGAGCTTGCGGGCGCGTAGGACGGTGTCGTGGAAGGTGTGCTCGTGGCCGTCGGGTCCGGTTGCCGGGCGCTGGCGGGACTCGGCGACGACGATCTCCCAGTGGTCGGGGTCCAGGCCGGCTGCGACCTCGTCGGCGGTGAAGTGCACGTCGCGGACGGCGGCGGGGGAGATGCCGGGCCGCGGGTCCGACGGATGATGGCCGACGATCAGCAGGGTGCCGCCGGGTGCGACCGCCGCCGCGAGCCGGGCCGCCAGGGACTCGCGGGACGACGTCGGGTGGACGTAGAGGGAGCAGACCAGGTCGAACCGCTCCGCGGGCGGCGTCCAGTCGGACAGGTCGGCCCGCAGCCAGTCGATCCGCTCGGCGACCGCCCCATCGGTGTCCTGCGCGTGTGAGCGCGCCCGGCGCAGTGCGCTGTCGGCGATGTCGACCGCCGTGACCTGCCAGCCCTGGGTGGCGAGCCAGATCGCCTCGGCTCCCTCGCCGCACCCGGCGTCCAGCGCCGTGCCGGGCGTCAGGCCCGCGATCTCCGCGACCAGTTGCGGGTTCGTCGGTTTGCCACCCGCAGCGTGCCCATGGTCTGCGCCGTGCCCGTGGCCGTGGCTTGCGGCGTGGCCGTGACCTGCGGCGTGGCCGTGCTCACCGGCATGGCCGTGGCCCGTGGCACGGCCCTGGTAGTGGTCTTCCCAGTACGCCTTGCTGAACTCCTCGGTCATGCCGGTCCCTTTCGCGCTGCCCGTGCGTGGTCACGGATGGGCCGTGGCCAGGTGACAACCATGCGAGACGATCGGCTGCGTTCGCAAATCCTGTTGCCGATCTGGCAAAGTGGGGGCATGGACGACGACCTTGATCAAGCCCTCGGCGCGGTCGGGCCGCGGCTGCGCGCGCTGCGCCAGCAGCGGGAGACCACGCTGGCCGACCTGTCGACGGCGACCGGGATCTCGATGAGCACGCTGTCCCGGCTGGAGTCGGGCTCCCGGCGGCCCACGCTGGAGCTGCTGCTCCCGCTGGCCCGCGCGCACGGGGTCACGCTCGACGAGCTGGTCGACGCCCCGCCGACCGGCGACCCGCGCATCCACCTGCGCCCGGTGACCCGGCACGGGATGATCATGCTGCCGCTGACCCGCCGCGCGGGCGGGATCCAGGCCTACAAGCTGGTGATTCCCGCGGAGAGCCGCCGCCGCCATCCGGAGCTGAAGACCCACGAGGGCTACGAGTGGCTGTACGTCCTCAACGGCCGGCTGCGCATGGTCCTCGGCGAGCACGACCTGGTGCTGTCGCCGGGGGAGGCGGCCGAGTTCGACACCCGGGTGCCGCACTGGTTCGGCGCGGCCGGCCCGGAGCCGGTCGAGTTCCTCAGCCTGTTCGGCACCCAGGGCGAGCGTGCCCACCTGCGGGCGGCGCCGAAGCCGAAGGACACCGCCGGTCGGTGACGGCGGCCGCCGTCGAGATCGGAACGTGACCGCCATTGCCCCGTACGCGTAACGCCTATATTATCTATCGAAGTTATAGGAATATGCGGACACGCATGCAACGCGCGCCTGCTGCCGGTCGCGCCGTCACGAGCAGGAATCCATGGGGCCGTGCACATTTCAGCGCGACACGACTATGCGGTGCAGGCCATGCTGGCCATCGCCGCGGCCGGCGGCGGTCCGGTGAAGACCAGCGATCTGGCTGCCATGCAGGGCATCCCCGTCAGCTACTTGCCGTCGATCCTTGCCGACCTGCGCCGCGCGGAGTTGCTGAGCAGCCGCCCCGGCACCGACGGCGGCTTCAGCCTGGCCCGGCCGATCGCGCAGATCAGCGTCGGCGACATCATGCGAGCAGTCAGCGGAGCGCTGGCCAGCGTGCGGGGCCGTCCGCCGCACACCATCACGTACACGGGCGCGGCCACGGCACTGGCCGGCCTCTGGCGTTCGGTCCACACGTTCACCAGCGACCTGCTTGACAGCACCACCCTCGACCGGCTGCTCGATGCCGACCGGGCGCTCGCCGCGGCGAGCCCCGATCACGACCGGGCCGGCGGCGGCACCGGCGGACACCGGCCGTGACGGGGCGGGCGAGGTCTGTGCAGAAAGGAGCCTCCGGGCGGGCGGTGGCCGGATCGGCGTTCGCCACGCCCGGAGGTGCTTCCGTCGGCTCAGACGGCGTCGAGCAACCGGACCGGGGCGATCTCGGGGGCGATCCGGACCTGCACCTCCGACCCGAGCTCCACGCCCAGGGACAGGAACTCGTTGCGGGTGAGGGTGACGATGACCGGTTGCCCGGCCACGGCGACCTCCACCCTGATCTCGAAGCCGACGCGGGTGATCCGCGTGATGCGGCCCGCGACGGCGTCCGGCTCACCGCCGCCGGTGAGCAGTTGCAGGTCGTGCGGCCGGACCAGCCGGTCGCCCAGCTCGGTGACCGGGCCGAGGAAGCGCATGACGAAGTCGTTGGCGGGGGTGTCGTAGAGCTCGTCGGGCGAGCCGATCTGTTCCACGCGGCCCTCGTTGATGACCACGATCTCGTCGGCGACCTCCAGCGCCTCCTCCTGGTCGTGCGTGACGAACACGGTCGTCACGTGGACCTCGTCGTGCAGGCGGCGCAACCAGTCACGCAGTTCCTTGCGCACCTTGGCGTCGAGCGCGCCGAACGGCTCGTCGAGCAGCAGCACGGTCGGCTGCACCGCCAGCGCGCGGGCCAGGGCCATGCGCTGGCGCTGCCCGCCGGACAGCTGGGAGGGCAGCCGGTCCGCGAACTGCGCCAGGTGCACGAGCTTGAGCAGCTCGTCGACCCGCTCGCGGATCTCGTCCCTGGGCCGCTTGCGGATCTCCAGTCCGAACGCGACATTGCGGGCGACCGACAGGTGCTTGAAGGCGGCGTAGTGCTGGAACACGAAACCGACGTTGCGCTTCTGCGGCGACAGCTTCGTCGCGTCCACACCTTCGATCTCGATGCGGCCGCTGTCGGCCGTCTCCAGCCCGGCGATGATGCGCAGCAGCGTCGACTTGCCGCCACCGGACGGGCCGAGCAGCGCGGTGAGCTGCCCGGACGGGATGCTGACGGAGACGTTGTCGAGAGCGACGAAGTCTCCGAAACGTTTGGCGACGTTGACGATCTCGATACTCAACGGTCTTCCTTCGGCCGAATGACTGAGACGATGATGATGCAGGCCACCGCCACGAGGGCGAGCAGGAACGCGGTGGCGTACGCGCCGCCCTTGTCGAAGTTGAGGTACTTCTCCTCGACGACCAGGGTGGCGGTGCGGGTCTCGCCGAGCACGTTGCCGGACACGACCTTGACCGCGCCGAACTCGCCCAGTGACCGGGCCAGGCTCAGCACGACGCCGTAGATGACGCCCCACTTGATCGACGGCAGGGTGATCCGCCGGAACGTCTGCCACGCGTTCGCGCCCAGGCTGCGGGCGGCCTGCTCCTGCTCCTCGCCGACCTCCTCCAGCACGGGCACCACTTCGCGGATCACCAGCGGCAGCGCGACGAACACCGTGGCCAGCACGATGCCGGGGGTGGCGAAGATGACCTGGAAGCCCATGCTCTCCAGGCCGGGGCCGAACCAGCCGGTGCGCCCGCCGTAGACCAGCACCAGGGCCAGGCCGACGACGATCGGCGACACCGACAGCGGCATGTCCAGCAGCGCGCTGAGCAGCCGCTTGCCCGGGAAGTCGTACCGGACGAGCAGCAGCGAGATGCCCACGCCGAACAGCGTGTTGATGATCACCGCGATGATCGCGACCTGCACGGTCAGGCTGATCGCGTGCACGATGTCGGGATCTTCGAGGATGCCGTTGATGTTGTCCATGCCGTCGGCGAAGGTGTTCTTGCCGACCAGGTACACCGGCCACGCCACGAGCAGGAACAGGTAGGCGATCACGAGCAGGCGGACCAGGTAGGTGACCGGGCCGCGCCGGGTGCGGGTGCTGGGGTGGCTAGCCACGGCGCACCATCCCGCGCTGGATGACGTCGAGCAGCACGATGACCGCGAACGAGATGGCCAGCAGGATCGTGGCGACCGCCGCGGCGCTGTCCAGGTTGTCGTTCTCGATGCTGCTGAGGATGCGCACCGAGGTGACCTCCGTCTTCATCGGCAGGTTGCCCGACAGCAGCACCAGTGAGCCGTACTCGCTGACCCCGCGGGCGAACGACAGCGCGGCGCCCGCGGCGATCGCCGGCGTCAGGCTGGGCAGGATGATCCGCCGGAACACCGTGAACCGGCTCGCGCCCAGCGACATCGCCGCCTCCTCCACGTCGCGCTCCAGTTCGGCCAGCACCGGCTGCACCGTGCGGACCACGAACGGCAGGGTGACGAACAGGAAGGCGAGGAAGACGGCGGGACGGGTGTTGGCGATGTCGATGCCGAGCGGGCTGGTCTTGCCGTACAGCGACAGCAGGACCAGGCCGGCGACGATGGTCGGCAGCGCGAACGGGATGTCGATCAGGATCTCCAGGGCGCGCTTGCCGAAGAACCGGTCCCGGACCAGCACCCACGCGATCATGGTCCCCATGACGATGTTCACCAGCGTCACGGCGAACGCGGTGCCAACGGTGAGCTCGATCGCCGCGGCGGTCTGCTCGTTGGTCACCGCCTGCCAGAACGCGCTCCACCCGCCCGTCGACGCGGTGACCACCACGGCGGCGAGCGGGATGAGCACGAGCAGGCTGAACCACATCATCGCCACGCCGAGCCCGAGTCCGGAGACTCGGGTCAGCGGGCGGCCGGCCCGGACCGGCCGGCGAGAGGTCGCCGGCCGGTCCGGGGAGAGCGCGGTCGAGGTCACTTAGCCTTGCCCGAGGCTGCGATGACCTTGACGATGATGCCCTCCTTCTCGTCGAAGAACTTCTTCGACAGAGCCGACCAGCTCTCGAAGTCCTTCGACACGGTGAGCAGCTTCTCCGGCGCGGGGAACGGGTTGGCCGGATCCTTGGCTCCCTCGATGCCGGTGGTGTCCACGCCCTCGATGATCGGGCGGAAGCCCTTGAGCGCGAACTGGCGCTGGCCGTCCTTGCTGAGCACGAAGTTCAGCCAGTCCTTGGCCTTGGGGTCGGCGTTGGTGAGGATCGCGCCCGGGTTCTCGATCAGGATGGTGGTGGCCGGCACGACCCAGTCGAACTTCTCGCCCGCCTGGGTGGCCAGGATGGCCTCGTTCTCGTAGGCCAGCAGCACGTCGCCGGTGCCGCCGAGGAAGCTGGTGGTCGCGTCGCGGCCGCTGCCGGGCAGGGCGACGACGTTGGCGAACAGCTTGGTCAGGAACTCGGTGGCCTGTGCGTCGGTGCCGCCGTTGGCGGTGATGTGGCCCCACGCGGCGAGCGCGTTCCACCGGGCGGCACCCGAGGAGGCGGGGTTCGGGGTGACGATCTGGACGCCCGGCTTGATCAGGTCGTCCCAGCCCTTGATGCCCTTCGGGTTGCCCTCGCGCACCGCGAGCACCACGATCGAGGAGGACACGATGCCCTTGTTCGGGCCGGCGTTCCAGTCCTTGGCGACCAGGTTCGCGTCGACCAGGCGGGTGACGTCGCTGGAGACCGAGAAGTGCACGTAGTCGGCCTTGAGTCCGGCCACGACCGCGCGGCTCTGGTCGCCGGACGCGCCGTACGACGTCTGGAACTTGACGCCCTTGCCTGCCTCGGTCTTGTTCCACTCGGCCGCGATCGCCTTGTTCGCCGCCTCCGGCACCGCGAAGCCGACGATGTTCAGCGTGGTGCTGGATCCCGTGGTGCCGCTGTCGCCCCCGCCGCAGGCCGACAGCGCCAGGACGGCGGTGGCGGCGAGTACGGCGGCTGCTCTGATCCGGTTCTTCATGCGGAACCTGTCCTCCTCGAGCGCAAATGCGCACACCGAACAACGCCGAGAGCTCGGCGTGATCGGTAGTCATCAATGTTTGGGGTGCAGTTCTGTGGTGGCGCATGGTCGATCGGCACGTGCGACGTCGGGCTCCGATGCCACGACCTCCGGCGGGTGCCCGCCGCAGACGTGATCCGGAACGACCACGAAGCGAATATCCCACTAATCCGCTAGACTTTCAATGGTTTGCCGAGCGGGCTACGGGCATACAAGACAAATGCCCGAATATGAGAAAAAATGACTGGCCGAACGGACTACCTCCTGGAGGGCGCGTGGTCCGTGGCGCGTCAGAGGGAGCAAAAATGGTGTGAAAACCCATGAAAAGTGGCAGAACTGCCGGTAGGTTGTTTCATCTCTGAACCGACAAGTCGGACAAGCCCGTGATGCTAGCTTCGGAGGGTCGGCCCGACGGTGTGCCGCGACGTACGCACTGCCACATTCGCCTGCAGGGAGTCGCCACATGAGCACCGGTATGGTCACCACCAAGGACGGAACCCAGATCTTCTACAAGGACTGGGGTACAGGCCAGCCCGTCGTCTTCAGCCACGGCTGGCCGCTCACCGCCGACGCCTGGGACGACCAGATGTGGTACGTCGTCTCCAACGGCTTCCGCGGCATCGCGCACGACCGGCGCGGCCACGGCCGCTCCAGCCAGCCGTGGGAGGGCAACGACCTCAACACGTACGCCGACGACCTGGCCGCGGTGATCGAGAAGCTCGACCTGCGCGACGTCGTCCTCGTCGGCCACTCGACCGGCGGCGGCGAGGTCGTGCGCTACATGGGCCGGCACGGCACCGACCGCGTCTCCAAGGCGGTGCTGGTCGGCGCCATCCCGCCGCTGATGCTGCAGACCGACGCCAACCCCGAGGGCCTGCCCCGCAGCGTCTTCGACGGCCTGCGCGAAGGCGTCGAGCGCGACCGGTCGCAGTTCTGGAAGGACCTGAGCGCGCCGTTCTACGGCGGCAACCGCGAGGGCAACAAGGTCAGCCAGGGTCTGCGCGACTCGTTCTGGCTCATGGGCATGACCGTGGGCTTCAAGGCCGCCTACGACTGCATCAAGGCCTTCTCGGAGACCGACCTCACCGAGGACTGCAAGAAGATCGACGTCCCGGTGCTGATCATCCAGGGTGACGACGACCAGATCGTGCCGATCATCGCGTCAGGCCAGAAGTCGTCCAAGATCATTCCCAACAACACCTTCAAGGTGTACCCGGGAGCGCCGCACGGCCTGTTCGCCACCAACCAGGACGAGTTCAACGCCGACCTGCTGGCGTTCCTCAAGGGCTGATCGCCGCCGTCCGCAGGGAGGGAGCAGGCGTGCTCACCTTGGGTTTTCTCGTCGAGATCGAGGCCAAGCCCGGCAAGGAGGGCGAGGTCGCGGAGTTCCTGCGGCAGGCCAAGGCACTGGTGGACGCGGAACCCGGCACCATCGTCTGGTACGCCTTCCAGGTCGGGCCGACCTCGTTCCGCATCTTCGACGCCTTCGACAACGAGGACGACCGCCAGTTCCACCTGGCCGGAAAGGTGCGGCAGGGGCTGGAGGCCCGTGCTGACCTGTTCGATCCGCCGCCGAAGATCAATCCGGTGGACCTGCTGACCTACAAGATGCCGTCCTGACGGCGTTCGCGAGGGAGCCCTGTCACCACGTGGCGGGGCTCCCTCGGCTGATCGTCAGCGCCGGGCCACGGGCTGGACAGGATCGGGTCCGAGCTGCTCGACCGTGTACCCGTCGGGGTAGTGGCGGCTGGGCTGGCCGGGCGTGAAGACGTCCTTCGTCGCCGGTCGCAGGCGGCGCTTGAGTGCGCTGAGCCGGAGCGCGCCGTGCACGACGGCGCGAGTGGTCAGGTTCGGCTTCGGCACGCCTAGCGCCTGACGGACGTCGTCGTCGAGCAGCGCGTCGCCGGCCGCGCCCGCCCAGTGGCGCAGCGCCTTCGGAAAGCGGGTGGCCAGCAGGTCCCGGGTGGCGTCCATCAACCTGGTCGCGGCGGCGTCGTAGGCGAAGTTGTCGCGCTCGTAGGCGTTGAACCACTGCTCGAACTCCGCCCACGTCGCCGGAACGTCGCGGATGTTCATGAGGTTGCCGACCTCGATCCAGAAATGCCAGGTGGCGGTGCGTTCGTCGGCGGTGAGGCGGCGCGGGCCGTACCGGTCGATCCAGCGGGTCGGGATGAAGATGAACGTGCCCAGCGTGTACCGGTACTCGTCGGGAGTGATGTCGTACACCCGGTGGATGCGGTTGAGCGCGGAGATGACCTGCCTGCCGCGCGGGTGGGCGGGTCCGTGGGCGATCACCTCGTACATCATCAGGCCGGTGTCGTCGGTGCGTTTCGCGGAGCGCTCGGTCATCTCGCCCGTGTCCAGCAGCAGCCGAGCGGCCGCCGGGACCGCGAACGTCCGGTAGAACGCCAGGTTCAGCCCGATGCGCACGTCCGCGGCGAACTCGCGGAGCGCAAGGTGCCGGTAGACGGCATGGTGGTCGAGATCCATAGTCGACAGCCTGTGCTGTCGGGGTCCAAGACTCAATCACTCTCCTGGGGACGCGCCCGGGTCGTGGCCATACCGGCGTGCCGGTTGCCCCGGCCGCCCCCGGTGGGGTACCTTTGATCAAGCATCTCTCGATGCAGGCGTGGATTTCCCGCCCCGAGGATGCCTTTCCCCGAGAACCGGCCACGCTCTTCGCGTCCGCCGGGAACGGCTCCCACCGCACCGCCGCGTCACCCGCTGAGCCCTCCGGACCACTCCGGAACCGCAGCCCGGCAGATATGGCAGGCGCACGGTGCCCATCGCGCCCAGCACTGCCGTGCCCTGGCGCACCGTCTCCGAGGAGTACCCATGACCGATCTCGACCTGCGGCCCTCCGCCGTAGCGAGCCCCGCCGCCGCGAACGGTGCGACGGGACCAGCCACCTCCACCCGGCGGCGCCGCACGACGGCCCGCCCTCGCGCGAACGTGCGGGACCACATCGAGCACGATGCCGCCGAGCCTGGCGCCGAAGCTCCGACGACGGCCGTCAGCGGCGTCGTAGACGTCCGCGACAAGCACTGCTTCGTCCGGCTGGCCGGCTACCTGCCCGACCCAGGTGACCCGTACCTGCCGCCGGGCCTGGTCCAGCGCCTCGGCCTGCGCCGCGGCGACCTCGTCACCGGCACCGCCGCCCAGCCCGCCGCCGGCCGGCGGCCCGGCACCGGCGAGCGCGCCGACGCGCGCCGCGCCCAGCGGCCCACGGTCACCACGATCGACACCGTCAACGGCGAGCCCGCCGAGCAGGTGCGCGAGCGGCCCGACTTCTACGCGCTGACGCCGATCTACCCGCGGGAGCGTATGCGTCTGGAGACCACTCCGGACATCCTGACCACCCGGGTGATCGACCTGCTCACCCCGATCGGCAAGGGCCAGCGGGCCCTGGTCGTGTCGCCGCCCAAAGCGGGCAAGACCATGGTGCTGCAAGCGATCGCGCACGCGCTCGCCGTCAACCATCCCGACGCGCACGTCATGGCGATCCTCATCGACGAGCGCCCGGAGGAGGTCACCGACATGCGCCGCACCGTACGCGGCGAGGTCGTCTCCTCGACGTTCGACCGGCCGCCGGCCGACCACATCGCGGTCGCCGAACTGGCCATCGAACGCGCCAAACGCCTGGTCGAGCAGGGCCGCGACGTCGTCGTGCTGCTCGACTCCATCACCCGGCTGGGCCGCGCCTACAACCTCGCCGCGCCGTCCAACGGCCGCATCATGTCGGGCGGCATCGAGGCCGGCGCCCTGCACGCGCCCAAGCGTTTCCTGGGAGCGGCCCGCACCATCGAGGGCGGCGGCTCGCTGACCGTCATCGCCACCGCGCTGGTGGAGACCGGCTCGCTCGGCGACACCGTCATCTTCGAGGAGTTCAAGAGCACCGGCAACGCCGAGCTGCGGCTGCTGCGCGGGCTCGCCGACCGGCGCGTCTTCCCGGCCGTGGACGTCGACTCCTCCAGCACCCGCCGTGAGGAGCTGCTGGTCAACCCGCAGGAGCTGGAACTGGTCCGCCGGCTGCGCCGCGCCCTGCACACCATGGACAGCCAGCAGACCGGCGAACAGCTCGTCGACCGGCTGCGCAAGACGGGCAGCAACGCCGAGTTCCTCATGCAGCTCGCCCGCAGCACGCCCTGACCTGCCGCGGTGCACCGTCCGTTCCGGAACGGAGCTGTTACCTGCCCGCAGGGAACCGGCCGTTCACCCGGCCGCGTTGAACCAGTAGGGAAGGGGGCACGCCATGGTAGGTCGGAGCGGCGCTCATCGTCGCCGCGTAGCAGCCCGTTCGGTTCGCCTGTGGCTCGTCGCGGTGGCAGCGGCCTCGTTGTTCACCGCGGGCTGCGGCTTGTTCGGTGATCCGGTCGAGGACCGTTGGGCGTCCAGGACGGAGTTTCCCAGCTGTGGCGAGGTGAGCTTGGGGCTGGGTGAGGAGATGCGGCAGAAAGCGGTGCAGGAGATCGCCTGCCTGGAGCGCGCTCTCCGGAATGGCGACAGCGCGGAGCTGAAGGTGACTTTCCCGACCATCGAGGGTGACCCTGTTCGCGAGTACTACCGGGTGACGCCGCAAGGCGGGCTGGAGGTGTACACCGACAGCACGGACGACGGCTTCTCGGATCGGAAGTGGTCGTTCGCGGAGTGCTACTCGCCGGTGTGGTTGACCGGGGTCTCCTGCGCCCGGTGACCTGCGTGCGGCGGGCGCCGGCGCGGGGGCGCGTCGGCGCCGGCCGTGTCAGGAGATACGCCAGTGCTGGGCGTTGTTGTTGAGGCAGGTCCACTGGCGCACTTCCGCGCCGGGCGTGGTGCCCCGGTTGTAGTCGTCCAGGCAGAGGTTGCTGTGCCGGTTGCGGATCTCGACCGGGGTGGCGTTGGACTCCCGGACGGTCCAGGCTGGATGGCCGACAGCGACACCGGCACGCCCAGGTTGGGAGTCCCATCGGAGTTCCAGGAGATCTTCTGGACGCGGGTGGTGCGGGTGGTGCCGCAGCCCTGCGAGGAGGAGCTGTTGGCGTGGTACGCGATCCAGGTCTCGGTGCCGTCGGGTGAGGTGAAGAACGGGTGGTGGCCCGGCCCGTACACGCCGTTGGCGTCGTTGCGCTGGAAGATCGGGTTGGCTGCCTTGGTCCACGAGGACGCCGCGAGGGGGTCGCCGCCCCGGTATTCGAGCATGCCGAGCTTGTAGTTCGGCCCGTTGCAGTGGCTGGCCGAGTACGTGATCCAGGTCCGGCCGTTGCGCTGCAGCGCGAACGCGCCCTCGTTGACCGCGCCGTTCTTGCGGAAGGTCGGCCCGGGTGCGGCGTCGGCCCGCCCCGGGTGGATGACGACCGCCATGGACACGCCGAGCAGGGCTGCCACGACAAGTGACAGCGCCCGCCCGGTGAGGGTGCGTGGTCAGGTCAGCAACATGGTTACTCCAAGGTCATTCGAGGATGAAGGTGGCGTCGGCGCGCCCGACGGTGTCGGTGACCGCCTGCACGTACAGCAGGTAGTTGCTGTGCCGCAGGTAGCGGCCGGAGTACGTCTGCGACTCGAACGACGCCGCAGACGAACTCGCCAGTCCGGCGCGCTGGTAGAAGCTCGCGTCGGCGCGGAACGCCGCCGTGCCGTCGTTGCGGTCCACCCACGCCTCGCCGTTGCTGCGCTGGCGCAGGAAGTAGCCGGGGAAGTTGGTCGACTCCAGCGAGACGCTGCCGCCGCCGTTGAGGCCGGTGACGATCCGGAACTGCGAGTCGGCCAGGTTGGTGACGTTGGTGTCGATCCGGGCCCGGTACTCCCAGTGGCGCACGAAGCGGTCCGGGAAGTTGTACGACTTCAGCCGCACCGGGTGTGCCCCGTCCGGGATCGGGATGCCGAAGTTCGGGGTGCCGTCGGCGTTCCAGTACAGCTTCTGCAGGCGGGTGCGCCGGTTGGGGTCGTTGAGCGGGTCGCCGCTGATGTCGCGGTAGTTGCGGTCGTGGTAGACGAGGATGTCGCTGGCCCCGTCCTCGGACACGGTGAACGAGTTGTGGCCCGGCCCCCACTGCCCGGTGGCGGAGTTGCTGGCGAACACCGGGTTCTGCGACTTGGTCCACGACGACGCGCTGAGCAGGTTGCTGCCCGCCGTCGCGGTGAGCATGCCCAGGCAGTAGTTGGCGTCCGTGGCGCTGGCCGAGTACGTCATGAACAGCTTGCCGTTGCGCTGGATGACGGTCGGTCCCTCGGCCACCTTGTAGCCGCGGGTCTCCCAGGCCAGCGTGGGTATCGTGAGGCGGGTCGTCGCGCCGGTGATCGTCCACGGGTTGGCCAGCCGCGCGATGTAGAGGTTGGTGTTCGTGGCGATGCCGGGCTCGGCCTGCGCCCAGATCAGGTAGCGGACCCCGCTCGCCACGAAGGTGGACGCGTCCAGGGAGAACGTCTCCCACGGGGTGCGGATCTGGCCCTTCTCGGTCCAGCTCGCGGTCAGCGGGTTCGCGCCCGTGCCCTCCAGGACGTACATCCGGATCGCCCAGACGTCGTTGGTCGCCCCGGCGGCGAAGTAGACGTACCACTTGCCGTCGATGAAGTGGATCTCCGGGGCCCAGATGTGCGCGCCCATGATGCCGCTGCTGTGCTTGCGCCAGATCACCGTCTCCGGGGCGTTCGACAGGCCCTGCAGGGTGGTGGCCCGGCGCAGGATGATGCGGTTGTACTCGGGCACCGTCGCGGTGAAGTAGTAGTAGCCGTCCGTGTGCTTGTGGATCTGGGCGTCGGCACGCTGGTTGATCAGCGGGTTGGTGTAGCCGACCGCGGGCGATGCCGAGGCCGCGGACGCGTGCAGGCCGGTCGCGGCGAGCGCGCACAGCACCGTCATGGCGGTGAGCCGCCACCAGCGCCGCAGCGTGTGTGACCGTGGGCCGGGTCCGTCAGGGAGCGGAGGCATTGTCAGTCCTTCCGGAGGGAGCGGGTGCCCGTGGTGCTGCCGGGCGCGGGCACAGGTGTCACCGGGGCCGACGTCGCCGACGCCGGTCCTGAATGCGAGGAGAGCAGCTTTTATTGATTTTTCGGCGAACTATTCCTTGTTAGCGCTCACATTCGTGGCCAGGGTGCGGCGTCGTCGGAGATGGACGGTTGCCGCAGGGATCGGAGCCTGCGGTGGTGAACGGGCATTGCGCCGGTGCCACGTCGCTGGGTGGCTGCGGTGTCCCAACCCTGCTCGGAGATCGGTGTTCGACGATCCCGGGCGCGCCGTGGATCTGAGGTTAGGGCGTCAGGCGAACGCTCACAAGGGTTGCCCGTCATCTTCCCGAAACTTTATCGCCAGTCGATCATGATGGCGGAAGTGATCGTATGAATAGGATCTCGACCCGTTCGTGGGTGCCCGCGGTCCGCGATCGTGCCCTACCTTCGGTGGACCCCGCCTCGTGATCACCAGACCGGCGGGCCCGGCGCACATCGAATTGCGGGGAGCGAGCAGATGCAGCAGTACTCGGACGGCGACGGCGTCGAGGCCGGGCCGCCGGCGGCCCGGAACCGGCGCGCACTGTGGGCGGTGCTGGCGCTGGTCGCGGTGCTGGGCGTCGGCGCGGCCGTGTACGCCTCGTCCGGCGGCGACGAGCAGACCCCGGCCGCCACCGAGCCGGCCGCATGGAGCACCCCGCGGGTGTCGGCCGCGCCGTCACCGTCCGAGTCGACCACCTCGCCGTCGCCGTCCGCATCCCCGTCGGCGAAGCCCTCGGCGAAGCCCTCGGCGAAGCCCTCGCCGTCGATGTCGCCGACCAAGGCTCCGGTGAGGATCACCTTGCGGGTGCCGTCGACCCTGGACGGCATCGCCAAGTCGCCCGAGAGCGTCGGTCCCGTGCCCACGGAGCTCAAGCAGCGATACGTACAGGCCAAGTGGGTGTCCGGGGCGTATGGCGACGCCGACTCGGCTGCCGGGAAGAAGATCGCCTTCTACGCGGCGACCTCGACCCGGCTGAAGTCGCCGGCCACCGAGATGCAGTGGTTGACCCAGAACATGGCCGACGACGGGTTCAGTGGGTTCTTCTCCGTGTCCACCGGTTCGCTCGGCGGCGCGGCCAAGTGCGGCCACCAGGAGGTCCTCGGCAGCGTCTACATGTGCGCGTGGGCCGACAGCGGCAGCATCGGCATGGTCATGCTCTGGGACTACACCCAGAGCGAAGCCAAGTCCGCCTTCCCCCGCGTCCGTGCCCAGATCGAACGCCGCGCCTGACCCACCCACCAGCGCCGCGCCGCCACCTGTCGCACGGGGCGGGACGTGCCCGGGGCGGGCGGTGTGGCGGAGTGGTGGCTTGCATGGGTTATGTCCGGTCCGTATTGGATCGCCCGCAACGCGCCGCTTGCTATCGCCGCCACCCGCCGCATCGTGGCGACGACCGAAGGGGTCGCCTCAGCCGACGCGTTCCCGATCCAGGACCCGCTCGTGAAGCCGGTCGCCGAGTCCGCCGACGCCCGCGAGGGCGCCAGCGCCTTCGCGCAGAAGCGTCCACCACGCTGGACCGGCCGCTAGCCCGGGAGCAGCGAGCGAAGATCGCCGCTTCGGGACAGCAAGCGTGGTCCGACCACAGGTTTTTGCCGAGAACAGCGATCTTCGCCCGTTGGCGGGCCGGGACCGCAGGTGGATATGGTCGGTGGGCACCATATGGGGTGGTCGGGGTGGGTGGCCTGGATCACAGGAACTCGTGCCGTTCGCCGGACAGAGAAGTGGTCATGGAGTCGAGTCTGCGCGCCCGCGTACGGGCGGGTGATGCCGGCGCGTTCGCCGAGCTGTTCGACCAGTACGCGCGGTCGGTCTACAACCACGCGTTCCGGCTCACCGCCGACTGGTCCACCGCCGAGGACGTCATGGCCGCCACGTACCTGCAGGCCTGGCGTTCCCGCGAGCGGATCGGCGACGAGGGCGGGTCGCTGCGGCCGTGGCTGCTCGGCATCGCCACCAACGAGGCGCGCAACCACACCCGCAGCAACCGCCGCTACCGGGCTGCCGCGTCGGCGCTGCACGCGGACGAGTTCACCGCCCCCGACCACGCCGACGAGGTGGCCGGGCGGCTCGACGACAGCGGCCGGATCACCGCCGCGATCGACGCGCTGGCGTCGCTGCGCCGCCCCGAGCGCGAAGTGATCACGCTGTGCCTGTGGGAGGGCCTGGACTACGAGTCCGCGGCGCGGGCGCTGGGCATCCCGGTCGGCACGGTGCGGTCGCGCCTGTCCCGCGCTCGGACCAAGTTGCGCAAGCTCGTCGACGAGACACCCCGGGCGACCCGGAACCCGGCCGGCCCTGCCGGACAGATGAAGAACGACACCGTCCGTCTGGCAGAGGAGGGCCACCGATGAAGCACCCGCCGCTGGATCCGTCCGAGTGGGCGGAGCTCGCCGAGCTGCTGCCCGACCCCGGCCACCGCGAGCTGCCGCCCGGTCGCCACGAGCTGCACCGGGACCGCCTGCTGGCCGCGATCGCGACGCCTGAGCGGGCCGCCGCGCCGGTGCGCCGTACGCCCCGGTGGAGCCTGCTGCGGCCGGCGCTGGCGATGGCCGCGCTCGTCGCCGTGGCGGGCGCCGTCGCGGTGGTGGTCGCGAATCGCGACTCCGCACCCCCGGTCGCGATCCCGACGCCCGGCGTCTCCACGCCCGTCGCCGAGCCCACGGGCGGCCCCGTGACCGCGAAGGTCCGCGCGTACGGCACCGTCAGCCAGCTCACCGCCACCGCCGACCTGGTGGTGCGCGGCGACGTGCTGCGCGTCGACGGCACCGGGCACGACCGCAAGGCCGTCGTCGGCATCGCCGAGGTGCTCCACCGGACGCCGCAGGTGTCCCCGGCCACCGAGATCACGCTGGCCGCCCCCGAGCTGGCGGGGATGTCCCGGCTGGAGCCCGGCCAGCAGGTGGTGCTCTACCTGGCCGCCACCCCGGAGGGGGCCGAATACGGCGTGCTCAGCGGCGACTTCGGCATCTTCGACGTCACGGGCGACACCGTCACGGCGCGCTCGCTGACGATGTCGGTGTCGGGCCTGCGGGAGGAGGACGCGACCGCCCGCGACCGCAGGTTCACCGCCACGCTGGCGGAGCTGCGCGAGCTGGCCCGCGAACACGGCTGAAAAAAGGGGCGCGAAATCGGGAACTCGACCTCGCGGACGCACAGATAGATGGCGTAAGCAGCGCCGCGACCCGGGCGAGAACCGCACGGGCACGGCGTCGACACGCTGAGGAGCGTTCCATGGCAAGGATCGACCACCCCCACCGCACCCGCGTCCTGGCGGGAGCGGCCGCGCTGCTCGCCGCGGCGGCGCTGGCCGCCTGCGGCAGCACCGAACCGGCCACCCCGGCGGCCGCGCCCGCGACCTCTGCCGCCGCCGCACCGAGCGAGGCCGCTCCGCCGATCAAGGGCAAGCTGCGGGGGTACACCACGGTGAAGGAGCTGACCGCCGCCGCAGACCTGGTCGTACGCGGTGAGGTCGAGGCGGCCGGGTTCCGGGTCGACGAGGTGCTGCGCGCGGCGAACGGAGCCGCCGTGAAGGCCGGCGACAAGATCACCATCACCGGCCTGAACGGGCAGGTCGTGGACATGGCGAACATGTCGAAGCTGGAGACCGGCCAGAAGGTCGTGCTCTACCTGGCCGAGGACGCCACGGCCGCCGCGACGTTCAGCACGCTCAGCGGCGACTTCGGCGTCTTCGACGTGACCGGCGCCGACGACGCGGCCGCCGCGACCACCCGCTCGCAGGCGATGGCGGTCAGCGGCCTGCTCGCCGAGGACCCGGCCGCCTCCGGCAAGGGCTTCCGCACCACCCTCGGCCAGCTGCGCGCCGTCGCCGCCCAGGCGTAGCGCGAACTCGCGGGAACGGCGCGTGCCGGCGCCGTTCCCGCGTCCGTTCAGTCGGCGAGGACGCGGCTCTCGGCGTCGGCGATGATCTCGGCCGGGGTCGGCGGCGTGAGCAGGTAACGCACCACCGTGTCTCCGCTCGGGTCGCCGGTCGTGCGGCACCGGTCGACCGCCTCCTGCACGTCGTAGCGCGTCTGGCGCAGCTGCACGTCGGGTCCGAGCAGCGCCCAGTACGCCGTGCCGGGCGCGCCCAGGTGGTAGGGCAGGCCGACACTGCCCGGGTTCACGCTGCGCCGGCCGGCGACCTCGCGGTCGAACTGCAGGTGGGTGTGCCCGGTGACGATCACGTGCTCGTCGGTGTCGCGGGACAGCTCGGCGAAGCGCTGCTCGGACGTCTCCGGCGTGACGCACTCGGTGTCGTCACGCGGCGAGCCGTGGCAGAACCGCACCGCGCCCAGGCCCGCCACCTCGACGACGACGTTGAGCGGGAACGTCGCGAGGAAGTCCACGGCCTCGTCCGTGTGCTGCCGCACCATCCACGGGTCACGCGGCCTGGTTGGCTCGCGCTCGCCACGGGCCAGCTCGACGACGGCCCGGTCGGCGTTGCCGCGCACGAACACCGCCCGCGGCCCCAGCTCCTGCACCAGGTCGACCGTGGTCTGCGGCTCGGGACCCCAGGTCAGGTCACCCGGGAAGACGATCAGGTCGACGCCCGCTGCGGTCACGTCGTCGAGCACGGCGAGCAGGGCGGGCACGTTGCCGTGCACGTCGGCCAGGACCGCGACCCGCGACACCGGGCCGAGACGGGGAGTCGTCACGCGGCCGATCCTCTCACGAAGGCGGCAGCCCGGGTTCCGGCTCGGCCGAAGACGAGGGCGGCCGCGGCGTGCGGGGCATCTGCCGGGACCGGCCGAGTCCCGGCCGGGCTCGACCCGTCCCGGCCGGACGGCGTCGCGGTCAGGCTGGGACGAAGCGCGCCGCGTCGGCGATCACGTACCCGTTGGTGGCCTCGGTGCGGATCAGCACGCTCGCGCCGCTCGGGGACGAGCCCGCGGGCAGCGTGAACGTGCCCAGCGACACCCACTGGCCGCCGCCGGTGCGCTGGTCGACGGTCCGGGTGGTGACCGTGCCGCCCGCGCAGACGTCGACGGGCACGTTGCTCGCCCGGTTGGCGTGCGAGGTCCAGCGCAGGAACACCTGGTAGGACCCGGTAGTGGGGATCGTCGGGGTGAACCGCAGCCGGTTGACGCCCTTGTTCGTGTTGTCGTCGTGCTCGTAGTCGGGCCCGTGGTATCCGGCGATCGAGGTCGACGCGAGCCAGACGCCCGCCCGGGTCACCCCGGCTGACGTCGAGCTGTCCACGATGATCTCGCCAGGCGCGGTCAGCGGCCAGGTGAGCAGCTGCCCGTCGGCGCGCAGCCGGGCCTGCAGCGTCGCGATCGGCACCTGCTGCACGGCCGATCCGGCCGCGATCGCCAGGTGTGCTGCGGTCGCCGCCGACTGGGCGAGGATCATGAACACGGGTTCCATGCGGATCGAGCCGTACGCGATGTGACTCGCCGACAGGCACACCGGGACCAGCAGGTTCGCACACTGCGACTCGTAGGGCACGATCGCCCGGTAGCTGATCCCGAACGGCTGCGGCACGCCGATCTGCACGTCGCCCTCGTTCTTCAGCCCGCCCGAGACGACGACACGCTGGCAGTTGTGCGAGTCCATGGTGTAGCTGGCCAGCCCGACCGAGTCGGCGGCGACCCGGCCGCCCCGGCAGTCCGCCTCGGTCATCACGTACGCCGACACCATGCGCCGCCCCTCGCGCACGTACAGCTGGGTGGGCCAGCCGCCGTTGCCGGTGAACTCGTCCGCGGCCAGCCCCCACGACGCGGTCGCGCTGCGGATCGAGGCGGGCAGTCGCGGGTCGTTGGCCAGGAACCACATCAGCCCCTGCTGGTAGACGCGGTGCTCGTCGACCATGGTGGCGCGGGCGGCGTACGACGCGGTCGGGTAGCCGTAGTTCTGGCCGATGAAGTCGGTCGAGAACGCCCCGTCGTTGTTGGAGTCCGTCTTGCCGCCGCCGACCTGGTGCGTGGTGAAGAACGGGCCGGTGTACCCGGCCTGCACGTAGCGCGCCAGCGGCTCGTAGCGGATCGCGTCGTAGCCGACGGGTTTCGCGAACGGGATCCGGTTGGCGGCCTGGGTCAGGCACATCCGGAAGTTGTACGCCTGGATCCGCCCGTCCCCGCTGCCCGCGGGCGCGACGGGCGTGGCCGAGATCCCGGGCAGCAGCCCGCTGGCCGCGCTCCCGGGAGTCACGTACGGGTCGACGAACCGGTTGAACTGGTGCCCGCTGCGCAGCTGCACCCCGTTGATCGTCTCCCCGTGCACGCTGTTGGCCTCACGCCCCGCCGTCCAGCCGACCCCGGCCCGCGCCATCAGGTCGCCCTCGTACGTCGCGTCGACGAACATCGGGGCCCGGAACACCTGCCCGCTGTCGCAGACGATCTCGCTGATCCGGTTGCCCGCCATGGTCACCCCGGTCATCCGGGTGTTCAGGTAGACCGGCACGCCCGCCTCGGCCAGCAGCTCGTCGAAGATCGCGGCGGCGACGTGCGGCTCGAACGTGAACCGGGCGGGCGAGGTCGGCGTGACGGCGGTGCCGTTGTACTCCGCGTACACCCGGCGGTAGAACTCGCCGGCCAGGCCGCCGATGGCGGCCTTGACGCCGCTGTCGGTCATGCCCAGCCCGCCGGTCGACAGGCCGCCGACGTGCGTGCCCGGTTCGACGATAAGCGCGCTGCGGCCCAGCCTGCGCGCGGTGACCGCCGCGGCGATCCCGGCCGAGGTCGCCCCGTAGATCACCAGGTCGGCGGTGACGACGGCGGCGGCCAGCGCGGGCAGCGAGACGGCCGGGACGGCGGCGACGACGAGGGTCGCGGTGCCCAGGCGCAGGACATGGCGGCGGGTGTACGGCATGGAACGCTCCTGACCGGCAGACGATCGACGGGGGAGCGCGCCGCCGCACCCGGCACTCAGGATCATGCGCCCATCGACCACTGTCAAGCCCCGCGCCCGCCCGGTCCCGCTTCATGAGCGCTCGACTTGCCGGGCACGTGTGCGTATCTTGAACGCGCATTCGCCCATGTGCCAGGCAATTCGAGCGATCATGGCCGCGCTGCGCCGCGCAGCGCCGGACTCCGCGCGGTCGGGCGTGGGTCACTTGATCGCGACGCCGCCCCAGAACGCGTCGGGGACCTGCTCGGGGTCGCCGTCCGGGCGCCAGTCGGCGACGGGCACGATGCCGTCGGCGGTGAGCTGCCAGCGGCCGAGCAGCTTGCCGAAGTCGGCGGGTTCGCGCATGTGGAAGCCGGGCCCCATCATCGCCAGCGCCTCGGGGTAGGCCGACAGCTCCATCGCGTCGAAGTCGAACGCGAGCCGGCTGCCCGCCGGGACCAGGTCGTACATCTCGTCCAGGGCGCGGGCCAGGGTCGCGTCGTCGAGGAACGCCGCCAGGCCCAGGAAGATCAACCCGACCGGCCGGGTGGTGTGGTCGGGCAGGGCCCGGTCGAGCGCGGCGGCGTCGATGCCGCGCGGGTCGGCGGCGTCACCGAGCACGTAGTCCACAGCCGGCCGTCCGGCCAGCAGCTCGCGGCCCGCCGCGACGATCTCCGGGTCCACGTCGGTATACAGGACCCGCGCGTCCGGCACGGTCTCGTGCACGTTGCCCTGCGCGGGGATGCCCCCGCCGAAGACCAGGAACTGGTCCACGCCCTCGGCGGCCAGGTACCGCGCCGCGCGGCCGGAGAACGCCCGCAGCGAGCGGAAGATCTCCGCACACGGCCCGTACGCCCCCTCGAACGCTTGTGCGGCGGCGACATCGATCGGGTGGTGGCGGGTCCCGCCGAGCCAGTAGTCGATCATCCGGGCGGTGCTCGGGGCCTGCGGCTGCGTCGTCATCAGTATTCTCCTCAAGCTGAATCCGGCATCCAGTCTCGCACCGTCGTGACCGGACGGTGTCGGTGCGGCCGTGCCTGCGCCTTCGCCGCCGGGCCGTGCCAAGGCGGTTCGCGCGCCCCCTAAACCCCTTCTGACGTCGTACGGAGTATTCGCGTGTTCCAGGGTGCCCAGCGGCTTGACAACCGTTACGGTCGAACCCATGAGCAACGTGACCCGTGACGTGTTCGACGACAAGGTGTCCGCCTGGCGGCAGTGGCAGGACGCGCCCTGGGGCAGGTTGCGCTACACCCTCGCCGAGCACAACATCGCCCGTCACCTCGACGGACGCCGGTTGCACATCCTCGACGTGGCCGGCGGCAACGGCGTCGAGGCGGTCCGCTACGCCGTCGCCGGGCACCAGGTCACCCTGGTGGACTACTCGCCGCAGATGCTGGTCTCGGCGCGCTCGCTGGCCGAGTCCACCGGCGTGGCGCACCGGGTCACCGTGATCGAGTCCGACGTCGCCAAGCTCGGCGACGTGGTCGAGCAGCAGGCCTACGACCTGGTGCTGTGCCACAACCTGCTGCCGTACGTGGCCGACGTCGAGTCCACGCTGTCGACCGTGATGGCCCCGCTGCGCGAGGGGGGCCTGCTGAGCGTCATCGCGGGCAACGCCCACTCCGAGCCGCTGCGCGCGGCCATCCGGGACATGGACCTGACCGCGGCGTACGAGTCCATCGACGCCGCCGAGCGGTTCACCCACACGTTCAACACCCCGGTGTACCCGCGCACCGCCGACGAGGTGTGCACCGCGCTGCGCCGCATCGGCGCGGGCGTGCTCGGCCACTACGGCATCCGCTCGGTCTGCGACTACATCCCCGACGACGAGCGCAAGTACGACGCGTCGTTCTTCGCCGAGCTGGAGCGCCTGGAGATCGCGCTGTCGGACCGCATGCCGTTCCCGCTGACCGCGCGGCTGTTCCACGTGATCGCGGGCGTGCCGGTCACAGCTGGGTGAGCACGTTGAAGTCGAGCCGGTCGGCCTCGGCGAGGTAGATGCGCTGCCGGGCGTGCCGGCGGCGCATCGCGATCGCGCCGCGCGGCCCCTCGTAGGTGACCGTGTCCGCGCCCGACCCGATGGCCCGCACGTCCAGCGAACCCGCCCGGTTGATCAGCGCGGCCAGCAGCAGCACGCCCTCGTAGCAGGACTCGCCGAGGCTGCCCGGCTGCGGGGCCTCGACGCCGAAGCGGCGCGCGTACTGGCCGTGGAAGTCGAGGTTCTCCGGGGTCACCAGCGTCGCGAAGAAACCCGCGGTGCTGAACAGGCCGCGCGTGGCGTGCGCGCCGCTGGCCATCAGCATGTTCTCGTCCATCAGCGTGCTCAGCCGCAGGCAGCGCTGGTCCAGCCCGGACGCGGCGAAGGCCCGATTGAAGCGCACCGCGTCGTTGCCGACCAGCAGCATCAGCACCGCGTCGGCGGCGCTGCGCTCGATGCGGCGCAGCACGTCGGCGAAGCCGTGCACACCCAGCGGCAGGAACGCCTGCCCGCACACCTGGGTGCCGGACTCCACCGCGTACCGGTGAGCGGCCGCCGCGGTCCGGCGCGGCCACACGTAGTCGTTGCCGACGATGAACCAGCGTTTGACCCGGTGCTCCCCGGCCAGCAGGCGCATCGCGGGCAGCAGTTGCTCGTCGGGGGTCTCGCTGGTCAGGTAGACGCCTTCGGTGCGCTCGCCGCCCTCGTACAGGGCGGTGTAGACGTATGGCACGCGGTGCGCGATGCGGGGCGCGAGGGCCTGGCGCACCGAGGAGATGTGCCAGCCGGTCACGCCGTGCACCGCGCCGAGCGACACCAGCGCGTCGACCTCCGCGGCGACCCGCTCCGGGGCGGCCCCGCCGTCCACCGGCACCAGGCTCAGCTCCCGGCCCAGCACCCCGCCGTTGCGGTTGACCTCCTCGACGGCGAGCTGCGCGCACAGCTCGCAGGTCGGGCCGAAGATCCCGGCCGGGCCCTGCATCGGGAACACCAGTGCCACGTGGACGGTCTCCCGGAGGGTGCCCGTGTGCCGGCCGGGCAGTCCGGGGACGACCAGGCCGGGCAACCGCTGCGGCGGTACGGGCATGGGCACATGTTCCCGTGACCGGGGCATGATCTCCAGACGGTTCCCGCACTCGAAGCCATTCTGTAGCATGAGTCACGCCCATCGGTCGAGGAGGGACATGTCCGCCCCAGCGCCCCACGATCCGGCTCCCGATCTGCTGCACCTGCTCACCCAGGCTGAGCGTCTGCTGCAGCGGCGGTTGTCGGTGATCCTGCGCGCCGAGCAGTGCTCGCCGGAGGCGTGGCGGGTGCTGACGCTGCTGGCGGCCGAGGGCGGGCGGCCGATGACCGAGGTCGCCGACGGCGCGTTCCTGCCGCCCGGCACCCTGACGAAGGTCGTGGACCAGCTCGTCGAGCACAGCCTGGTGTACCGCCGGGTCGATCCGCTCGACCGCCGCCGCATCCGCGCCTACCTCAGCCCGCGCGGCCGCCAGCTGCACGACCGCATCGCGGCCCAGGTGCGGGGGAGCATCGGTGAGCTGCCCATGCCCGGGGCCGAACGCGACCAGCTCGCGGCGTTGCTGGGCACACTGACCGACGCGCTGTCGCGCCAGCCTGCCGCCGCCTGACGCGCCGCGGCCGCGGCCCATTGCCAGGCCGATAGACCTGTCTTAATATGAGGCTGCAGTGGGCGGGAGCGTTTCCACGGCTCGGGCAGGCACAGAGCCGTTCCGCGATGACATCGGGCGAACCGCGGGACGCAGCTCGGCTGCGCCGCCGGCCCGTGATGCACGCGTCGTGCCACACCCCTTCGACGACTGATGCTCGACGCCTTCACCGGCTTCCCTGACCCGTCCCGGTGCCCGGGGGTACAGCCCGCGCACCGGGACGCCTCTGTCGGCGCGTCGTGCTCAGGACACCATGTGCTGTTCGGCCAGCTCGGTCAGCCGTACCGTGCACAGGCCGCTGCGCTCGGCCTTGACGTCGGTGACCGTGAGCTGCGTGCCGGGCGCGAGGATGAACTCCTCCTCGCCGGTGAACGCGGAGAAGCTGCGGATGCCCACCGCCCGCACCGGCGTCACCTCGAAGATGGTCCGCTTGCCGCGACCGCCGAGGAACGCCTGCGCCACCCCGAGCTTCGAGGTGCACGACGACACGCCCCACCAGGTCACCGTCTGGCCGACCGGGTACTGCGCCCGCAGGTCCAGCGCCACCCCGCGCCACAGCGGCTCGGTGCGCGCGGGCAGCCGCGACACGGCCGAGAACAGCAGCCGCAGGTACGGCAGGAACGGCGTGATCCGGGTGCGGTCCGGGTGGCGCAGCGTGGCGTTGATCTGGCGGTAGAACGCCGATTCGCAGGTGTAGAGGTACAGCGCCGCGACCTCGTCGGCGGTCAGGCCGCCGGCCGCCTGCTCGGCGTGCCTGCGGCCGAAGTCGTGGGAGCTCTCCACGTACCAGTCGAGCCCGGACAGCACCTTCGCGGCCGGGGCGACGGCCTCGCGGAAGTCCATGAGCGGGGTGTCGAAGACGCCGGTGATCGCGGGCAGCGCCAGGCCCTCGTCCTTGACGCTGGCGAGCCGCTCCAGGTAGAGCTTGTGCAGCTCCATCGTGGACGCGATGAACGCCCCCATCCGGTCGGCGGTGTCCGTGTCGGCGCCCTGGCCCGCGCTCGTGTTCCAGCCCTTGCTCGGCAGCCAGTCGATCTCGTCGGCGCCGAGGTCGCGCAGCGCCTCGTTGACCGTGGCGAAGTGCTCGCCGTCGCAGAAGATGTCGCCCTGCGCCGCCGGGTTCGGGTGGTCGATGTGCCGGACCTCGACGTCCGGGTACTTCTTCTGCAGCCGGATCACGAGGTTCTTCAGGCCGCGGGCGTGCGCGCCCCACCACGCGAACACGACGCCCCGGTCCTGCTCGTCGGCGTTCTGCTTGGACCGCAGGATCTCCTCGACGAGCTTCTCGACCACCGGCCGCCAGAACGCGGTGTGCTGGTCGACGCCCATCGCCCCGTCACCGCTGGCCGTCAGCGAGGCGTTCAGCAGCAACACACCCTGGGTCAGCATCGCCTGGAACCACTCCGGCGGCTGCACCGTGTCATGCTGGCGCAGCAGCTTGCGGATGTCGGCGATCGGCGTCTTCTTGGGGATGCCGTGCTTCCACATCGCCGCGGCCTTGATGATGCACCGGATCGTGATGACCTTGCCGAACTGGCTGTCGTTCCAGTCGTGGAAGGTGTTGTCGAACATGGCGATGCCGGTCGCGCTCTCCGGCCGCGGGTAGGGGTTCTGCCCGAAGACGACGACTTTCCATTTGTGCGGCGGGTTCGGCTTGAGCGCCTGGAAGGTCAGCTCGCGGACGGGCACGACCTGCGGGCCGCGGCCCGGACCGATGAAGGTCGCCGCGGCGGGCTGGGCCTCGATGACCGGCTTGAGCACGGGCAGCCACGGCTCGCCGCCGCCGTTGAAGAGTTCGGCGAGGCCGAGCGGGTCGTCCTGCCCGGCGGGCGTCGGCGCGGCGTTGTCGCTCATGGAGTGCTCCCGGGGGCGGCCGTGCCGGGGCGGCACGGTGATCGGCTTGGACGCCGCGCGCGGCGACCCGAAGATCAGCCGCGCCAGGCGGACCGGACGCTAACACCGGACCACGACAACTCGCGGGGGTCCGTTCGATCACGACTCGGCCGCCGGGATTTCGTCGGTGCGGCCCGCTATCTTTCGAGCCGCTGGAACCACCCCTTCCCCGTGACCGGAGCGAACACATGACTGTCAGCGACATGAAGCCCCAGCTCAAGGTAGTGCTGAGCGACGTCAACACGAAGGTCGTGCAGGCGTGGCAGTCGGCGTTCGCCGACACCCCCGAAGTCGAGATCTCCCGCGGGTCGATCATCGACCAGCGCGTCGACGCGTGGGTCAGCCCGACCAACTCCCATGGGGAGATGAACGGCGGCGTCGACGCGGTCATCAAGCGGCACCTGGGCGCGGGCATCCAGCTGCGGGTGCAGCGGGCGATCCGGGACGGGTTCGGCGGCTCGCTGCCGATCGGCAGCGCGGTGTGTGTGCCGTCCGGCGCGGCCAACCCCAAGTTCCTGATTTCGACGCCGACGATGAACCAGTCGGTGGAGAACGTACGCGAGACGCTCAACGTGGCGCTCGCGTGCGCCGCCGCGTTCCAGGCCGTTCATCTGGCCAACGCGCGCGAGCCGGGCAGCATCACGTCGATCGCGCTGGTCGGCATGGGCGCGGCGACGGGCAAGGTGCCGCCGCAGGTGTGCGCGAACCTGATGTGGGCCGGCTACACGCTGTTCCAGGACCACTCGTTCGGCGACTACGACGAGCTGTGCTCGACGATCACGGCCCAGCTCGGCGACATCGAGAGCCGCCCGGTGCAGCGGGTGCGGATCACGCCCCCGGCCCGGCCCGCCGGTCGCCGCTGAGGCAGGCCGGTCAGCGGCGGGCGTGGTTGCCGCGGCGGCGTCGGGCGGCCGCGGAGAGCACCAGCCCGGCCGCCGCGATCACCGCGCCGAAGGCGAGCAGCGGCGGTGCGCCCGGCCCGCCGTCGCCCGCGAGCGCGTTCGTGCCCGTGCCCGGGGTGTCGGCGGCCTGGGCCGCCGCGGACGGGTTCGCGGCCGACGCGCCCGCGTCGACCAGCCGGCCGACCGAGGCGTCGGCGGGCTGGGCGAAGCCCCAGTCGAGCAGTGCGGCGCCCTGCTCCCAGCCGCGCAGCGGCACGTACTCGGCGCCGAGCACGCTGACGACCAGCCGCCGCCCGTTGCGCTCGGCCGCGCCGACGTACGTGTGCCGGGCCAGGTCGGTGTAGCCGGTCTTGCCGCCGAGCGCACCCGGATAGTTGTCGATCAGCAGGTTCTGGTTCTGGATCTGGAAGCCCTTGTGATGCTTGCCCTGGTCGGGGATCTGCGTGTACCGGGTGAGCGCGTACTTGCGAAACAGCGGCTCGGCCAGGCACGCCCGCATGATCAGGGCCAGGTCGTAGGCGCTGGTGAACTGGCCGGGTGCGTCGAGGCCGGACGGCGTCACCGCGTGCGTCTGGAACGCGCCCAGCTTCGCGGCCAGCTCGTTCATCTCGCGGACCCCGGCCTCGGCGGAACCCGCGCCCAGCCGGGCCAGCGTGTTCGCGGCGTCGTTGCCGGAGGCCAGCAGCAGCCCCAGCCACAGCGTCTCGACCGTGTACCGGCCGCCCTCGATCAGGCCCGCCGACGAGCTGCCCGGCTCGATGTCGACGTCCTCGCGGGTGATGGTGACGACGCGTTTCGGGTCGAGCCGCGCGATCATGGTCGCGGCGAGCAGCAGCTTCTGCACGCTGGCGGGGGTGGCGTACTCGTGTGCGCCGCAGGCGCCGAGCACCGCGCCGGTGTCGAGGTCGGCGACCAGCCAGGAGGTGGCGGTCACCGCGGGCGGCGCGGTGGCGGCCGCGGGCACGGCCAGCCCCGCGGTGGCCAGCTCGCCGCCGCCGACGGTGCGCAGGACCGGGTCGGCCGAGGGCGGCGAGGGGCGCGTCGGCGCGGACACCTTCGGGCCGGCGGGCTTGGGACAGGGCACGACACGCCAGGAGGCGGCCTGCGCTGGCGCGGCCCGGCCGGGCCAGACGGGTGCCTTCGCGGCCACGGGCGCGGCGGCGAGGGGGATCGCCAGCGCCGCGGTGGCCACCGCGAGAATGAGACGCTGCCGTGAAGGCGCAAACCGGTTCATGTACGGCAGAATAGTAATAATCGCCCGTAAGTGGAGATGTCTTCACGAAATTGTCTCGCCGGCTGCCCGCGGCGGCGGCTGCTGCTCGCCGCCGCCGGACTGTCGGCCGTCGCGGTGCTGGCCACGGCCGCGATCATGGTCGCCTCGGGCGCGGGCTCCGGGTCCGGGCAAGACGGTCGGCGCGAAATTCGCGGTCAATGTGCGGGACCACGACTACCAGGCGTTCAAGGCATACTCGGACGGCAGCGTCGCCTACCCGGCGGCGGGCGGCAGGAAACAGATCCATCCGGATCGCCCGGGTCCTGCCGCTGGCCTGAGCGGGCCGGAGACCATGTCCTCACCCCGCCCGCGCTCGACGTGGTCAGGGAGCGCGCGAACACGTTGTGGGACAGTCTGCCCTACGACCCGGACATCGACGGCCGAGCGGAGGCGGGCGGGTCGAACACCGCCAGCCGGGGATCGGTGGCCAGCGTGGTCACCTGCTCGCCGAGTGGCGTGTACTCGGCGCTGGCGGCCAGCGCGGCCCGCACGTCGGGCGTGTTGGTGATCGTCACCATGACCATGCTGTGGCCCGTGTAGACCGCCACCGACCACCAGTCCGCGTCGGTGCCCAGGCGGTGTCCCGCCTTCCGCGCCTCCGGCGTCTCGCGTACGCCGTACTGCTCGACGACCAGGCCGTCCTCGATGACGCTGGACAGCCGGCAGAGCGTGAGCCGGGCGCAGTGCCGCTCGTCCGGGAGGGCCGTGGTCGGGGCCACCGAGATGGTCACCGTGCCTCGCCCGCTCGCGGTGGTGATCCGCACCGAGACCGTCAGTGCCGCCGGGCCGATCGCCGGGTCGAGCAGCGCCGCCAGCGGCCGGGCGTCCCCGCGGTCGTCGAGCCCGAGATCGACTCGCTCCAGGCCGTCCGGGTTCACCCTGGTACGGAAGTACTCGGCGACCTCGCAGCTCAGCCGCTCTCGCCGGACCTGCTCGGGCATCACCGTCGCGCCCCGCAGCGGCAGGTCGCCGGTCAGCGCGGTCAGCCGGTCCATGCCCCCGTCGGCGGCGCTCGCCGACGGGTCCGGTGACGGGGTGGCGCTCGGCGGTGACGGGAGCCCGGCCATGCAGTCCTCTGCCTCGGGCAGCGGCGCTCCGCCCGGCACGGGCCGCAGCAGGAGCAGCGCCGCTCCGGCCGCGATCAGCCCCACCACGGTCACCGCCGCCGTGACGGCGCGGCGCACCTTCAGCCGGACCCGCCCGACGGCGATCAGCTCGTCGGAGGTGAACGGCGTCGGCGGCGCGAGCACATCCGGGCCTGCTGGCGTCTCGGTGTGATGATGGCGCAGCAGGCGGAGCAGCGCCTGCTCGGCGTACACCTCCGGGGGTTCGGAATGCGGAGAGTTCCCGCGCAGATAGACGTCCAGCAGAACCCGGCGGGTTAGCCGGTCGGCGGTGCCCCAGTCGCCGCAGCGCCCGTAGGCCAGCCGTCGCAACCGTCCGGCGTAGATGGTGACGAATTCGGTGAAGTCGGCCTCCCATAAGCGCACAACCGTCAGTGAACACCGCAGCTGGCATTGGCGTCATCCCCCGGAAGGCGAGCGCTCCTCAAGCGGTCGATCGAAAGCAAGTTCCCTGATGCTGGAAGGGCTGGAAGATCCTGGAGTCCGACCCCAGCTGGGTTGCGGCCGTGGTATTCGAACGAAATGCGGCCGACGCGGACAGCAGCTGCCGATCCGACCTCCACGCGCACGTCATGTCTGCCGTGCAGCCGGATCTCGCGCGATTTGCCGAGAAGCATTCGGCGTCGATCGCCGCGGTGAGGCAGCAATGGTCCGATTATCGGGCCAAAGTGACGAAGTAATTCATCGACCGGTCCGTGGCGGCGTTCGACCACTGCGGACCGTCTGTGTTGAAAGCTCGGTTGACCGCGTTTGTCGCCCGCCATGATCAGACGTCCAGGAAACCGCGTAGTACGTGTGCGTCCGGTGCGGTCGCGCTCACCAGCGTCGCCGGGCCGGACAGCGGCATACGCACCGCAGTGTCGGCGAGCACCACCGGTGGTCCGGGCAGGGCTTCCGGGTCGACGAGCAGCAGCGAGCCGGTCGCGCGAGCCCCGCCGAGCACGGCCGGCCCGTTCCAGCCAGGTGTGCCCGGCCCGATCGTCAGCGACTGGCGCAGCAGGGGAGCGCCGTCGTAGTCGACGATCGTGCTGACCACGGCGTCGCCCGGCTGCTCGTCGTGCCGCCCGCAGACCAGCTCCTCCCGCCACAGCAGCCGCGCCCCGCCGGCCAGCTCCACCGTGGACGTCGCCTGGTGCAGGCAGCCCGCCGCGGCGACCAGCTGCTCCGGCAGCCAGCGCAGCTCGCCACCAGCCGCGACGGTCGCGGTGACCGTCGTGCGGGACAGCGCCCCGTCCCGGCCGGGCAGGGCGATCGAGGCGGCGACGGTGCGTACGCACAGCGACGCGCCCTCGCCGACCTCGATCTCGATGCGCAGGTCGTCGCCGCCGAGCGGCCCGGCGGCGCTGCCGATCAGGTGCACCGTCGCCGTCGCCGAGCCGTCGGGGGTGTGCCGCAGCTGCAGCGGCGGCTCGCCGCGCAGGCGCGCCAGCCGGGTGCCGCCGCGGCCGTCGGCCTCGGCGACGATCCTGGCCAGCGCCCGCATCAGTGCGCCCCGGCGGGAACGTGGTCGTGGGCGTGAACGCCCGCGGCGTGGGCGACGACGTGTCGTACCCAGTCGGCGACCTGGCTCGCGTGCGGATCCTGCGCGATGGACTGGAAGATGGTGGGCAGCGTGCCGCGGCGGGCGCGGGCGTCGCGGTCCATCACGGCCAGGTCCGCGCCGACCAGCGGGGCGAGGTCGGTCTTGTTGATGACGAGCAGGTCCGACGTGGTGACACCCGGACCGCCCTTGCGGGGCACCTTGTCGCCGCCGGCCACGTCGACGACGAAGATCTGCTGGTCGATCAGGCCCTTGCTGAACGTGGCGGTGAGGTTGTCGCCGCCGCTCTCGACCAGCACCAGGTCCAGCGGCCCGAGCGCCTCCTCCAGCTCCTCGACGGCGTCGAGGTTGGCGGAGATGTCGTCGCGGATCGCGGTGTGCGGGCAGCACCCGGTCTCCACGGCCCGGATGCGCGCCGGGTCGAGGACCCCGGCCCGCTTGAGGAAGTCGGCGTCCTCGGTGGTGTAGATGTCGTTGGTCACCACCGCCAGCCGCAGCTCCCCGGCCAGCGCCCGGCACAGGGCGGCGACCAGCGCGGTCTTGCCGGAGCCGACCGGCCCGCCGATGCCGATGCGCACCGCCCGGTCCAGCCGCGGCAGCGGCGGGTGCGGGTCGACGCCCGGCTCCGGGTGGGTGTGGGGCACCGTTTCGTCGTGGTCGTAGGCGTTGTCAGCTCGCAAAGAGACGCACCTCCCAGGTGGCGTGCAGTTCGGCGGAGATGTCGGCCAGCGGCGCCGCGTGGGCCGGCAGCTCCTGCGGGGACTTGTGGGCGACCGCCGCGGCGGCTGCCGCGATCTCGTCGCATTCGCCGGCCATCCTGGCCAGCAGGTGCTGCACCCGATACGGGTCCAGCCCGAGCAGCCGCACCGCCGCGCTGGCCGGTCCGGTGAGCACCCCGTACGCCGCGATCTGCGCGGCCTCCTCCGTGGACAGTCCCGCCGCGGCCGCCGTCACGCCCAGCGCCAGCGGCTGGTGCGGCCCGTCCGGATGCTTCGGCAGGTGCCCGTACAGCTCGCTCGGCCACGTGTTCCGCCCGGCCCGCAGCAGCGCCTTACCCTGCCGCCGCGACGCCAGCCGCAGCGCCGGCGACACCGTCCGCGCCTCCAGCTCCCGATCCAGGGAAAGGAAGGGCACCTTCACATCGGATTCCGTGGAGGAAGGTGCCCTTCCCATCCGCGTGGCGGAGAGATGGGTGGCGGCGGTGAAGGCGGCGGTGACGGGGGCGGCGTAGCACAGGCGGCCGTGCAGGAAGGACTCCAGGCCGGCCAGGTCGGTGACCCGGCCGGCCGCGACGGCCGCTTCGAGGCCGCTGGAGTGGGCGTGGCCGCCGGACGGGAAGCGCCCGTCGGCCAGCAGCAGGTACGCGGTGCGGTGCATCAGAACAGACCGTGCCTCAGAAGAGGAAATACCGCTGGGCCATGGGCAGGACCGTCGGCGGGTCGGGGTCGACGACCTCGCCGTCGATGCGGACGGTGAACGTGTCCGCGTCGACCTCGATGCGCGGCATCGCGCTGTTGTGCGGCAGGTCGGCCTTGCCCCGCGAGCGTACGTTCGCGACGGGCACCAGGGCCCGTTTGACGTCCAGGTCCAGGCCCGCCTCCAGGGCCGCCGGGGCGACGAAGGCGAGCGAGGTCTTGGCGGGCACGACGCCGTACGCACCGAACATCGGGCGGGGCAGCATCGGCTGCGGGGTGGGGATGGACGCGTTCGCGTCGCCCATCTGCGCGTACGCGATCATGCCGCCCTTCATCACCAGGTGCGGCCGCACCCCGAAGAACGCCGGGTCCCACACCACCAGGTCGGCGAGCTTGCCGGGCTCGACGGAGCCGATCTGCTCCTCCAGGCCGTTGGCCATGGCCGCGCAGATGGTGTACTTCGCGACGTACCGCTTGGCCCGGTTGTTGTCGGCCGACGAGTCCCCGGCCAGCGAGCCGACCCGGTCCTTCATCACGTGCGCGGTCTGCCAGGTGCGCAGCACGACCTCGCCGATGCGGCCCATCGCCTGCGAGTCCGATCCGATGATCGAGATCGCGCCGAGGTCGTGCAGCAGGTCCTCGGCGGCCATCGTGGACGGCCGGATGCGGCTCTCCGCGAACGCCAGGTCCTCCGGCACGGCCGCGTTCAGGTGGTGGCACACCATCAGCATGTCCAGGTGTTCGGCCAGGGTGTTGCGGGTGTACGGCCGGGTCGGGTTCGTCGACGACGGCAGGATGTTGGGCAGGCTCGCCACCGTGATGATGTCGGGCGCGTGCCCGCCCCCGGCCCCCTCGGTGTGGTACGAGTGGATCGCCCGCCCGTTGATCGCGGCCAGGGTGTCCTGCACGAATCCGGCCTCGTTCAGGGTGTCGGTGTGGATCGACACCTGCACCCCGGACGCGTCGGCGACCCGCAGGCACGCGTCGATCGCCGCGGGCGTGGTGCCCCAGTCCTCGTGCAGCTTGAACCCGCCCGCCCCGGCCCGCAGCTGCTCCCACATGGCCTGCTCGGAGACCGTGTTGCCCTTGCCGAGCAGCAGCACGTTCACCGGGAACGTGTCCAGCGCCTCGAACATGCGGGCCAGGTGCCAGGCGTTCGCGGTGACGGTGGTGGCCTTGGTGCCCTCGGCCGGGCCGGTGCCGCCGCCGACCAGCGTCGTCACCCCGCCCGCCAGGGCCTCGTGCACGAGCTGCGGGCAGATGAAATGCACGTGCGTGTCGACCGCTCCGGCGGTCACGATCTTGCCGTTGCCCGCGACGACCTCGGTCGCCGGGCCGATGACCAGATCAGGGTGTACGCCCGGCATGGTGTCCGGATTGCCCGCGCGTCCGATCGCGACGATCCGCCCGTCGCGGATGCCGATGTCGGCCTTGACGATGCCCCAGTGGTCCAGGATCACCGCCCCGGTGATGACCGTGTCCAGCGCGCCCTGGGCCCGGGTGGCCCGCGACTGGCCCATCGACTCGCGGATCACCTTGCCGCCGCCGAAGACGGCCTCGTCGCCGCCCGCGCAGCGGTCCTCCTCGACCTCGATGAGCAGGTTCGTGTCGGCGAGCCGGATGCGGTCGCCGGTGGTGGGGCCGTAGAGCGCGGCGTACCGCTCACGGCTGACCAGGATCGTCACAGTGCCTCCGCTCGTTCGCGACTGCGGGGCTCGCCAGCTCGCTTCTCGCTGCTCACAGCTCGCCTCCGCATTCCCCGCGCAGGCCGGGCACGATGCGCGCCCCGCCCAGCGGGACCAGTTCGACCTCGCGCGTCACGCCCGGCTCGAAGCGCACCGCGGTGCCGGCGGGCACGGCCAGGCGCTGCCCCCACGCGGCGGTGCGGTCGAACGACAGGCCGGGGTTGGCCTCGGCGAAGTGGTAGTGCGAGCCGACCTGTACCGGCCGGTCCGCGGTGTTGACCACGGTCAGCGTGGTGATCGGCCGGTCGATGTTGATCTCCACGGGACCCGAGCCGAAGAGGATCTCGCCGGGGATCATCGGATCGGGTGGTGCACCGTCACCAGCTTGGTGCCGTCCGGGAACGTCGCCTCCACCTGCACCTCCTTCAGCATCTCGGGGACGCCGGGCAGGACGTCCGCCCGGGTGAGCACCTGGGCGCCCGCGTCCATCAGGTCCACGACGGTGCGGCCGTCCCGGGCGCCCTCCAGCAGGAAACGGGTGATGATCGCGACCGACTCGGGGTGGTTGAGCAGCAGGCCGCGGGCACGGCGCCGCTCGGCGACGTCGGCCGCCACGTGGATGAGCAGCCGTTCCTGCTCATGCTGGGTGAGGAACATGAACCGTCCTTCTACACGGTGAGGGCAGCGCGTACGGCGGGTTCGGCGCCGGTGCCGCCCGCGCCGGATGACGTCACTCTGCCCGATTCGAGCACGTGGTATCGGTGCGCCGCGCGCAGCGCGAACCCGAGATGCTGCTCGACCAGCAGCACCGACAGCCCGTCCACCCCGGCCAGGGACAGCACCGCCTGCTCGATCTCGGCGACGACGTTGGGCTGGATGCCCTCGGTCGGCTCGTCGAGCAGCAGCAGCTTCGGCCGGGTGATCAGGGCGCGGGCGATGGCGAGCTGCTGGCGCTGCCCGCCGGACAGCAGCCCGGCCCGGCGGCGCATGAGCCCGTGCAGGGCCGGGAACAGCTCCAGCGCGGACGCCATGGCCTGCCTGCCGCCGCGGCGGCCGTCGGCGACCAGCTGCAGGTTCTCGGCCGTGGTCAGGTGCGGGAAGCACTGCTGGCCCTGCGGCACGTACGCCATGCCGCGCGCCACCCGCACGTGCGGCGGCAGTTTCGTGACGTCCTCGCCGCCGAACAGCACCATGCCCTGCTTCGGGCGCAGCAGGCCGATCGCGGCCCGCAGCAGGGTGCTCTTGCCCGCGCCGTTGTGCCCGAGCACGGCCGTCACCGTGCCGTCGTCGACGGTCACGTCGACGCCGTGCAGCACGGTGCTGCGCCCGTACCCGGCGAACACGCCCTCGATCCGCAGCATCATGCCTCCGCCCCCTGGGCCGCCGGCTCGCCGGTGGCGTGTCCGAGGTAGACCTCCTGCACCTTCGGGTCCGCCTGCACCTGCGCGACCGTGCCCTCACTGAGCACCTTGCCGGCGTGCAGCACGGTGACGGTGCGGGCGAAGCGGCGCAGGAAGTCCATGTCGTGCTCGATGACCACCACGGTGCGCTCGCCGGCGACCTTGCCGAGCAGCTCGCCGGTGGCCTCGCGCTCTTCATGGCTCATCCCGGCGACGGGCTCGTCGAGCAGCAGCAGCCGGGCGTTCTGCACCAGCAGCATGCCGATCTCCAGCCACTGCTTCTGCCCGTGCGCGAGGGTGCCCGCGAGCACGTCCCGCCGGTCGGCCAGGCCGATCGTCTCCAGCGCGTACGCCACATCGTCGGGCACCGCCCCGCGCCTGCGCAGCATCGTCCACGGGCTGCGGCCCGCACCCGCCGCGATGTCGAGGTTCTGCAGCACGGTCAGTTCCTCGAACAGCGCCGCGGTCTGGAACGTGCGGCCCACGCCCAGCCGGGCGATGCGGTGCACCTCCCGCCCGAGCAGCTCCTGCTCGCCGAACAGGGCCGAGCCGGTCGCCTTGACCAGCCCCGTCACCGCGTCGACCAGGGTCGTCTTGCCCGCGCCGTTCGGCCCGATGAGGAACCGGATGTCGCCCGGCGCCACGTCCAGGTCGACGCCGTCCACAGCGACGAAGCCGTCGAACGCCACCCGCAGCCCGCGGATGCGCAGGCCGCCCGCCGTCTCGCTCATGCCCTGCCCCTTCCTGACGCACCGATGTGGTTCACGCCGCCGCCTCCTTCACCAGCACCGGCTGCTCCGCCGGTGGCGTGGGTGGCACGGTGGCCTCCCGGCGGCGCTTGACCAGGCCCCACAGCGAGGCCAGCCCGCCGGGTAAGAACGCCACCACCAGCACGAACATCGCGCCCTGCAGGTAGGTCCAGGTGCCCGGGAAGCGTTCCGACAGCGCCGTCTTCGCCCAGGCCACGGCGACCGCGCCGAGCACCGGGCCGAGCAGCGCCGCCCGGCCGCCGACCGCGACGCCGATCACGAACTCGATCGACGGCACGATGCCGATCAGGGCGGGGGAGATGATGCCGACCGCGGGCACGAACAGCGCCCCGGCCAGGCCCGCCATGCCGGCGGCGACGACGTACGCGACGAGCTTGACGTTGGCGGGGTTGTAGCCGAGGAAACGCACCCGCTCCTCGGAGTCGCGCACCGCGACGAGCAGCTCGCCGTAGCGGGAGTGCATGAGCTGCCGGGTCAGCGCGAGCAGGGCCAGCAGCACCCCGGCGATGATGAAGTAGACCATGCGCTGGTTGACCGGGTCGTCGAGGTCGTAACCGAAGAAGCCCTCGATGTCGGTGAGGCCGTTGGTGCCGCCGGTGGTGCCCTGCTGGCCGATCAGCAGGATCACCATGGCGGCGGCCAGGGCCTGGCTGAGGATCGCGAAGTAAGCGCCGCGCACCCGCCGCCGGAACACCAGCGAGCCGAGCCCGAACGCGACCAGCATCGGCAGCAGCACCGTGGCGGCCAGCGCGAACGCCGGGTTCGCGAACGGGGCCCACCACGCGGGGAGCTCGTCGAGCTGCCCGTACAGCTCCATGAAGTCGGGCATGTTGCCCTCGCCCGCGTCGGCGAGCTTGAGGTGCATGGCCATCGCGTAGCCGCCGAGGCCGAAGAACACACCCTGGCCGAGGGTGAGCAGTCCACCGCGGCCCCAGGCCAGGCCGATGCCGACGGCGACGATCGCGAAGCACAGGTACTTGGCCAGCAGGCTCAGCCGGAAGTCGGTGAGCAGCGCGGGCGCGGCCGCGAACAACACCACCGCGCCGAGCCCGAAGCCCAGCCCGGCCCGCAACCGTGGGTTCATCTCGGTCAGGGCTTTCATGCCAGGCTCCTGGTCCGCAGCGTGAACAGGCCCTGCGGCCGCCACTGCAGGAACGCGACGATGGCGATGAACACGATCACCTTGGCGACGCTGAGCGTGGTCAGGTACTCGACCATCGCCTGCAGCATGCCGAGCACGAAGGCCACGATCACGCTCCCCTTGAGCTGCCCGATGCCGCCGACCACGACGACGAGGAAGGCGTCGATGATGATGTTGGTGCCCATGGTCGGGCCGATGGGGCCGAGCAGGGTCAGCGCGACTCCGGCGACCCCGGCCAGGCCGGAGCCGATGAAGAAGGTGAGCCGGTCGACGCGCCCGGTCGGGATGCCGGAGACGGCGGCCAGGTCGCGGTTCTGCACCACGGCCCGGATGCGCCGGCCCAGCGGGGTGAACTTGAGCGCGGCGGTCAGCGCGGCGACGGCGAGCACGACCAGGCCCAGGATGAACAGCCGGCTGTTGGCGATGCTCAGGTCCGCGCCCAGCGACGTGCTCTCGGTGAGGATGTCGGGCGCGGCGGTCTGCACGTTGGGCGCGCCGAAGATGTCGCGGGCGAGCTGCTGGAGCATCAGCGAGACGCCCCAGGTGACGAGCAGGGTGTCCAGCGGCCGGGTGTACAGGCGGCGGATCAGCGCCCATTCCAGCAGCACGCCCATCGCGCCCGCGACGGCGAAGGCGATGGGCAGGGCGACGAGCAGCGACAGGCCCGCGTCGGTGATGGTCTGCTGCAGCACGTACGTGGTGTAGGCGCCGGCCATGATGAACTCGCCGTGCGCCATGTTGATGACGTTCATCTGGCCGAAGGTCAGGGCCAGTCCGAGCGCGATGAGCAGCAGCACCGCGCCGATGCTGACGCCGGTGAACAGCTGCCCGAGGATCACTGTCATGTGTTGCCGCCTAGAGCTGGGACGGGGCGGTGGAGCGGCCGCGCGGGTCGCTCCACCGCCGACGGTGGGTCAGGACAGGCCGGTCGCCCAGGTGTAGCCCTTGAGGTACGGGTCCGGCTTGACCGGTCCGCCCGAGTTCCACACCTCGGTGATCAGGCCGTCGTCGCCGATCTTGCCGATGCGCGCGGTCTTGTGGATGTGCTGCGTCGCGCCGTCGATGGTCACCAGGCCCTCGGGCGCTTCGAAGGTGACGCCGTCCGCGGCGCCCTTGACCTTCTCGACGTCGAACGAGCCGGCCTTCTCGACCATGGCCTTCCACAGGTAGACCGACACGTACGCGGCCTCCATCGGGTCGCTGGTCGGCTTGTCCGCGCCGAACTTCGCCTTGTACGCCTTGACGAACTTGTCGTTGGCCGCGCCGCTGGTGGTCTGGTAGTAGTTCCACGCGGTGAGCTGCCCGGCGAGGTACTGCGTGCCGATGCTCTTGACCTCTTCCTCGGCGATCGACACCGATACGACCGGCATCGACGCGGCGGTCAGGCCCGCGGACTTGTACTCCTTGAAGAAGGCCACGTTGCTGTCGCCGTTGAGGGTGTTGAACACGGCCTCGGCCTTGGACGCCTTGACCTTGTTGACGATCGTGCCGAACTCGGTGCTGCCCAGCGGGGCGTAGTCCTCACCGAGCACCTTGAGGCCGTTGGCCTCGGCGTACGCCTTGATGATCTTGTTGGCGGTGCGCGGGAAGACGTAGTCGCTGCCGACCAGGTAGACCGACTTCTTGCCCTGCGCCTTGAGGTAGTCCAGGCCGGGCACGATCTGCTGGTTGGTGGTCGCCCCGGTGTAGAAGATGTACGGCGACTGCTCCAGGCCCTCGTACTGCACCGGGTAGAACAGCAGTGCCTTGTTCTCCTCGAAGACGGGCTTGACGGCCTTGCGGCTGGCCGAGGTCCAGCAGCCGAACACGGCCGCGACCCGGTCCACCTTGATCAGTTTCTCGGCCTTCTCGGCGAACGTGGGCCAGTCCGACGCGCCGTCCTCACCGACCGGCGCGATCTTCTTGCCGAGCACGCCACCCGCGGCGTTGATCTCCTCGACGGCCAGCATGATGGCGTCGCGTACGGTCACCTCGCTGATCGCCATGGTGCCCGACAGCGAGTTGAGCAGGCCCACCTTGACGGTGTCGCCCGAGGTGTCGGCGGTGACGCCGCCGGCGGAGTCGTTCTCGCCGGTCTTGCTGCCGCAGGCGCTGACGGCCAGCGCGGCGGCCAGGGCGACGGCGCCGGCCGCGAGCCGGCGTCGGGGGAATCTGAGCATGGTGGGGTATCTCCCTGTTTCGGCGGAGCACAGGTCAAGGGGGAGAAGCACCTGGGCGCAAGACGTCGGCGTCCTCGGCGTGGCGCGTGCCGGCCCGTGGCGGTGCGGAGATCGGTCCTATGCGGATGCCGGCAGCGCGCAGCGGAGGCTTCGTCCGGTTGTGCCGGCCCGTGGGCGTCCGCCTGAATGCCAGGCACGCACAGCGTCGGCGAACGGGGTTTCAGTTCTGTTTCATCGCCGTTGATATGGCGTATCTGTCTGTGTGAAATTCGGCCGCTGACCTGCGGAAACAACGAAAGCCGACGCCACTGGTCCGCATCGGAGTGCGGCCTTGGCGTCGGCTTCGCGAGCTATTCGGACCGAGGTTGTCGCAGCACCGCGTCAGCGGAGATGCTTCACGCAAGAAGTATCTTGGGCCCCCGATGTCCTGTCAAGGCAGACGACTGCTCGCCAAACTCGGCTGACCCTATGTAGAGTCCCTACCATGAATGCCGAACTGCGTATGACGGTGCCGGTGGCTCGCGTGCTGGCGGCCCTCGTCGCCGATCCCGCCGGTGACCACTACGGAATGGCGCTGATGCAAGCGTCCGAACTGCCCAGCGGCACCCTGTATCCGATCCTGGCCCGGCTGACCGAGGCCGGCTGGCTGGACAAGCGCTGGGAGGAGGTCGACCCGTCCGAGGCCGGCCGCCCCGCTCGCGCGTACTACCGGCTCACCCCGGCGGCGCTGCCGGTCGCCCGCCAGCGCCTCGCGGAACTGCACGAGCAGACCCGCCAGGCGTCGACGCACTCCGTGACCAAGGAGGCCACCGCATGATCAAGCGCGTCTGCCACAGTTTCCTCACCGCCGCGGCCCGTCGCTGGCCCGCCGACCTGCGCGAGGAGATGCTCGCCGAGTGGCGGGCGGAGCTGCACGCCATGCCCGGCACCGCACGCCGCCTGCGGTACGCGGCGAGCCTGGCCACGTCGCGGCCGCACCGTGCGGTGGCGGTGGCGGTCCGGCCGGGTCGGAGCTTCGCGCACGCGGTGCTGTCGCTCGTCCTCGTCGCCGCCCTGCCGGTGCTCTACCTCCGGCTGTCGGTGGAGTGGACCACCTTCTACGACGAGGACAGCATCGGCTGGCAGGCATGGGCCGGGGTGGGCGGCATGGTGGGCGCGGTGCTGCTGGGGATCATCTGCGCAGGGGCCACCACGGGGGTGACGCAGCTGATCCGCCCGGCGCTCGTGCCGCTCTGGGTCTTCGGCATCCTGTTCGTCGTGCTGACGGCCTGGCCGCTGGTGGAAGGGTTCGCGTTCAACCGGTCCCACGCGGGCGACGGGCTCCGGTTGGCGCTGAGCGCCGGCCTGCTGTGCACCCTGGCCGGCCGGATCAGCCATGCGCCCTGGTCCTGGGGCGTTGTGGCGATCGCCGTGCCGGTCTCCTACTGGGCCATGGTTACGCGCTTCGATCCGTACGGGATGGAGATGTTCTTCGACGGCCGGATTCTGCCCGGATACCTGTTCATGTTCGTCACCCAGGCACCGATCCACGTGATGATCTTCCTGCTGGTGTACGCGAACCTTGTGGTCCGGCGGCATAGGGCACGGCAGGCGCGCCTGCTCCCGCAGGCGGCCCCGGCGTAGGTCTCGGCATACCGATCCGAACAGGACACGGCCACCACGCGCGGCGCTCGCGGCCTTACCATGACGGGATGCCGGCATCCAGGTGGAGCAGACCTCGGACGGTGCGGCATGAGCCGTGACTCCGGGCGCGGCGACGAAGTCGAGCACGGTCCGCAGGCCCACCACGAGATCGTGGGCCTGCGGCTGTCGCCGCCGCCGATGCCGGTGCTGCCCCTGGCGGCCGAACCGTCCGGAACGGCCGCGATCTACCTGTTTCCGACGGAGCGGTTCCGCGGCGAATGGCGACGGCACGGGGTCAGCCTGGTCAAGGCGCTCTGCCTGGTCGCCGTGTACACCGGCCTGCTTAGCATGCTAGCCGCGCAACAGGTCAGGCCGGAGTACACCACCCGCGTGATCGTGCTGATCGCCGCCGGCGGGGTGCTGTTCGCGGCGCACCGGGTGGCCGACTGGCGCGTGTCCCGGTTCGTGCTCACCAACAAGCGGCTGATGCTCGTCCAGGGGGTGTTCTCCCGGCGAGTGGCGATGATGCCGCTGCTGCGGATGGCCGACCTGAGCTACTACCAGTCGCCGCTGGGCCGGCTGTTCGGCTTCGGCGTCTTTCGCGTGGAGAGCGCCGGCTGGTTCAGCCCGCTGCGCCGGATCGCCGACCTGCCCTCACCTAACGAGCTCTACTTGCGCATCGTCGAGGAGCTGTACGAGCCCGACGCCGTCGAGGCCCGCCTGGGCGCTGCTGTCCCCGAGCCGGTCTCCCGGGGCACGGAGTTGGCGTAAGGCGGTGCCCCTGTGTCAGGGTCGCTGCGTGACCACCCTGGCGACCCCCGACGGCTGGCGACGTCCCGGCCCGACCGCCGAGCAGCGGCGCGCCGACCTGTTCATCGGGCTGGCCGTGACCGCGCTGGCGCTGTTCAACCTGACGCTGACCACCAGCGCGGGCGTGTTCCAGCTCGGTCCTCCGCCGAGCGTGCCGGAGCAGGTGTTCTGGGCGGTCGCGGTGACACTGCCGCTGGCGGTGCGGCGCCGGATGCCGATCATCGTGACCGCGGTCGTCTCCGCGGCGTTCATCGTCGCGCAGGTGCGGGCCGCTCCGGAGATGCAGCTGGCGACCGCGGCGCTGTTCTGCTCGCTGTACACCGCCGGGGCCTGGGCCGCCGACCACCGGCGTTCGCGGCAGGTGCGGGCGGCCATCATCGCGGCGATGCTGGGCTGGCTGGTGGTGTCGATCTGGCTGTCGGTGGACTCGGTGCCGGCGGACGCGTTCGAGGACGCGGCGGGGCCGGTCCCGCCGCTGCTTGCCACGATCGTCAACGCGCTGCTGGTCAACGTGCTCATGTTCGGCTTCGCGTTCTTCGCCGGTGAGACGGCGTGGGTGGCCGCACGGCGGCAGCACCAGCTGGAGGAGCAGGCCGAGGAGCTGCGTCGGGCCCGGGACGAGGCGGGGGAGCGGGCGGTGATGGTCGAGCGCCTGCGCATCGCCCGGGAGCTGCACGACGTCGTCGCCCACCACGTGTCGGTGATGGGGGTGCAGGCCGCGGCGAGCCGCCGGGTGATGGACAAGGACCCGGCGCGGGCGCGGACGGCGCTCGCGGCGATCGAGCAGAGCGCCCGCACCGCCGTCGACGAGCTGCGGCGCATGCTCAGCCTGCTGCGCCAGGGCACGGGCACCGAGGAGGGCCCCGCCACGGTCGGCGTCGAGCGGGCGGAGAGCCTGCTCGACGGGGCCCGGGACGCGGGCCTGACCGCCCGGTTCGGCGTGTTCGGCACGCCGGTGCCGCTGCCCGACTCGCTGTCGCAGGCCGCGTACCGGATCGTGCAGGAGTCGGTGACAAACACGCTCAAGCATGCCGGGGCGAGCACCATCGACGTGCGGATCCGCTACCTGGCGCAGGAGCTGGAGGTGGAGTCGACCGACGACGGCCGGGGCGGGCGGATGGCGGCCGGCGGCCTCGGGCTGATCGGCATGCGTGAGCGGGTCGCCGCGCACGACGGCACCCTGGAGGTCGGTCCGCGTCCGAAGGGCGGCTTCCGGGTGCGGGCCAGGTTCCCGCTCGCGGCGCAGCCGGCGTGTCCGGTCGAGGTCACGGAGGCGGCGGTATGAGCGGCCAGGAGCCGGGCGTGATCCGGATCCTGGTGGCCGACGATCACCGGCTGGTGCGCACCGGGTTCCGGGTCATCCTGGAGACGGAGGACGATCTGGCGGTGGTCGGCGAGGCCGCCGACGGCGAGCAGGCCGTCGCGTTGGCCGCCTCGACCGCGCCCGACGTGGTGCTGATGGACGTCGAGATGCCCGGCGTCGACGGGCTGGAGGCGACCCGCCGGATCACCGCGGCGGGCGACGGGCCGGCCGTGCTGATCCTGACCACGTTCGACCGCGACGACTACCTGTTCGCCGCGTTGCAGGCCGGGGCCAGCGGCTTCCTGCTGAAGAACGGTTCGCCGGAGGCGCTGATCGAGGCGGTGCGGGTGCTGGCGCGCGGTGACGCGCTGCTCGCCCCGGAGATCACCCGGCGGGTCATCGCCAAGTTCGCCCGGCCCGTCGCCGCGCTGCCCGCAGGCTCGACGCAGGAGCTGAAGGAGCTGACCCCGCGCGAGTACGAGGTGCTGGTGCTGCTCGCCGGCGGCGCGACCAACGCGGAGATCGCCACCCGGCTGTTCCTCGGCGAGGCGACCGTGAAGACGCACGTCAGCCGAGTGCTGGCGAAGTTGCGCCTGCGCGACCGCACCCAGGCGGTGGTGTTCGCGTACGAACACGGCGTCGTCACCCCGGGCGGCTGACCGGATCCTCCTCGTGGCGGAGGGAAGATCGATCCCCGGGCGGACGGCATCCCGCCACAGCGCACCTAGCCTCTGCGGGTATGACGAAAGTGCTACGCCTCGACGCGGTGAGCCGCAGGTTCGGCGACCGGCAGGTGCTCGACGGGGTGTCCTTCGACGTCACCGGCGGGCGCATGACCGGGTTCGTCGGCGCGAACGGCGCGGGCAAGACCACCTCGATGCGCATCATCATGGGCGTGCTCGCCCCCGACGCGGGCGAGGTGACCTGGGACGGCGGTCGGCTGACCCGCCAGATCCGCCGCCGGATCGGCTACATGCCCGAGGAGCGTGGCCTGTACCCGAAGATGACCGTGCGCGACCAGCTGGTCTACCTGGGCCGCCTGCACGGTCTCGGGGCCGCGGCGGTGCGCCGCAACGCCGAGGACCTGATCGAGTGGCTGCGGCTGGGCGAGCGGGCCGGCGATCCGCTGGAGAAGCTGTCGCTGGGCAACCAGCAGCGGGCCCAGATCGCCGCGGCGCTGATCCACGACCCGGACATCCTGGTGCTCGACGAGCCGTTCTCCGGCCTCGACCCGCTCGCCGTCGACACCGTCGTGGAGGTGCTGCGCGACCGGACGAAGCGGGGCGTGCCGGTGCTGTTCTCCAGCCACCAGCTCGACGTGGTCGAGCGGCTCTGCGACGACCTGGTCATCATCGCCGGCGGGCGGATCCGCGCCTCCGGTCCGCGCGGCCAGCTGCGCAGCGAGCACACCCTGCCCCGGTACACGCTGACCGTCGACGGCGACGCGGGCTGGCTGCGCGACCAGCCCGGCGCACGGCTGCTCGACCTCGACGGCGCGCACGCGGTCTTCGAACTCGACCCCTCCGCCGACGACCAGCAGGTGCTCCGGGCGGCGCTCGCCCGCGGCCCGGTCCGCGCGTTCGGCCCCGTCACCCCGTCCCTCGCAGAGATCTTCCGGGAGGTCGCCCAGTGAACACCTTCGAAGCCGTGCGCATCGTGGCCGCCCGCGAGATCCGGGTGAAGCTGCGCGACAAGGCGTTCCTGTTCAGCACGGCGTTCTTCCTGCTGTTCGCACTGGGTGCGACGGTGGTGCCGGCGATGTTCGCCGATGACGCGGCCACGGTCGCGGTGAGCGGAACCGCCCCGCCCGCCCTCGCGGCCGCGGGGCTGGACGTGCGCACCGTCGCGGACGACGCGGCCGCGCGGGCACTGGTCCGCGACGGCGCGGCCGACGGCGGGCTGCTCGCCGACGGCACCGTGATCGCGCTGACCGACGCCCCGAACACCCTGGTCAACGCCCTGAGCACCCGGCCGACCGTCGAGCTGCTCGACCCGAGCGCCGTGGACGACACGCTGGCACTGCTGGTGCCCATGGTCTTCGCCATGATCTTCTTCTTCGTGTCGCTGACGTTCGGCCTGCAGATCGCGCAGAGCGTCACCGAGGAGAAGCAGACCCGGGTCGTGGAGATCCTGGTCGCCTCGGTGCCGGTGCGGGTGCTGCTGGCGGGCAAGGTGCTGGGCGGCGGCGTGCTCGCGATGGGCCAGATCGCGCTGATCGCCGTGGTCGCGCTGGCCGGGATGCGCTTCTCCGAGGGCGGTGGCGCGCTGCTGACCCTGCTCGGGCCCGCGATCGGCTGGTTCCTGCCGTTCTTCCTGGTCGGCTTCGTGATGCTGGCGGCGCTGTGGGCGGCGGTCGGCGCGCTGGCCAACCGGCAGGAGGACCTCAGCGGCGCGTCGATGCCGCTGCAGATCCTGGTCCTGCTGCCGTTCTTCGGGGTGGTGATGTTCAACGGCGACCCGGTCGCGATGAAGGTGCTGTCGTACATCCCGTTCTCGGCCCCGGCGGCGATGCCGGTGCGGCTGTTCCAGGGTGACGCGGCGGCCTGGGAGCCGGTGCTGTCGCTGGTCGTGCTCGCCGTCGGCGCGCTGGTGGTGCTGTCCGTCGGCGCCCGCATCTACGAGGGCTCGCTGCTGCGCAGCAACGGCCGCACCTCGCTGGCCACCGCCTGGCGCGACCGCGAGGCCCGCCGCCTCGCCGACCTCGAAGCCGAATCCGCCTGACCCCCACCCACCCACCCCACCGGGGTGATCATGAACTTATGGCACGGTTCGACCGCGTGTCGACGGCACAACTTCATGATCATCCAGGTGGGGTGGGTGCCCCGCATTGGTCCAGGCGGCGCAGTGTCTGCGGGGACAGCGCACCCGGAAAGCCGTCTGGCGACGGGAATGTGCGGTTTTGACGCGTTCGCTCGTTACTTGATCGTGCGGGAACGTGAGGGCGTGTCGATCAGGCTCGTGATCCGGAGCGAGGGCAGGACGTACGTGCGCGTGACCTGGCTGCGCAACCGGCACGCGGCGCTGTCCACGTCCCGGGCGGGCCGCTCCTACCTCGCCGCGGTACGCGAGCTGCAGGTGGCCGCGGGACGGCTGCGGGCGGCGGGGGCGTATCCGGGCGGGGCCGACCAGGTCGCGGCGTACCGTCAGGTCCGCGCGGCCTGGCTCGCCGTCATCCTGTCCCGCCACCGCCTGCAGCGCTGACGCCCGCGAAACCAGGAGCCCCGCCGTGACCATGCATCCACTGGCCGATCCCCTCGCCGACCTCGACGCGCAGCGGGCGCAGTTCGACTGGGACGCCCACGACGTGATGCGCCTGGACGAGCGCTACCGGACCCGGCACCTGCCGCTGCTGCACGAAACGCCCCGCCTTCCGATGCGACCTGGTGAGCTGCGGGAGGCGGAGTACTGGCCGCCGATCCGGTCGGTGGTCCTGCCCGTCGACGACGCCGCTCTGCGCGCCGACGCCGTGTTCGGCGCGTTCCTCGACGACCTGCGGGCCGCGCTCGGGTCCCGGGTGTGGTGGCCGGGGCTCGCCCTGCGCGCCGACCGGGTGCACACCACCCTGGCCCCGGAACTGAATCCCGCCGCGACCCTGCCCGAAACACCGCTGCCGGCGGTCCGCCTGATCGTGCGCGGCCCCTGGGTCGGCCGCCACAACACCGGCCGCGTCTACCTGCCCGTCCAGGCCGCCGACAGCGCCTCGGTCCGGCGGCTGGACGAGGTCCGCGCGCTGGTGGGAGCCGAGCGCCGCCCGATGCTCGCCGGCTATCTGCAACTGACCGGGGACCTGCGCGGCGAGCCGTACGCGGCGCTGCGCCGACTGGTCCGCCACTACCAGACCCGGGTGCGGGTTCCGCTCAGCCCGGCCGAGCTGTGGCTGATGGACACGATGGACGACCTGGTGTTGCGCTCCCGGGTCGTGCAGCGTGTCCCCTTCGCCGTTTGACCGTGCCGACCGCTCAGCCCAGCTCGTCCAGCAGGTGCGGGGTGCGCAGGTTCGGCGCGACCAGCGCGCGGCGCTCGACATAGGTCACCAGTACGGTCGGAAACAGCAGCATGGCGACTGGCAGCTCCAGCGCGGCCGACGCCGCCACCGCGGCGAACGCGAACCCCGCCCGTTCGTCGATCGTGCCGGCGAACCCCACCATTCCGGCCGCACCGTCGATCACCTGGTTGTAGCGGTACGCGAGGAACAGCACGACCCCGGGCACGGCCAGGCGCACGACGGTGGGCCAGAACGCGTTGTTCACCGTGTCGAAGGCCCGCACCAGCGGTCTGCGGTGTTCGAACAGGACCGCCGGCCCGACCATTCCCGTGATCATCATCAGGTAACCGAGCACGATCACCGCGGGCACCAGCCCGGCCACCGAGAAGGCGGAGGCGAAGCACAGCAGGACCAGGAAGACGACGACGAAGGTCAGCACGTAGGCGACCAGGCTCCACGCGAACATCACCGGCACTCGGCGCAGGCCGAACCACAGGGCGCGCGAGAGCTGCGCGGGCAGGCCCGCCGCCTGGCGCACCGCCGACCAGGTCGCCGCCGCGTACCCCAGCAGCCGGAGCGGCAGCGCCAGGACCATCATGAGGCCGATCACGATCAGGATGCGCACGACGAGCTTCTCGGCCAGGGCGTCGTCCACGGCCGCCGCCCGCGCGACGTCGCTGTTCAAGAGCGCCAGCAGACCCACCACCGCGAGGGCGTACAGCACGAGACTCGGCAGCGCGTGCGTGATCGTGAAGATGGCGAGCTGCTGCTGCCAGCCGCGCCGCAGCACGCCGGCGACCTTGCGCGCCCAGCCGGCCAGGCCTTCGCCGGGCAGATTGACCAGCACCTCGGGCCCGCTGGCCCGCTCGGCCGGGAACGCGTCGTCGGGAGGCAGGAAACCGCTGGTCGGAACGGTTCCGGGGAACTGCTGGGGGTCGTTGGTGGACAACGCGTACTCCAAGATCGCGGGGTGATGGCGGCCAGTGTGACATGTGTCCGTTGCGGCCGTTGTCCGCTCGGTCGGACCGGCGGGCGCGTGCCTTCGGCATGGCACACGCCAAGTGCGGCTCGTCGCGGCGGCCGCGCGATAAGGTCACCCCAGCAAGATCCGGTTGGGGGGCCGATGGACGTGCTGGACGTGGAGTCCGCTGAGCAGGCGACGCAGCCCGGCGGCGGCCGCGCGCGGCACCGGCGGCCGCGCGCACGGCGTCGCCTGCTGCACATCGGCGTGGCCACGCTCGTGGTCGTCCTGCTGGTGTTCTGGTACGCGCTGTCGCGTGAGCACACACCGCACGACCCGCGCGCGTACCCCGGCAGCCAGTCCCAGGACCTGCCCGGCACGCTGCACCGCTACCACCTCGGCCTGCCGGACTGCGCCGCGCGCGGCGTGCGCTACCACCGGTACGCCGAATGGGAGGCGGACTCGTTCTACCTGCACTTCACCGGCGACCGGCACTGTATGAACCAGTTCCTGGCGCTCAACGGCATGTTCCTGACGGGCAAGCGCACGGAGTCGGTCGGCCTGCCGTTCGACGCGAAGACGACCGCGGGCTTCGGCTGGCCGCAGGACCCCGAACGGCGTTACCGCTCGTTGCGGCACCGGCCGCCGTCCGGCGAGGTGCTCGTCGAGGTGGCGGTCGCGCTGTACGAGTCCGGCGACGCCGCCGAGGTGTACCTGCACGCCGGCATCGTCTGAGCCCGGTCTATCCGTGTAAACGGTTGCCGTCCGCTGGGGACACTCTGGATGGGAGCGTGCCCATTGATCTACGCTCATCGCTGCGCCCTGCCCGGGGTGCGCGCCTGCCCATCGAACCGAGGTAACCGGTATGAGCGTAGAACTGGCCGCCCCCGACGGCCCCACCGACCCCGCACCCTCGCCCGAGAGCCTCCGCACACAGGCCGCCGCCTGGCGCAACGGCCTGACCGCGGTCACCGCGCTGCTCGCCGCCGCGCTCATCGTCCGCGGCCCCGACGACCTGGCCGAGCTGCACTGGACCGTGCGGTTGCTGGCCGGTGCGCTGCTGCTCGCCGGCTTCGCGCTGCTGGTGCGCGCGATCCTGCTGGCCGCCACCGCCACCGCCACCGCGCCTGCGTCGCACGACGTGGCGAGTGTCCCGCGGCTCGCCGTCACCGGCCTCGGCCTGGTCGGCATCGCCGTGCTCGGTGCCTGGCTGGCCCCCGCCGCGCCCGCGCCCGGCAAGCTCATCCAGCTCACCTACGACCACGGGATCATCTGCGGCCTGGTCTCCCTGGAGCCCGAGGGTTATGTCACCGTGCTGCCCGATCCGGGTCAGCAGGCGAACCGGATCACCGCGAAGGCGCGCACGCTGGTGCCGATCTCCTCGATCCACGGGATGACCGAGGTCGGCGTATGCGAGCCGCCCGCGACACTGCCCACGCCCGCCCCCTGACGGCGGCCTCGCCGGCGACACCAGCTGGCTGACGGCCGCACCCTGGGCACCGTGCCCGCTGACGGGGTGGGCGCCGCGCGGGTTGCGGCGCCCACCCCGTCAGGTCCACCCTCCGGATCTTGGTGTCGGTGAGGTCACGCCTGGGTAACACTGTCGGCACCACCCCCTGTGGCACCCGCCGAACGCGGTGATAATCACCATCGCGCGATCGGGAGACCCCCGCCACGAGCCAGGAGCCGCACACGATGCCAGCACAGCCGACGCCGACGCCCGCACCGGTCGGACGCGGGATCACCGTTCCGGACCTGGCGTCCCACGCCCGCATCCTCGGCCTCGGCGGCTACCGGCCGCGCCGCGTCCTCACCAACGAGGAGATCTGCACCTGGATCGACTCGACCGACGAGTGGATCCGGACCCGGTCCGGGATCACCGAACGCCGCTGGGCCGAACCCGACGAGACGCTCGCGTTCATGTCCGTCGAGGCTTCAGCCGCCGCGCTCGCCGATGCCGGAGTCGACGCGGCCGACATCGGCTGCGTGATCCTGGCTACGGTGTCGCACCTCGAACAGACCCCGGCGCTCGCCCCGCAGGTCGCCCACCGGCTCGGCGCGGTGAACGCGGCGGCGTTCGACATGTCGGCCGGGTGCGCGGGCTTCTGCCACGGCGTGGCGCTGGCCCGCGACATGATCCACAGCGGCAGCGCCCGGTACGTCCTGGTGATCGGCGCGGAACGGCTCACTGATCTGATCGACAAGAACGACCGGGCGACCGCGTTCATCCCCGGCGACGGCGCGGGCGCCGTGGTCATCGGCCCGGCGGAACGGCCGGGCATCGGCCCGGTCGTGTGGGGTGCCGACGGCAGCCAGGCGGGCGTGATCAGCCAGACCCGCGACTGGAAGTCGTTCGCCGACGACCCGAGCGGGCCGCGGCCCATCTGGCAGATGTCCGGGCAGCAGGTGTTCCGGTGGGCCTCGTACGAGATGGTGCCCGTGGCGCAGCGGGCGCTGCAGGCGGCCGGAATCACCGTAGACGACCTCGACGCCTTCATCCCGCACCAGGCCAACCTGCGCATCATCGACGCGATGGTCCGGGCGCTCAAGCTCCCGGCGGACGTGCCCGTGGCCCGTGACATCGCCGAAGCGGGCAACACCTCGGCCGCCTCGGTCCCACTGGCGATGGAGCGGATGCGGCGTGACGGCCAAGCCCCCAGCGGGGGTACGGCGCTGCTCATCGGGTTCGGGGCCGGACTGTCGTACGCCGCACAGGTCGTGACCCTGCCCTAGAGCCGTGCCGCGTCATCCAATGGTGACCGGCAGGTGCGTGTGGCCGCGCAGGGTCAGCTGAGCGCGGTACGCGGGCTCGCCGGCGAGCGCCAGCCGCGGGAATCGGGTCAGCAGCCGGGGGAAGGCGATCTGCGCCTCGGTGGTGGAGAGCAGCGCGCCGGGGCAGAAGTGCAGGCCCGCGCTGAAGGTCAGGTGCGCGTTGTCGGAGCGCTCAGGCTGGAACGAGTCCGGGTCGGCGAACCGCGCCGGGTCGCGGTTGGCCGCACCGAACAGCACCAGCACCGAGGAACCGGCCGGGACGGCGATGCCGTCGATCTCGGCGTCCACCGCGGTCCACCGTGTCGTCAGCTGCGCCGGAGCTTCCAGGCGCAGGAACTCCTCGACGTAGGACGGGGCGAGTTCCGGCCGCTCTCGCAGCCGCTGTGCCGCGTCCGGGTGGCGCAGCAGCACCTCCAGCCCGTTGCCGAGCAGGTGGGTCGTGGTCTCGAACCCGGCGTTGAACACCAGCACCAGCGCCGACAGGAGTTCCTCGTGGGTCAGCGGGTCGTCGTCGGCGCCGGCGGCGGACAGTACGGTCACCAGGTCGTCACGAGGGTCCTGCCGCCGCTGCCGAACCAGGTCGGTGAAGTATGCGCTGAGCTCGGTCGCGGCCTTGTCCGCCACCGCGAACTTGTCGGGACCGCCCGCGTCGAGCACCGCGCCGATCGCCGAGACGTGGGGCTGGAACCAGGGGCGGTCCTCGGCGGGCACGCCGAGCAGCTCACCGATGACGTTGGAGGGCAGCGGGAAGGCGAACTCCTTGATGAAGTCGACCTCGCCGCCGTGTTCGGCGAGGCGGTCGAGCAGGTGGTCGACCTGCTGGGTGACGGTCTCGGTCAGGGCGGCGACCCGGCGGGCGGTGAACTCGCGCGTGATCAGGCGGCGCAGGCGCGCGTGCTGCTCGCCGTTGATGAACATCATCGAGTTCATCAGCACGGTCAGGGACGGGTGCTCGTGCCAGGTGGGCAGCTGCGAGCCGAGCTGCTCGGCGTCCAGGACCCGGAAGGCCGGATCGCGCAGCACCCGGCTGACCGCGTCGTAGCCGTGCACGACGGCCGCGTAGTGGCCGGTCAGCGGCGCGACCGGGCCTGCGGCGTGCAGTGCGGCGTAGTGCGGATACGGGTTGCGGCGGCCCTCTTCGGTGTGCAAGGCCTGGAGCGTGGCAGCAGCGGACACCCGTCCCATGGTATTGATGAACATGGATGGAATGGGTCAGTGTCGGATGTGCGACTCACGTTGAGTAGCCGAACTGCTGCACGATGTCGCCGTACCGCGCGGTGATCGCCTTCAGGTGCACCTCGTTCAGGTGGTTGCGCCAGTCGCCGGCCACCCCGCGCCGGTAGTGGCTGTGCACGTCCTCCTCGCCCGGCCGCCGTCCCCGGGACAGCCGCTCGAAGGAGAACCGGGCCAGGGCTCCCGCGACGTGCGCGGGTGGCAGGCGGCGCAGCGGCACCGGTGGCAGGAGGCGGCGCGCTCGGGCCAGTGCGCGCGGCGTCTCGCGGCGGTCGGCCAGGTTCCAGGTGCTCGCCGCGTGCCGGAGCCGTTCGAACCTGCCCGGTGCGACCAGGTCGAGGTGGGTCAGCGCGCGGGTCCAGGCGGCGTACGGGTCGGCGACCATGTCCTCCATGCGCAACTCCAGCACACCCGGGTTGGCGTAGTTCCACTCGCACATCGGGTCCAGGAACACCCCGCTGAACTCGATCTCGGCGAGCAGCCCGGCCTCCACGTCGACCTCGGAAAGCACCCGCCGGTGTGCGACGAGTTCGTGCCACACGATGCCCATCAGTTGCTCGGGGTGGCTGTTGCGGTGGCTGAAGTAGCCGGAGACGATGATGTCGCGCGGGTCGCGGATGACGTTGAGCCCCCGCAGCGGCGGCAGGGTCTCGAACTGGGCCTGGGTCACGTTCGTCATCACCAGCAGGTCCGGCTGCTCCGCCCGGACGTAGTCGCCGACGCTGGCGTGCCCGGCCCACTGGTCGGGCACGTGCAGGGTGAGCACCTTCAGGCCCAGCGCGTGGGCCGCGTCGTGCAGGATGCTACGTGCCCACGTCGAGGCGGTCTTGTGACGTCCGAAGAAAGCGCGCAACATTGAGTGGCCCCGGTATCGACGCAAGATTACAGTCACATGTGTCTATCGGTATCCGCGCCGCGATGTCAAGGGCGAGATCACTCGACTTGCCAGGCACCTGTGCGTATCTTGCGACGTCATTCGCCCAGGTGCCTGGCAACTCGGATGATCTACGACGGTGGGCCGAGCGGTCAGGCCGATCCGTCGAGGGGGAGCTTGCCCGGGTTGAGCAGGCCGTCCGGGTCGTTGACGGCCGCGGCGGCGCGGATGCCGGGCAGGGCCGGGCCCTCCAGCAGCCAGGTGTGCGGGTCGACGACGTGCACGCCCAGCTCGCGCAGCCGCTGGACGCCGGCGTACAGCGCCGCCGCGTCGTGGAACGGGGCCAGCAGCAGGCCGCCGAAACCGCGTCCGCGTGTCGGGTCGTTCGGGTCGAGGAACGGCCGCATGCCGTCCAGGTGCAGCATCGCGCCGGGCAGGGCCGCGCGTACCTTGTCCGGGTCGGTGACCAGCGGTGCGCCGCCGACCTGCAGGTGGCACAGCTCGGGCCGGGCCTTCTTGGCCCGCAGGGTGACGTGGTTGAACGACAGTGTCGACACGTAACCCACCGCGTCGGCGTCGGCCTTGTCGACCCGCCCGCCGTGCGCGGTGACGAGCGCCGCGACGGCGTCCACGAGCGAGGCGTCCACCACGGACCGCAGGCTGTGCCGCCCCTCGGGCAGCGCCGGGTCGGCGGGGTACGTGGCGGTCAGCGCCGGTTCGTCCAGCGACACCAGACGCGGCGCCGGGTCGAGGCGCAGCAGGCCGAGCCCGGCCTGGGTGGCGGCCGCGCCGTCGGGGAACGAGGCGAGCACCGCGGTCCAGTCGCGGGCCGGGGCGAGCTTGACGGTGGCGGTGGCGATGATCCCGGTGACGCCGTACGCGTGCAGGTAGGGCAGGCACTGCGCGCCGTACACCCGGCGGGGTTGATCTTGCGGTGGGCAGCCGACCACCTCCAGGGCCTGCACGAAGCCGTCCCAGAGCCAGCCGTGCTCGATCGAGCCGAGCCCGCCCGCGCCGCCGCCGAGGAAGCCGCCGATGGTGCTGCCGACGGTGGTCGGCATCATCGCGATCTCCTGACCGGTGCGCCGCGCCGCGGCCTCCAGCGCGACGAACGTCGCCCCGGCCTGGGCCTGGACCCAGCCGTTGCCGACTTCGAGGACGCGGTCGGCGTCGCTGAGGTCCACGACCAGCCCGCCCGCCAGCGGCACGGCCTGGCCGTAGTTGCCGGTGCCCCGGCCGCGGGGCACGACCGGGATGCCGTGCGCGTGCGCGAGCCGCACCGCGGTCTGGAGCTGCTCGGTGGAGTGCGGGCGCACCACGACGTCGGCGAGGCGGTCGGGCAGCACGGCCGACAGCAGCGGAGACAGGTAGGCCCCGTCGCGGGAGGCGGCCTGGCGCGCCGACTCCAGGGTGGAGACGCGGTCGGCCGGCAGGGCGGCGGCGAGCGCGTCGAGGAAGGCGGCGAGAGCCGCCGGGCTGGGGGCCCGGCGGCTCGCCCGCTGCGCGATGTGCGCCAGCGGTGGTGGTTCCACGGTGCTCACGAGGTCAGCTCAGCCCGATCGCCGGGTCGATGAACTCGTTGGTCACCAGGTCCTGCGCGGTCAGGCCCGCCTTGACCTCCTTGCGCTGGCCCGCGTAGATCGGGCCGACGATGCCGATGACCTGCTTGACCCGGTCGACGTCGAAGTCGCCCAGGGTCGCGTTGCCGCCGTTGCCGACGATCTTCAGCTTGAGCTGCTGCTCGACGCTGAACGCCGCCTGCTCCTTGCTGTACGGGAAACCCTTGTACGCGTCGTTCAGCTTGATGATCAGGTCGTTGGTGGCGGCGAAGTCCTTCACGTACTCCACCTGCGAGCGCTGGATGATCGGGACCAGGCGCTTGAGGCACGCGGCGTGCTCGGCCTTCTTGTCGGCGCGCACCACGACGGCCTCGGGGTAGATCGGGTAGCCGGTGTCGTGGATGAGCTGGAACTTGACCGGCTTCTTCCACTGCGGAAGGGCCTTCTCGTAGATGAACGGCTCGTTGGTGGCGAAGCCCTGCTGGGCGATCTTGCCCTTCTCCGCGAGAAAGCGGGTCGGGCTGCCGTCGTACGCGCCGTCGACCTGCCCGCGGCGCAGCGTGCCCGAGCCGGTCAGGTAGTCCATGTAGGTCGCGCCGTTGAAGAACAGCACCTTGGTGTCGGTCTTGCCGATGTCGACGATCGAGTTGAAGCCCGGGTTCGCCGCCGGGTCCCACATGATCATGTAGGGGGCGATGTCGAACGGGGCGACGACCGCGACGACGGGCTGCTTGGCCGACAGGCCGATGGCGTCGTCGGTGGCCACCTGGCCGAGCATGATCGACGGGTCGGCGTACATCTGCGCGCCGGCGTTCTGGAAACCGATCGCCGGACCGCCCGCCCGGATCTCGATGTTCACGCCGGTGCTCTGCCCGCCCGCCATCAGCGGGCCGGTGACCTTCTTCGCCGCGGCGTCGATGGTCGGCGTGGGGCCGAGCAGGTGGTAGAGCGCGCCGTGCTCGGCCTCGGGCGTCCACGCCGCCTGGACGACCACGGTCGCGGGGCACACCGCGGCGAGGTCGGTGGAGCCGCTGCCCGCGCTGGGCGCGGGCGGCGTGGCGGGGTCGGCGGACTGGCAGCCCCCGGCGAGCAGCATCGCGACCAGCACGGTCGCGGCACCGGCCCGGTGCAGCGGCCTTCGCGAGGCGGGAAGGGCGTTCATATATCTCCTTTGTGGGGGTGTGGGGTGAGGAGAGCGGGTCAGTGGGCAGCGCCGCCGGTGTCGGGCCGGCGCTGCTGCGAGGAGTGCCAGGCGGTGGCCCGGCGGGCCAGCACGCCGAACAGCCAGAAGACGGCGACGCCGAACGCCGAGGCCAGGAACACCGTGGCGAAGAGCATCTCGGACTGCAGCCGCCGCGGGTACACGTAGATGAGCTGGCCGAGGCCGGGTTCGCCCTGCTGGAAGAAGAAGTCGCCGACGATCGCGCCGATCACCGCGGCCCCGGCCGAGATGCGCAGCCCGGTGAGGATCGCGGGCAGTGCCGCCGGCAGCTGCAGCTTGACCAGCCGGGTCAGCCGCCCGGCGCGGTGCAGGGTGAACAGGTCGTGCAGCGCGGGGTCCACCGAGCGCAGGCCGAACAGCGAGTTCGCCACGATCGGGAACAGCGCGATCAGTACGCACGTCAGCACCCGGCTCGGGAAACCGAACCCGAACCAGAATCCGAACAGCGGCACCAGCGCCAGGATCGGCACGGTCTGCAGCGCGACGGCGTACGGGTACAGCGAGCGCTCCACCCAGCGGGCCTGGCTCATCAGGATCGCCAGCGCCAGGCCGAGCACCGCCGCGCAGATCAGCCCGGTCACCGCGACCTCGGCCGACAGCCGCAGCCCGGCCAGCAGCTCGGCGAGGTTGACCGGGTCGAGGAAACCGACTTTGACGACCTCGTGCGGTGCGGGCAGCAGGAAGCGCCGGTCGGCGTCGATCAGCACGTAGCTGCCGAAGTACCAGGCGGCCAGCACGATCGCGGCCACCGCCGTGGGCGGCACGAGCCGCCGGGACTGCCGGGTCAGGGCGTGTGTCATGCGGCGGCCTCGATCCGGTCGGCGGCGCCGCCCTGCAGCAGGGCGGTCACCTGCGAGGTCAGTTCGGTGAAGGCGGGGGAGAAGCGCACCTCGGGCAGGCGGGGGTACGGCAGTGGCACCGCCACCTCGCCGACCAGCCGACCCGGGCGGTCGGCCATCACCAGCACCCGCTGCGACAGGTAGACGGCCTCGGCGACGGAGTGGGTGACCAGCAGGCCCGCGAACGCGTCGGCGGCGAACAGCTCCTGCAGGTCGTCGCCGAGCCGGCCGCGGGTGATCTCGTCGACCGAGCCGAACGGCTCGTCGAACAGCATCAGGTCGGGCCGGCCGGTCAGGGTGCGGGCCAGCGAGACCCGCATCCGCATGCCGCCGGACAGGGTGCCGGGCAGCGCGTCGGCGACGTGCGACAGGCCGACCCGGCGCAGCGCGTCCTCGGCCCGTTCGCGACGTTCGCGCGGGGGCACGCCGGTCAGCTCGCCGGCCAGCTCGACGTTGCGCCGTACGCTGCGCCAGGGCAGCAGGGTCGGGTCCTGGAACACGAAGCCGAGTCGCTCGGTGGCGCGGGCGACCGTGCCCGTGGTCGGTGCGAGCAGCCCGGCGGCCAGCCGCAGCAGGGTGCTCTTGCCGCAGCCGGAGGGCCCGACCACGGCGGTGAACTCGCCGGCGGCCAGGTGCAGGGTCACCCCGTCGAGGGCCAGGGTGCCGCCGGGATATCGCACCCCGACCGCCTCCATCGTCAGGGCGGGGATGCCGTCGTCGGTCACGCGGTACGTCCTATCTGTGCAGGGCTTGTCTGTGCCTCGTGGTCGTCCGGGTCGTGCCTGGTGACCGTGGTGCGGGCGACGATCCGCCCGCCGTGGACCACGAGCCGGTGGGGGGTGGTGGTGGCCAGCGCCTCGCGCAGCGAACCCGCGCGGACGGCCAGCAGTTCGGCGGGTGAACCCGGCGCGACGGCGACGGGCGGCAGGCCCGCGGCGCGCCGGGCCTGGGCGCTGACCGCGTCGTACGCGGTCTCGGGGGTGTCGTGGCCGGCCAGCACCAGCAGCGCGGCCGTCTCCAGGGGGTCGCCGCGGCCGAGGATCTGGAACGGGTCCTGCAGGTTGTCGCCGCCCGCGGCGACCGTGACGCCCGCAGCGCGCAGCGTGCGCAGCGCGGTCAGCCCGCGCGGCACGGCCCGGTCGTGGTCACGTCCCTGCAGGTACAGGTTGGTCTGCGGCAGGCAGGCCACGGCGATCCCGGCGCGGGCGACCTTGTCGGCGAGCGGCCCGGCCCGCTCGGGGTCCATCATGCCGAGGCTGACGCAGTGCCCGGCGAGCACGCCGTGCGGGAATCCGGTCGCGACGACCGCGTCGGCCAGCAGTTCCAGCGAGCACGGCTCGGGGTGCAGCCACTCGTCGATGTGCAGGTCCACCGGGACACCGTGCCGGGCCGCCAGGTCGAGGCAGATCGCGATGCAGCCGGCCGGGTCGGGGTCGAGCCCCGGGCACGCCCCGACCGCGTCGGCGCCCGCCGCCAGCGCCTCGGCCAGCAGCGCGCGGTTGGCGGCCCCGGCCGCGCCGGTCAGCGGCACGGCCGCGAACGCGGTGACCTGCACGGCGCAGCGCCCGGCGGCCGCGTCCCGCACCGCGAGCACGGCCTGCAGCGCCCGCAGGCCGATCCCCTCACCGAGGTCTGCGTGGGTGCGCACGGCCGTCGCGCCGTGGCCGAGGTAGCCGTCCAGGGCCGTGCGGGACGAGCGCTCGACCTGCTCGCGGGTCAGCGACGGCCGGTACGCCAGCCACGCGGTGACCGCGCCGAACAGGTCCCCGGCCGGGTTGGGCACGGCGTCGGCGCTCAGCGCCTTGTCCAGGTGGGCGTGGATCTCCATCGGGGCGGGGAGCAGCAGCTGACCGTCCAGCTCGACGACCTGCGCGCCGGTGGTGTCCACGGTCCCGGCCGGCTCGACCCGTTCGATCGCCGCGTCGTGGACCCGCACGTCGACGCGGCGTCCGTCGGTGAGCAACGCGTCCCGCAGCAGCAGGGGCAGGCCGGTCACGGCTTCGGCTCCGGGCTGCTCCACCGGGGCCGGGTCGAGGCCAGCTCGATCGGGTACACCAGCCGGTAGGCGCGGTCCTGCCACTGCTCGACGACGGCGGCGGCGAACTGGTTCTGCCCGTCGTCACCGAAGCGCACCCCGTCCCACGGCATGATCAGCTGTACGGCGGACAGCGACGTGCGGCGCAGCGCGGTCCGGATCGCGGCCGGGTCGGCGGAACCGGCCGCGTCCACGGCCGCGGCCAGGGCCATCGTCGCGGTGAACGCGTCGGCGGCGACCGCGCTCATGGGTTTGCCGTTGCGCCGCTCGTACAGCTCGGCGACGAGCCGGGCGGTCGGGTCGCGCTGGGCGAGGTCGGCCGACCACGGCACCGCCCGCAGCAGCGCGGCCCCGCTGTCGGGCCGTTCCAGCGACCGGAAGCCCTGGCCGAGGCCGACCAGCGTCGGACGCCCCTTGGTCTCGCCGACGGCGACGGCGACGGCCCGCGCCCCGGCCGCGGTCTGCGCCCACGCGACGACCGTGTTCTCGGGTTTCTCGGCGAGCGGGTCGCGCAGCCGCTCCGCGTCGGTCGCGCCTTCCTTGATCGTCAGCGACGCGGTGACCGGGACACCCGCGCGGCGCGCAAGGTCCCGCAGGCTCGCCACGGCCGCCGAGGAGCCGCCCCGCCCTGACTCGGTGATCAGGGTGATCCCGCCCGATCCGGCCCCGCGCCGGGCCAGCAGCGCGAACGCGGCCTCGGTGAGCCGGCTGTCACTGGGGCCGATCCGGAAGTACCAGTCGATGCCCAGTTCGGTGAGGTAGTCGTCGCTGCTGCGCGCGTCGAGCAGCGGCACCCGCAGGCGCTGCGCCTGGCTGGCGGCGGACTCGGCCATGTCGGCGGAATCGGCCAGCACCAGCCCGGCCACGTGCTCCTGCTCGGCGAGCACGGTCATCGCCGCAGACATGGTCTCGGCCTGCCCTGCGGTGTCCCGGGCGGCCAGGCTCAGCCGCGCGCCGCGCCGGCCCGGCACGCCGGTGCCCGCCGCCAGCGGCAGTGGCAGGTCGGGGTGGGCGTCGTTGACGATGTCGACGGCCAGCCGCGCCCCGTTCACGGCGTCGACGCCCCAGCTCGCGTCCGGGCCGCTGAGCGGCGCCAGCACGCCGATCGCCAGCGGCTGCGGAGTGTCCGGGGTGGACGTGCACCCGGCGATCAGCAGGGCGACCGAGGCCAGGCAGCACGCCAGGCGCAGCGGATTCATGGAAACACGCTCCGATGTGGAAACCAGCCGGTGCCGATGATCGTGGACCGGGGTATCTTTTCGTGCGCGCCTGAGAGTTTCAAGCCCTGGCGTCGTATGTGTTCCGTTAAATAAGTTCATCCCGGATCCTCTTGCTGCGGCGTCACAGCCGACGGTTAGATGTACGCAGCAAGACCTAGATCACTCTGATGTGGACTGAGCAAAGTGTACGGAGGTCGTCCGGTGACGGATCAAGGGCGTCGCAGCGGGCGGGCGACCGGGGCGCACCGCCGCACATCGCCGCTGCGTACGCGGCTCTGGCGGGTGCCGACCAAGCTCGCCGCGGTGCTCACCGTGCCGCTGCTGGGCTTCCTGGTGGTCGCCGGTGTGCAGATCTCCGACTCCGTACGCACCGCCACGGACCTCGACGCCTTCTCCCACCAGGTCTCCCTCGGCGACGAAATCACCACCCTGGTCCACGAGCTGCAGAACGAACGCGACCGCACCGTCGGCATGCTGGTCTCGCTGTCGGCGGGCGGCGTCCCGGCCCGGGACGTCGCCGGGCTGGCCCCCGAGCGCACCGCCGTGGACCGCGCCGCAGCCCGCTGGCGAACGGCTGCCGCGGAACTGGCGGCCGAGGCCGCGCTGGCCGTGCCCTACCGGGCCGCCCAGGACCGGCTCGACGAGGTCGCCCGGCTGCGCGCCGGGGTCGCCGGCGGCTGGCTACGCGCCCAGGCCGCCTTCGACGCGTACTCCGGCGTCATCGCCTCGCTGCACGCGCTGCTGCCGACCCCGGCCGACGTCGGCGGCGACGCCGCGCTGGGCCGCCTGGTGCGCGGTTTCAGCAATCTGGCCCGCGCCAAGGAACTCACCGCGCAGATCCGCGGCCGGTTGTACATGCTCTGCTACGGAGCCGCCTTCGAGTCCGCGCCCGGCGCCCGCATCGCCCAGGCCCGCGCCCAGCGTCAGGCCGCGCTGGCCGGCTTCCGCGCCGACGCCGACCCCGCGCAGGTCGCCCGCTTCGAAGACGTCGTCGCCGGTCAAGCCGTGCGCAACGCCAACCGCCTCGCCGAGACGATCGTCGCCGCCGACCCCGAAGCCGGCGTCGACCCGCAGCAGTGGTGGTCGGCCAGCACCACCGAACTCGAACAGCTGCGCACCGTCGAGCAGGACCTGCTGGCCGACGCGTCCGAAGCGGTCGCCGCGGCCAGCGGCAGCCAATGGCTGACCACCCTGTTCGGCTCGCTGGTCACCATCGTGCTGCTGCTCGCGGCACTGCTCATGTCCATCGTGATCGGCCGCAACATGGCCTCGACACTGCGCTCGCTGCGCGCCCAGGCCCTGCTGGTCGCCGAGGTCGCGCTGCCCAGCGTCATCGAGCAGCTCCGGCTGGCCCCGACCGCCGCGCCGCCGGTGCACGTCGAGCCGATCGTGGTCGGCTCGCAGGACGAGGTCGCCGAGGTAGCCGAGGCGTTCACCGCCGTACACCTGAGCGCGGTGCGCCTGGCCGCCGAGCAGGCCAGCATGCGGCGCAACGTCAACGAGATCTTCATCAAGCTGTCCCGGCGCAGCCAGACCCTGGTCGAGCGGCAGCTCCAGCTGCTCGACACCATGGAGTCGGCCGAGGTCGACCCGGACAAGCTCGGCAACCTGTTCCGCCTGGACCACCTCGCGGCCCGCCTGCGCCGCAACGACGAGAACCTGCTCGTGCTCGCCGGCGGGGACACCGCCCGGCACTGGAACCGGCCCAAGGACCTCAACACGATCGTGCTCGCGGCGACCGCCGAGGTCGAGCACTATCAGCGGGTCCACCACGACACTCCCGACGGGGTCTTCGTCGTCGGCCACGCCGTCGCCGACGTCGTCAACCTGCTCGCGGAGCTGCTGGAGAACGGCACCGCGTTCTCCCCGCCCGACACCACGGTGCAGGTGCGCGGCCACGCGCTGGATGACGGCTCGGCCGAGCTGGTCGTCGCCGACGACGGCATCGGCATGTCCGCGCAGCTGCTCGCCGAGGCCAACCAGCAGGTGTCCGAACCTGTCAGCATCGACACCTCGGCCGCCGAACGGATGGGCCTGGTCGTGGTCGGACACCTGGCCCGGCGGCACGGCATCACCGTGCAGCTGACCTCGGGCATCCGCGGGGTCACCGTGCGGGTGGTGCTGCCCGAGGCGCTCATCGCGCCCGCGCCCACCGACGAGCTCGGCACCACGCCGCCGGAGGCCGAAACCGGCGAGGCCGCCCTGTCCAGCCTGCGCCGCCGCGTGCCGACCAGGTCGGAGGACGTGCTCGCGCCGGAGCGCCGGACGCCGAGCATCTGGTGGAACCGCGACGCCGGTGAGCATGCCGTCGCCACGCCCGCGGCCGAGTCCGAGCCGCAGCCGCCCACGCTGACCAAGGCCGGGCTGCCCGCCCGTACCCGCAGGTCCGTGCCGGAGGCGGCCCAGGCCGTGACCACCCGCTACGAGGCCGACCCGGACGCGCTCGGTGACACGCTGACCAGGCTCTACGCGGGAGTGCGGCGCGCCGAGGCCGAGGACGCCGCCGGCTCGGATCCGGTCCCGTCGGCGGTGCCCGCACCCCGGACGTCACCCGAGGCGGCCACGGCATCCGAGACGGCGCCTGAGCCACCGGCCGCGACCGAGCAACCAGCACCGACCGAGCCGACGGCCCCGACCGGGCCCGAGCCGGAACAAGACGACGCCGAGGGGCGGACCGAGGCGGAGCGGCAGCTGACCCAGCCGGCCGGCAAGTGACAGGAGAGTGGACGCAAATGGCGATCAGCGCAGCGGCGCGTGACTTCAACTGGCTCATCAACGGATTCGCCGAACGCGTGGCCGGTGTCGTGCACACCGTGGTCGTCTCGTCGGACGGCCTGCTCGTGGCCGCCTCGGACCGGCTGCCGCGCGACAGCGCCGACCAGTTCGCGGCGGTCACGTCGAGCCTGGTCAGCGTGACCAAGAGCGCGGCGGGCCTGTTCGACGGCGACTCGGTGCGCCAGACCGTCGTCGAGATGGGCCGCGGTTTCCTGCTGGTGATGCCGATCCGCGACGGCTCGATCCTGGCCTCGCTGACCGCCGCCGGGGCCGACGTCGGCGTGGCCGGCTACGAGATGGCCAAGCTGTGCAAGCAGGCCGGCGAGGTGCTCACGCCGGCGATCCGCGCCGAGCTGCAGCAGTCGCTGCCGCAGGTGCAGCACGTCGGCTAGCTTTCGGCGCACCCGGCGAGTACCCGCCGGAGTTCCACCATCGCGCGATCGGTGCCCCAGCGCGCGAGCTCTGCCCAGCTGTACGCGCGGCGCAGCTGCCCGACGGCCCGGACGCCGACCAGATAGCCGATCCGGTCCGGCAAGTGGTGCCCGCCGTTGAGGTTCAGATAGCGCCGCTGGACGCCGGGTTCCGTCGTGTCCAGGCACGCCAGGATCTCCGCGCGGGCCTCGGGCAGCCGCCGCTCGGACTCGGCCAGCCAGCCGTCATGGCCGGGGCCGAACCACAGGTGCTCGGCGGTTGCGTACTCCGGTAGCAGTTCGGCGGTCAGCCGCGTGGCGAACCCCTCGGCGAAGACCCCGTGTCCCAGCGGGCCGTCCTGCGGCCACGGCGTCGCGGGCAGCCGCAGCTGGATGGCGTGCGCCATCTCGCGGCCTGCTGCCAGAAGTCGAGGAAAGCAGGGACCAGATCGCGTACTTCGACGGGCATCGCGCGATGGTATCTGCGCGCGGCTACATCAATTTTGATGTGACCACATCAAAAAAGTTGTACAGCTCGCTGGACCGACATCAGGGTACCGATGTTGCGGTTCGCCGATGCTGTTTGATCTCAGACGTGCCCGTGCGACGATGAGCGCTCGTTCGCTCGTCGACGGGTGGGAGTGGTCATGCGCTGGGTGTGGCTGGTGCTCGGAGTGCTGCTGGTGCTGTCCGGGATCGTCTGGACCCTGCAGGGCCTGGACCTGCTCGGCCAGTCCGGTGGCATGAACGGCCAGAAGATCTGGGCGGTCATCGGCCCGATCACCGCGGTCGTCGGCCTGCTGCTGGTCCGGCTCGGGCTGCGGCGTCCGGCTGATCAGTAAGTCGCTCAGCCGGCATCACGCCATGTCCGCCTCAATCACCCACCGCTACGGACACTCCGAGGACTACTCGCCGGACAAGATCCCGGAGCTGATCGCCGAACTCGATGCGTACATTGACGACGAGCATCCCGATGTTTGGGTCTCCTGTGGCGGATGGACCCTGTCGGCGTTCCCCAGCGGCCTCGTCATCTGGGAGGACGACGTCGACGAGGCACCGAGGCATCTGCGCGGAGTGTCGCGCTCGCACCTCGCCGTGCTGATGGACCTGTGCGGTACCGGACGGTTCCACGAACTTGAGCGCCTTCCGTGGATGGAGGGCTACGGCTGATCGGGCCGTAGCCCTCGACGTCATTGTTCGCCGGTAGCCTTGCTCACGGTCTCGGCAGCGTCGGCGTCAGTGCCCCGGCCGGTGCGCAGCGTGAGCCGGTCCAGCACCAGGACCTGCACCGCGCCGATGGCGGCCGCGACGAGCAGGCAGATCGGCAGCGGATACAGCCAGCCGGTCGGGATGCCGCCGTCTTCGCCGGTGTAGCCGAAACTCGTGATCGCCTGCATCACGACGACCTGCATCGGGGCGCTGTCGGGCCGGAAGCCCGCGATGAGCGGCCACAGGGTGTCCTGCGCCTGGACGATCCACGTCACCAGGCCCGCCAGCCCGACGACGGGCAGCGCCAGGGTCCACCGGACTCCCCGGAACAGCAGCGCCGACCCGAACAGCACCGGGATGGCCAGCGAGGCGGGCGGGATCAGGAACAGGAACTCGCTGCCGTCCTCGGTACGGTGCATCCAGGCGTCCGGGGCGAGCCCGGCGAGCCCCACGAACAGCCAGGGCGCGAACGGCAGCAGCAGCAGTTCGCTGCGGTCGCCGAGGGGCCGTAGCGCGCCGATGCCGTATCCGGCCAGCGCCGCGGCGAGCACCCCGACGACGGTGGAGATCAGCGGCGGCAGCCAGGTGTAGGACAGGTGCGTGAAGAGGCTGCCGATGACGGCCTCGGTGCCGAAGCTCACCGAGTTCAGCAGCCACGGGGTGAGCCCGGCCAGGCCGAGCAGCAGCAGGCCGCCGGTGACGACGGCGGCGGCCGCCCGCCACCCGGCATTGCCGAGCGGAGTCGTCGTGTCCACGGGCTGGTCCGCGGCGACGACCCGGGCGCGGGCCAGGACCAGCCACAGCCCGATGCCGATGCCGAGCACGCCCAGCACCAACCACAGCAGGACCGCGTCGGCCGAGGCGATGCCCACCCGGAAGGTCCGGTACGCGTTGTCGAAGATGAGCACCGACGGCGACGCGTGGCGCGGCCCGTCGGGGCTGCGGCCCAGCAGGTAGGGGAAGCCGAACGCCTGCAGGCCGACCGCCAGCGCCGAGGCCGCGATGACGCCGGTGACCAGCAGCGCGCCGGGCACGGCGTCGCGCGGCCGGGTCGAGCGCCGGAACACCAGCAGGTACGCGGTCGCGCCGAGGCCGACGACGAGCCCGAAGAAGGTGAGGTACTGGGCGAGCAGCGGGTTCAGCCCGCCCGGCTCGTCGAACGTGATCACCCAGGCGAGGGCCGCTCCGGAACTGGCGAGGGCGGCCATCGGCAGCGCGAACGCGATCCGGGCCGTCCACCGCCCGGCCCGGCCCGCGCGTGCGGCGAGGTAGGCCAGCGTGCCGCCGGCGCCGACCGCGGTGAGCGTCACCAGCACGGCGAAGACCAGCGGCCAGACCAGCGAGCCTGCGAAGTCGGAGAACGTGGCCGAGTAGTTGTCGAGCCCGACAGCATCCGAGTCCTCGCGCAGCATGTCGACGTCGGTGAAGCTCGCCAGCACGGTCCGCGCGGTCGGCACGACATACCCGCTGATCAGCAGGATGAGGGCCGGCACGGCGGCAAGCAGGCCGAGCAGCACGCGAACGGGGCCGGCGGAGGTCTTCGGCCCGGTGTCGGTCACAGCGGCCGATCATAGTGCCCGCCTGCGACATCGGCCTACACATCTGACCGAAGTGGACAGTCGGCCACAATCGCCCAGGGTTGTCGCGCCTCGGGCGTACGGGGGACAGGCAGGTCGGTCCCGAGGTGCTTGAATGCCTCATGCCGTTCTCCTCCACGCTCGCGGCGATCGACGGCTGGCTGGCCGAGCACGCGCCGCTGACCCTGCGCGACCTGCCGCCGCCGGCCACCCGCGATCAGCTCGCGGCGGTGCGCGCGCACCTGGGCGTGGACCTGCTCAAAGAGGTGGAGGAACTGCTGAGCTGGCACAACGGCGCGGGCGCGGCCACCCCGGCGTTCTGTCTCGCGCCGGGGTTCGTGTTCCTCGGCGCCGCCGACATGATCGCGGTGTCGCGGCGGCGCCTCACGGCCGACGCCGACCGGCACTGGCACACCTGGCACCGGCAGTGGCTGCCGGTCGCGTCCGGCAGGCGCGGTTCGTGCCTGGCCGTGGACCACAGCGACCGCGACACCCACGGCCATGTGACGATCATGTCCGCGGAGGAGTCCCGCGACGCCCCGAAGACCTGGCCGGACCTCGGCGCGCTGCTGTCGCGCTCGTACGAGGCGATGCGCTACGGCAGCCCGTTCCTGAAGTCCCGCCGCTCGGTACACAACGGCCGCCTCGACTGGGAAGAGGCCTGACGGCCCCGGTCAAGGCACGGGCACGGCGAGCCGGCCGCCGAGCACGGTGTACCACTGGTTGGCGGTCTGCATGGTGCTTCGCAGCGCGTCGGCCACGAGCCTGAGCACTTGCGGCGCGATCCGGACGATGCCCGGGCCTTCCGGGGCCACCGTGCAGGCCTGGCTCGCCACCTGCAGGAAGGCCATGCCCGCAACGGCTTCGATGGCGAAGATGCCCAGCACGGCGAGCATGCCGACGCCGGACGCGATGGCGAGGGCCTCCATCTGCTGCCGGTCCAGCAGGCGGTTGTTCAGGTACTGCGGGGTGAGCCACGGTGTGAGCGTCTGCCCGTACGGCACCGCCTGGCGCCGACGTTCGTCGCGCTCCTGTTCGGCCAGCTTGTCCAGCACCGGCTTGGGGATCCGGCTCTCCTCCAGCGGGAGAGAGTGGATCTCGTAAAGCAGCAGGCCCGGCGGGTTGCCCTCGATGAAGGTCGGCTGGAAGCAGATCCACTCGACGCACCGTTTGCCGTCCTCGCGCGGCCGCAGCGGCAGCACCACGATACGTTTCCAGTACTCGACCGGCCGCCACGGCGACGGCCCGATGGAGAATTCGAGCTTCTGCGCCGAGAGCGTCTGGCGGATCAGGAAGTCGCGGGCGGTGAGGACCTCGCGCAGCTTGCCGAGTTTGTAGAGCACGTCCTCGCGGTGCGTCTTCTGCGCCTGTGTCAGCGTGGTGACCTCCAGGATCTCCACGTCGACCCGGTAGCGGTTGGCATGCGGGGTGACGGACACGCCGAGGATGTCGGGGCGCAGCAGCCCTCGGGCCTTGTGGTCGCGGCGGAAGTCCTGAGCCAGCTCCCCGAACATGACGTCCACCGCGTCGACGCCGGTGAGCAGGCTGGCGTAGGCGGCCTCGGCGAGCACGAACCCGAACGTCGGGTGGGTACGCAGGAAGTCGGCGTAGTAGTGGGCGAACATGGCGTTCTGTGCCCACTGCCACTCCATGATCCGGCGGCCTTCGGGGCCGACCGGGCCAGGCTGCGGCTTGGGCTCAGTGCCGTACACGACCCCCGCCGGGCGGGTGTCCTTGCCGATGCCGGGGCAGATCAGCACCGGCGTGAGACCAGTCATCGTCGCCGCCCGTCACTCGAACACGGGCAGCTCGGGGCCGGGCTGCAGCCAGACCAGGGTGGTGGGCACGGTGTAGTCCCACGGGTCGCCCTCGGGCGTCGCACCGGCGAGGTCGTCGGTCTGGCCTTTGATCTCGTCGACGATGGAGGTGTACATCAGGTCGTCGTAGGGCACCGGCTCACCGCCGCGCCACACGCGTTTGGCGAGATCCGGCTCCGGCCAGTTGAGCATGAACAGGACCGCGTCGGCGTACGCCATCGGCACCGGCACCAGCACCCGGGCCGCGCCCGCGGTGAGGAACTGGGCGAACACCGGATCGGTGTCGGACTGGTGCAGCACCTCCACCCAGCGCCGCTTGTCGCCCCAGAAGTACGGGTAGTACAGGTAGGTCATCTGCTCCCACTCGAAGGCCTGCTCCAGGAACTGGATGATCGGGCCGTTGCGCAGCGCCTCGTCGATGCGGACCTCGGGGTGCTGCGCGGGTTTGTCGGGCGGGTCGGTGACCGCGTGGTAGCGGCCGAAGTGCTCGCCGGTGAGCAGGGTCAGGCAGAGCTTCTTCAGCTCCGTCTGCTGGACCTGCTTGTTGAGCGCGGGGTTCTGCCCGCTGATCACGATCCCGGCGGCGGCCTCGGCCTGGGCGACCTTCTGGTCGTACGCCGCCTGCAGCACCTGGTACGCGTCGTAGATCACCGCGTAGGTGGCGAGCCGCCACTTGTCGAGCGTGGTGGTGAGCCGCCGGCAGTAGCCGTTGAAGTTCGCGGCGTAGCCGAGCACGTCGTAGCCGGTCACGCTGACCGGGACACTGCCGACGAACGAGGTGACCTGGTCGGGCAGCCCGAGCACGTCGCCGTACAGGTAGGCCTGCTCGGTGGCGTTGTTGGCGTTGCTGTTGTGCAACTCGTACCGGTCGCGGCCGACGTGCACGACGAAACCGGGGTTGTTCTTGCCGACGAAGGACACGGCGAGGCTGTAGTACCGCAGCTCGTAGCCCTCGGGGATGACGAACTTCTCGTCGGCGACCCCGATCGCCTTGGCGATCTCGACGCTGTCCTTGGCCAGTGCCAGGTGCGCGTACGTGTACTCCGGCGGCGGCGGGGACACCTTCGCCCCCCAGGTGGCCGCGATGGTCGCGTAGTTGTCCTCGGTGATGTCGCGTGGGGTCAGCGGCACGCCGTACAGGTTGACGAACGGCTCCGGCGGCGCGGCGTGCCGCGGGGCGATCGCCGCGGCGGTACGGGCGGCGCGGTAGAACGCGGCCGGCTCGGGCACCACGAACTCGAACATCAGCCGCCGGCCGTAGTTGTACACCTGGGCCCGGTAGCGCTTGTCGACCCACCGGTACACCCCGCTGATGTGCTCGGCGCCGCCGACGTTGTCCAGCCGGTGGTCGTTGATCTCCTCGACCTCGTCGACGGTCTTGACGGTCCGCTCCGTGCGCACCTTCGTCTGCACCTTGCTCACCGACCGGTCGACGATCTCGCGGGCGTAGTTGGCGCTGCTGCGCGTCGACTCCTGCTTGGCCGTCGAGTACGCGAACTCCCCGGTGGCGGTCGTGACGACCGGGCCGAACGTGCCGGTCACCGACAGCCCCGCCTTGACGCTCATGTCCTCCTTGACGGTCTGCTCGGCCTCCCGCTTCACCTCGAACCGCTCCGTGGACTGGGTGTCGCGTTCGGTGTCGCGGGTCTCCTCCTCGGCGGTGAAGAACGTGTTCTCGGTCCGGTGCAGGGTCCGGAAGCGCCTCTCCTTGGCCTCGCCCCGCAGCACCGACTCGATGTGCGCGACCTCGCCGGCCTCGTAGCGCAGCAGCCGCTGCTTGACCACCTTCAGGTCGCCGATGCCGAGCGGATGGATCCGGCCGAGCACGTTCTCGTCCATGGCGGTGCCCGGGTCGGGCTTGCCGGCGGGCAGCCTGCGGCGGATGTCGTCCACGCCGTCGTGGGCGGCCAGTGCGGTGGTGAACCGGGAGTCCGTGCGCAGCTCCCACGCGCGGGTGTCCAAGCCGGACATGTGTTCGCGCAGCGCGAGCACCGCCTCCGGCACCGACGCCTGCGCGGTCAAGCCGAGCCGGTCGCGCAGCGCCACCTCGGCGTCGTCGGTGAGGTCGGCCAGCGGGCGGGGCATCGTGTCCAGCGCCACCGCGACCCGCTGCCCGGCCGGGCCCTGCTCGAACCGGGCGGCCGCCGGCCGGGCCCGCTGCACCCGGTCCAGCAGGCGCTGGGCGGCGGCCCGATCGTGGATCAGCCGGGTGATCGCCTCGGAGCGGATAGGCGACTCGTCGACGTCGGCGCGAGCGCTGGCGGTCGTCCGGTGCTCGGCCACGGCGTCCCGCAGCACCGCCGGCACCAGCGGGGTCGCCTCCAGCAACGCCACGGCCCGCGCCGGTGTGGGCTGCGGCTCGTCCGCCAGCGACGCGACGAAATGCAGCACCCGCAGCGCCTGCACCGGCGCGTCCAGGCGCGGCCCCGCCCCGGAGCCCGTCATGTAGGCGGTGTGCACCGCGTCCCAGACCTCGCGGAGCAGCCGCTCGTCGCGATCCAGCGCGGGCTGCGGCACCCCCGCCGCGCGGGCCGCCGCCAGGCCGTCACCAGGGTCGCCGCTCGCCGCCCGGTACGCGTCGAGCAGCCGTGGCCGGGCCGCCGCCACCTCGTCCACGGCGGACAGGTCGAGCTGCCGCCAGGCCTGCACCGCCTCGGGCTCGACGGCGAGCCGCTGGGCCAGTTCCGTCAGCCGGCTGCGGCCCTCCCCCGACAGCGACCGAGGGTCGCGGATGAACCGATCGGGCGGTGTCCCGCCCAGCGGCCGCTCCGGCGCCCGCAGGGCGAGGAACTTGAAGACCTGTGTCTCATCGAGTGCCACCGTCACACCGCCTCACGACGACCGGACATCCCTCTGCCCGATGGAGTGCGGCCGAGCGTAGGTCCGGCGGAGTCCGCCGAGCTCGGCTGAGCCGGATTCCCGACCGGGGACACGAACGGGGGATCGGTTCACCGACGGCCGCGCTGTTCGGTTCCAGACAGTGGGGGTAGTCGATGTCCGCTACCGTGCGCGGCGTGACGGTCCTGATGATGTTCGCCGCCTGCTACGGCGTATGGCAGCTGACGATGCTCGCCTCCGCGACCCGTACGGTGCGGATGCCGCTGCTGATCCTCGGCGTCGTCGCCGGGCTCTACGGCGCCGGCATGCTCGCCCTCGGCCTGCAGCTGCTCTACACCCGCGGCATGGCCGCGCTCAGCGGAGACCCGCTGCCGGAGATAGTCCGCACCGCCAGCTACACCGTCGACCCGCTCATCGAGGAGCTGGCCAAGGTCGCCCCGTTCGCGCTGCTCGCCCTGCTGCACCGCAAAGTACGCGCGCAATGGGGCCTGACCGACTTCCTGCTGCTCGGTGCGGCCGGCGGGGCGGGGTTCGGGCTCGTCGAGCAGTTGCTGCGCCACGCCGACGAGGCGGCGGCGATCACCGGCGGCGGGCCGTTCGAAGGCTGGTCCCGGATGCAGGGGTTCAGCTTCGTCCAGATCTGGGGCCTGCCCGACCTGGTCAGCTCCTGGCTGCCGACTCCGGTGTCGTACATCGACGCGTTCTCCACGGACGCGCCCAGCCCCGAGGTCAGCCTGCACCTGGTTTGGAGTGCCCTGGCCGGGCTCGGCCTCGGCCTGCTGATCCGCGGCAGCGCCCTGCAGCGCCTGGCCGGTGCCGCGCTGCTGCTGTTCCCGTGGCTCGACCACGCCGCGTACAACCACGAGGTCGCCGACCCCGACGGCGCGGGCGTCATCAACGCGCTCGCCACCCCGCTGGCGTTCCTGCGCCACGCGCTGTGGCTGTACCCGCTGCTCGCGCTGGCCGCCGCGACGTTCCTGGACCGGCGCACCCTGCTCGCGGGCAAACGCGCCTGGCCCGACACGCTGACCGCGTCCGAGCAGGCGGGCCGCCCCGCGATCGCCGCCCTGGGCGGCCACGCCTTCGCGGGCCTGCCCTGGACCCCCTACCTCACCTGGACGTACGCGCTGACCCGCCGCGCCGCCCTGTTCGGCCACGACCGGGCCACCCCCGACGACCCGATGCGCCAAGCCGTGGCCCAGGCGACCGCCGCCCTCGACGCCACCGACGCGCAGGCGTGGCGGGGGACCGGCCTGCGCCGCCGAGAGGGCACCACCCCGCCGCGCGGCATCAAACCCTGGCTGCCGCTGCTGGTATGGGCGGCCCTGCTCGTGCCCGCCGTGCTGTACTTCCTGCCCGGCAGCCTGCCCACCTTCTCCGGCGTGCAGGGCCTGCTGGCCGAGCCGTGGGTGTTCCCGCTCGTGCTGGTCTTCTCCGCGGCCGGACTCGGCTGGCTCGGCTGGCAGCTGTACGCCACCGCCCGGCGGCTGCGCCCGCTGCTGGCCGCCCCCGCCGCCGACGCCGCCGTACGCGCCGAACTGAGGCTGCTCACCGGCTTCGGCAGCATCGCCGCCGGGATCGGCAGCCTCGTGCTCGGCCTCGCGGCGGGCGGGCCCGACCAGCCGATCCTCACCTCGCACATTCTCGACGCGATCAGCCAGACCCTGTTCCTGGCCTCGCTGCTGCTGGCGATGATGGCCATGATCTGGTTCCCGCCGTTCGGCCTCGCGGCGCTGGCCGGTGGCGGTTTCCAGCTCGTGCTCACCGCCGCAGCGGCCGACTTCCTGGCCACCCTCGCCGGAGCCGGGGCGCTGGCGATCCTCGCCGCGATGATGAGCGGCAACGGCAGCGGCGGCCGTGGCGACGACTACTGGGAGGAGAAGTACGGCCAGGACGACCCGCCGCCGCGCCAGGAGCGCATCAGCGACGCCAACAAGGCCGAGCTGGAGGACTCCGGGTGGCTCAAGAGCAAGCTGAAGGACCCGCAGATGCGGCGCGACTTCATGAAGTGGCTGGAACAGGGCCACAAGCAGGGCGAGGCACACGAGCACCTGCGGCCGGGCTCCCCGGAGGCCGAAGCCAAACTCGCCGAATTCCTCGCCGAGATGCTCTAGGCGACACCTACGGCCGGTCCCGGACCGCGTGCTGCGGTTTCGGGGAACTGTCCCTTCGCGCTCGGCGATGGGTGCAGTTTCCCCGAAACTGCAGGATCAGCTCTGGACGGACTTGGTCTCCAGGAATTCCTCCAGTCCGAAGTGGCCGAACTCGCGGCCGTTGCCGGACTGGCGGTAGCCGCCGAACGGGGCGAGCGCGTTCCACGGTGCGCCGTTGATGTCGACCTGACCGGCGCGCAGCCTGCGGGCCACGGCCAGGGCGTGCTCGGGTTCCCCGAAGACCCCGCTGGTCAGGCCGTACATCGTGCTGTTGGCGATGGCCACCGCGTGGTCGTCGTCGGTGTACGGGATGATCGTGAGCACCGGGCCGAAGATCTCCTCCTGAGCGATGGCGGAGTCCGGGTCGACGTTGGCGAAGATCGTCGGCCGGACGTACGCGCCGTCGAGCCCGTCGGGCCGCCCCGGGCCGCCGAACAGCAGCGTCGCGCCGTCGGCGATGCCGCGCTCGATGTACCCGTCGACCTTGCGCCGGTGCTCCTCGGAGACCATCGGCCCGAGCCGGGTGGCCTCGTCGGTCGGATCGCCCACGGTGTACTGCGCCGCCGCCGCGATCGCCAGCTCGACGATCTCGTCGTGGCGGGCCGCGGGGACCAGCATCCGCGGCCACGCGCCGCAGACCTGGCCGCTGTTGGTGAACACCATCATCAGGCCCTTCTCGACGGCCTTGGCCAGGTCGGCGTCGTCGAGGATGACGTTCGCGCCCTTGCCGCCGAGTTCGAGCGCGACCCGTTTGACGGTCTGCGCGGCGACGGCCGAGATCCTCCGCCCGGCCCGGGTCGAGCCGGTGAACGAGATCATGTCGATGTCGGGGTGCGCGGAGATCGCCTCGCCGACGACCTCGCCGGTGCCGTACACGACGTTGAACACGCCCGCCGGCAGGCCCGCCTCGGCGGTGACCTCGGCGAGGATCCGTGCGGTCAACGGCGCGACCTCCGACGGTTTGAAGACCATCGTGTCCCCGGCGACCAGGGCGGGAGCGAGCTTCGAGACGATCTGCTGGAGCGGGAAGTTCCACGGTGTGATCGCGCCGACGACGCCGATCGGCTCACGCACGATCAGGGAGTTGCCGACCTGCTCGGTCCACGCGAAGTCCGCGGCGAGCGCCGCGAAGGAGTTCGCCACGGCGACCGGGAACCCGATCTGGGCGGTACGGGACAGGGCGATCGGCGAGCCCATCTCGGCGGTGATCGTGACGGCGATCTCCTCGGCGCGGGCCTGCAGGCCTTCGCCGATGCGCCGTACGGCGGCGGCCCGCTCGGCCGGGTCGGTGGCGGCCCAGCCGGGGAAGGCGGCGCGGGCTGCGGCGACGGCCTGGTCCACGAGCGCGGAGGTGCCGGCGGGCGCTTCGGCGACGATCTCGCCGGTGGCCGGGTTCGTCACGGGGATGGTCTCGCCGGAGCCGGCGACGGTGCGGCCGTCGATCCAGTGGCCGATCGGGGTGTGTGCTGGGTTGTTCATGGGTTCGACTGTGCTGCCGTCGCGAGGCCGTAACCAGGCACAACCTGTCCGTGGCTGAGCACCGCGGCCCCGTACAGGATCGGGTTGCCCCGGTGTGATCGTCGTCGCGATGGAAACAGGGCTGACCTGGGCGTTGTTTGCAAGATCAGAGGAACGGAGCCGCGTCATGCAACGGGAACGACTCGCTGAATTCCTCCGGACGAGGCGCGAGGCGCTGCAGCCGGAGGACGTGGGGCTGCCTCGGGGACGGCGGCGGCGCACCGGCGGGCTGCGCCGCGAGGAGGTGGCGGCGCTCAGCGGCATGTCGGCCGACTACTACAGCCGGATCGAGCAGCAGCGTGGGCCGCATCCGTCGGAGCAGATGCTCGCCGCGATCGCCCGTGGCCTGCGGCTGTCGCTGGAGGAGCGGGACCACCTGTTCCGCCTCGGCGGTCACCCGGTGCCGCAGCGGGTGCAGCGGACCGACCACATCAACCCGGGCATGATGCGCATCTTCGACGGGCTCGGTGACGCGGCCGCGCAGGTGGTGAGCGACCACGGTGAGACGCTCCGGCAGACCCGGCTCGCCGTGGCGCTGCTGGGCGACGAGACCGGCTACACCGGGCTTGCGCGCAGCCTGCACTACCGGTGGTTCACCGACCCGGTGGTGCGCGACCTCTACGACCCGGACGACCATCCGGTGCACAGCCGCCAGCTCACCGCGGACCTGCATCGGGTCTACACCCGCGACGGCGCGCGCTCGCGTGCGGGCACCGTCGCGGACGTCCTGCTGCGCAGCAGTGCGGAGTTCGCCGAACTCTGGCGCGAGCATCCCGTCCCGGGCCCGTACTGCGCTGCGAAGCGGATCCGGCACCCGCAGGTCGGCCTGATCGAGTTGCACTGCCAGACCCTGATCGATCCCGACCAGTCTCAGAAGCTGCTGGTCTACACCGCCGAGCCGGGCAGTGAGAGCTACGAGAAGCTGCAGTTCCTGTCGGTCACCGGCGGACTGCCCGCCTGAACCGCTCGGGAGCCGCGGTTGCCCGCCGCGCCGGGCCTGTTCGACGCACGCGGGCCCCGATGGTCTTGCCTTCCCCTCGCCGTCGCGATTGGATCTCCATGCCGCGCTGATGGCCGCGTGGCACTGGCGTGAACGGGGGAAGGAATCTTGCCGCAGGCAGCTGTCGTGCCCTCCTTGATGAGGTGGGGGGTCGCACCGCACGCGGATCTCATCTACCGCTTGCTGGTCGCGTTCGGGCCTCGGACCGTGAACTACATAAGCCAGTCCCTGGATCTGAGGGCGCCACAGGTGCGGGTCGCACTGGACGAACTGGCCGCGCTCGGGGCCGCGTCGCCGGACGGTCCGGCCGGCGGTGACGACCGCACCTGGACCGGCCATGACCCCGCCCAGGTCGTCGCCGTGCTGCGGGATCGGCATCAGCGCAGCATGCTGGCCCAGCACCGCCTGCAGTTGCGGCTGACGCGGATCGCCCACCCGCCGGCGGTCGGTGACCTGAGCCGGCTGCCACGTGACGAGGTGCACCGGCTGGACGGGATGGTCCGCACCCGGGCGCGGCTGTCCACGGTGCTGCAGTCGGCGCACCACGAGACCCTGACCATGAATCCCGAGCCGGCGTTCAACACCGCCGAGCTCAAGGAGAGCTCCCAGCAGATGCGCAAGGTGTCAGCCCGGGGTGGTGTCACTCGGCTGATCCTCGGCATCCCGGCCTCGGCCGGGGACGATTCGGCCTGGTACTCGGCGGAGTCGCGGGCCCGCGGCGCACGGTATCGCGAGTTGCCGACCATGCCGATGAAACTGTTCGTCTTCGACCGCCGGAGCGCCTTCATCGTGGTCGATCCGGCCGACCGCAGCAAGGGCTACTGGGAGATCACGGCGGCTCAGGCGGTGAGCGATCTGATCGCCATGTTCTACCAGCACTGGGAGATGTCCAAGCCGCCCCGGATGTGGATGCCGCCGAAAGGCCTCTCGCCGCGGGAGAGCGCCATCGTGGTGCTGCTGGCCGACGGCCATACCGACGCGGCCATCACCACGAGACTCGACCTGAGCATGCGGACGATCGCCTACACCGTGGCCGGCCTGATGGAGCGGTATCAGGTGACCAACCGCTTCCAGCTCGGGCTGCGGCTGGGCGCCGAAGCGGCACAGCAGGCCGCCGCCTCCGCCGCCCCGCCCCCCGACACCCCCCACCAGCCAACCCGCTGAGCGACCAGCGTACGGGTGTGGAAGGGCACCTTCCACAACGGATAGCGATGTGAAGGTGCCCTTCCTCTGGCTACTTCAGGGTGTGGAGCCAGGGGAGGAGGTGGTCGGTGAGTTCTTGGGGGTGTTCGAGTTGGGGGACGTGGCCGGAGTCGAGTTCGACGTAGGTCCAGTGGGGCAGGCGGGCGGCGACGGCGCGGGCAGAGCCGATGGGGACGTGCCGGTCGTGCACGCCGTGGGCGAGCAGGACCGGCATGGGCAGGGACGCCATGGCACGCCAGTAGCCGTCGGGGCGGGCCAGCAGGCGCAGCAGGGAGCGGCTCGCGCCCAGGTAGGCCAGGTCGCGGCGCGGGTTGGCGGCGGTCATCTCCTCGTCGAGCGCGACCGCGTCGACGATGATCTGCTCGGGCACCCGGGACGCGTCGGCGCAGGTCATGGCCAGGGTCTCTTCGATGCGTCGCCGGGCGGGCACGGTGGCCAGGCGGCGGCGCATGGCCCAGCCGGCGACGCCCGGGATGAGATTGACCAGGAACAGCCGCCGGATCTCCGGATCGATCTTGACGTTCGGGGCGAGCGGCACGCTCGGGTCGACCAGGGCCAGGCCGCGTACCGCGTCCGGGGTGGCCGCCGCGGTCAGCGTGGAGATCATGCCGCCCATCGAGTTGCCGACCAGCACTGCGGGCTCGCCGACGACCTCGGTGACGTAACGCCGCAGCAGTTCGGCGTTGGCGGTGACCGTGGTCGGCCCGGCCGCCGCGCCCGTGCGGCCGAACCCCGCCAGATCAAGAGCACTCACCCGGGCGTACGGCGTCAGCAGCGGTGCGAGCCGCGTCCAGTTCAGGTGCGAGCCGCCCAACCCGTGCACCAGCACGACGGGCGGCGCGTCGGCCGGCCCGCCGAAGTCGATGTGGTGCACGGGCCCGCCGAGGTCGGCGTACGCACTTTTCAAGGTCAGCTCCGCTCCGCGCTGTACTTGCGCAGTTCCCGCTTGGCCAGTGAGGCCTTGTGCACCTCGTCGGGGCCGTCGGCCAGGCGCAGCGTACGCGCGGCGGCCCACATGTGCGCGAGCGGGAAGTCCTGGCTGACACCGCCGCCGCCGTGCACCTGGATCGCCTTGTCGATCACCCAGCCGGCCATCTCCGGCACGACGATCTTGATCGCCTGGATCTCGGTGTGCGCGCCCTTGTTACCGACGGTGTCCATCAGCCAGGCGGTCTTCAGCACCAGCAGGCGGGCCTGTTCGATGCGGACCCGGGCCTCGGCGATCCACTCGCCGACGACGCCCTGCGCCGACAGCGGCTTGCCGAACGCGACCCGCTCGGTGGCCCGCCGGCACATCAGCTCCAGGGCCCGCTCGGCCATGCCGATCAGCCGCATGCAGTGGTGGATGCGCCCCGGGCCGAGCCGCGCCTGCGCGATCGCGAAGCCTTCGCCCTCGCCCGCGATCAGGTTCGCGGCGGGCACGCGGACGTCGGTGAAGGTGATCTCGGCGTGGCCGCCGTGCCAGCCGTCGTCGTAGCCGAACACGTGCATGCCGCGCTTGATCTCGATGCCGGGGGTGTCCCGGGGCACCAGGATCTGGCTCTGCTGGCGGTGCCGGTCGGCCGTCGGGTCGGTCTTGCCCATCACGATGAAGATCTCGCAGCGCGGGTTCATCGCGCCCGACGACCACCACTTGCGCCCGTTGACGACGTAGGAGTCGCCGTCGCGCTCGATGCGGGTGGTGATGTTGGTGGCGTCGGACGAGGCCACCTCGGGCTCGGTCATGCAGAACGCCGAACGGATCTCCCCGGCGAGCAGCGGCTTGAGCCAGCGGTCCTGCTGCTCGGCGGTGCCGAACATGGTCAGCACCTCCATGTTGCCGGTGTCCGGGGCGTTGCAGTTGATCGACTCCGGGGCCAGGTGCGGGCTGCGACCGGTGATCTCCGCCAGCGGCGCGTACTGCAGGTTGCTCAGCCCCGCACCCAGCGGGTGGTGCGGGAGGAACAGGTTCCACAGGCCGCGCTTGCGGGCCTCGGTCTTCAGCTCCTCCATGACCGGCGGCGTGGTCCACGGCGCGATCTCGCCGAGCTGGTGCTCGGCGACGGCCTCGGCCGGGTACACGTGCTGCTCCATGAAGTCGAGCAGCTCCGCGCGCAGCTGCTCGGTGCGCTCGTCGTACGAGAATTCCATGGTCTTACGCCTCCTGCAGCGTGCGGTGACCGAGCTTGATCAGATGCGGGACCATCGCGCCGACCCGGTCGAAGCCTTCGCCGACCGTCTGCCCGGCGAGGTACCGGTAGTGGATTCCTTCGAGGATGCCGACGAGCTTGTAGTGCGCGAACGCGACGTACCAGGGCAGTTCCGACAGGTCCGCGCCGCGCCGGGCGGCGTAGCGGGCCGCCATCTGCGCCGACGTCGGAAAGACCCCCGCCGGGGGAGCCTCGCCGAACAGGCCGTCCATCACCGGTTCGGTCCACATGCGCCAGTAGCACAGGAACAGGCCCAGGTCGGCCAGCGGGTCGCCGATGGTGGCCATCTCCCAGTCGAGCACCGCGACGATCTGGTCGCCGGGTCCGACGATGCAGTTGTCGAGCCGGTAGTCGCCGTGCAGGATCGACACCTGCGCGGCCTGCGCGGGCATGCGCGCCACCAGATCGTCGTGCAGCTCGGCCAGGCCGGGCAGCTCGCGGTTGTGCGAGTGCTGCAACTGGGTGCTCCAGCGGCGCAGCTGCCGGGCCAGGTATCCCTCCGGCTTGCCGAAGTCGCCGAGGCCGACCGCCGCCGGGTCGACCGCGTGCAGGTCGGCGAGCACGTCCATCAGCGCCAGCGACAGCGAGGCGACGCGCTCGGCCCCCAGCGTCGCGGTCTGCCCCGCGGTACGCCACACCGTCCCGTCCACGTGCTCCATCACGTAGAACGGCGCCCCGATCACCTCGGGGTCCTCGCACAGCGCGACGGTGCCCGGCACCGGCACCCGGGTCCCGCCCAGCGCCGAGATCACCCGGTACTCCCGGGACATGTCGTGGGCGGTGGACAGCACGTGCCCGAGCGGCGGGCGGCGGACCACCCAGCGCTGCGCGTCGTCGGCGACCCGGTAGGTCAGATTGGACTTACCGCCCGGGATCAGCTCGCCGGTCAGGTCCCCCCTGACCAGTCCCGGCCGCGCACGGTCCAGGAAGGACCGCAGTGCGGACAGGTCGAGACCTTTGGGATCCGTCACGCCGTCACCTCGCTGCGCTCGGCTCCGTCGTGACAGGCGGGGCCACTGGTTCGCTCGCTGCGCTCGCTCACGGTCGCACCACCAGGCGGCCGACGGTCTCGCCCGCGCCGAGGCGGGTCAGTCCGTCCACGGCCTCGGCGAGGCCGATTACGCCGCCGATCAGCGGCTGCACGACGCCGTCGGCGGCCAGGCCGCACAGCGTCTCGTGCGCCTGCACGACCAGCGCCGGATCGAGCTGCCGGTACAGGCCCCAGTGCACGCCGACGATCGAGTAGTTCTTCACCAGGGCGTGGTTGAGCCCCGGCGTCGGCACGGTGCCGCCGGCGAAGCCGACGACCAGGATGCGGCCCTCGAACGCGACGCACTTGGCCGAGCCCGTGTACGCGTCGCCGCCCACCGGGTCGAAGACCACGTCCGCGCCGCGGCCGCCGGTGGCCGCCTTCACCGCCGCGATGAAGTCCTGCTCGCGGCGGTCGATCACGAGGTCGGCCCCGAGCTTCGCGGCGACCTCGGCCTTCGCGGCCCCGCCGACGACCGCGATCACGGTCGCGCCCGCGGCCTTGCCGAGCTGGATCGCGGCACTGCCGACCCCGCCCGCGCCCGCGTGGATCAGCAGCGTCTCGCCCGGCTGCAGCCGCGCCCGGCGATGCAGGGAGAACCAGCCCGTCTGGTACGCGATGTGCATCGCCGAAGCCTGCACGTCGTCCAGCGCGGCCGGGGCGGGGAACGCGTCCGCGGCCTCGACCAGCGCATACTCGGCCAGCGCGCCGAAGGGAAGCGCGGTGGTGCCGATGATCCGGTCGCCCTCGGCGAACCCGGCGACCTCGGCCCCGACCGCGACGACCTCACCGCACAGCTCCACGCCGGGCGTGAACGGCAGCGGCGGGCGCACCTGGTACTGCCCCCGGACCAGCAGCACGTCCGGGAAGTTCAGCGCGGACGCGCGCACCCGTACCAGCAGCTGGTTCGCGCCCGGGGTGGGAACCGGGGTCTCGACCAGGCTCATCACGTCGGCCGGCTCGCCGTTGGCGGCGGCCTGCCAGGCCCGCATCGTCGCGGCCATCAGAGGTACATCCGCGACACGGTCTCGGCGACGCAGACCGGCTTGTCGCCGCCCTCGCGCTCGATGGTCACCTGCGAGGTCAGCTGCACGCCGCCCTCGACGTCGTCGACCGACAGCAGCTTCACCGTCGCCCGCACCCGCGAGCCGACCGGCACCGGCGCGGGGAAGCGCACCTTGTTGGTGCCGTAGTTGACGCCCATCTTCACGCCCGGCACCCGCAGCGCGTCACCGGCCAGGAACGGGATCAGCGACAGCGTCAGGTAGCCGTGCGCGATGGTGGTGCCGAACGGGCCCGCGGCGGCCCGGGCCGGGTCGGTGTGGATCCACTGCAGGTCGCCGGTGGCCTCGGCGAACATGTCGACCCGCTTCTGATCGATCTCCAACCATTCGCTGGTGTTGACGACGGTGCCGACGGCGGCACGCACGTCGTCCAGGGAGGCGAAGGCCATGATGTGAACCCTTCCACGGTGAAGGCTGGCGAACTAAGTAAGCGCTTGCTTAGGATGCCGGTATGGAAGGGTGCTGTCAACGCTTCACCCCGAACCGTGGAGGACCCCGATGAACACCGCCGCCGCCGACCTCGACGAGGTCGCGATGCTGGAACGGGCCTGGCACGACGTCAGCCCGGCGCCCGCCCGGCGGCTGCTCATCGCCGCCGTCCAGGCCTTCGCCGAACGCGGCTACCACGCCACCACCACCCGCGACATCGCCACCCGGGTCGGCATGAGCCCCGCCGGGGTGTACGTGCACTACCGCTCCAAGGAGGAGCTGCTGCACCGCATCTGCCTGGTCGGGCACCGGCACTCGCTGGTCGCCCTGCGCGCCGCCGCCGCCCGCAGCGACGACCCCGTGCGGCAGCTACGCGACGTCATCGGCGACTTCGCCGCCTGGCACGCCCTGTTCCACACCCCGGCCCGCGTCATCTCGTACGAGCTCAACGCCCTCGAACCGGCGCACCTCACCGAGATCACCGCGCTGCGGCACGAGATGGACCTGGTGGTCCGGGCGACCCTGGAACACGGCGTCGAGCAGGGCGTCTTCGACGTGCCCGACATCCCCGGCACCGGCCTGGCCCTGCTCTCCCTCACCGTCGACGTGGCCCGGTGGTACCGCACCTCCGGCCGCCGCGCCCCCGAGGACATCGGCGCCCTCTACGCCGACCTCGCCGTACGCATGGTCCAGGCCCGCTGACCCCGGCGGTCCCGGCCTCGCCGCTGCAAAGCAGACGGTGCGGTGGTTTGCCGGGCCGAGTGGGCGGGCAGACAGGCGGCAGTGGATGTCATGCGCAAAGGAGGAATCATGACTGTCGCCGGAATCATCTCGGCTCTCATCGTGGGTCTGATCATCGGCGCGCTCGGCCGGCTGGTCGTGCCGGGCCGTCAGGGCCTGCCGATCTGGCTGACCATCGTGGTGGGCATCGTCGCCGCACTGATCGGCACCGCGCTCGCGCAGGCCGTGGGCGTGGCCGTCACCGATGGCGTCGACTGGATCGAGCTGCTCTTCCAGGTGGGTCTGGCCGCGCTGGGTGTCGCGCTGCTCGCCGGTGTCCGCGGTCGCAGCACCGTGTAAGGCACAGCTGGGTGGACGCGGGGGCCGGGACGGCGATGTCCCGGCCCCCGCGTCGTGACAACCGAGTGCCGTCGAATCCTGCGAAGTCAGTCGCGGCTGGCGCGGCGGGAGGTGCGCTCGTGGTCGTCGGCGATCAGCACGGTGGCGACCAGGCCCGCGACGACGATGCTCAGGAACCAGGTGTCGTCATCGGACAGCCACGCGGTGAACGGCGCATACGCTGCCATCAGCAGGAACGCGGCCCACATGCCGCGCCGCTGCGCGCGGCTCAGAAATCCAGTCATCCGAAAAGGGTGCCATCGTCGTATTACGAGCACGGACACTCTTTCGGATGAATCTGCCCCCGAACAGGTTTACCGCCCCGGCTCGACGGCAACAGACGATGGCAACCCGGTCAGGCGTCGATAGCCGGAACGGCCCCGGTGAACCCGCTGTGGCTCAGGGGCGCGCGGCGTCGGCGTGGTCGAACGGCCGGACCAGGAGCCGCTCGGTGCGCAAGACGGTGGTGGACACCGGGGAAGAGTACGGCCACAGCCGCCGGTGATTGTTCAGGCCGGCGGGTTCTCGGCGAGCCACACGGACGCCCGGCGGGCCGAAGCGCGCGACAGCCACGCGTCCTGGACCAGCTCGGCCAGCTCCCGGCGGCTGATCTCACCGATCCGGCAGGCCCGCAGCAGCACCGACGGGTGGCCGTTGAAGTGCGCGGTGGTGAAGTACGGCGAGGACTCGTCCTGGACCATCGCCTGCTTGTCGGCGTCGGAGCCGACCCAGAAGACGATCACGTCGGGGTAGCGCTCGCCGGTGTCGGGGTCGACGGCGTCGGGCCGCGGATTGCGGAAGAAGATGAACGACTTGCCGCCCACCTGGTAGACGGGGTTCTCGCCGGTCCCGTACTCGACGGTCACGTGCGGCATGGCCAGGGCCAGCTCGTGCACGTCGTCGACCCGGGCGGGCCGCTCGTCAGCGTCGGACACGCCCTTGAGCATATGCCGCGGCCTGCCGGTTGGACGGCCGCACGACCGCGGCGACAGGATGGGAGGATGCGTTCTCGAACTGCCGGCATGTGGTGGGGCACCGCGATCGAAGCTCCCGACCCCGCGGCGCTGGCACGGTTCTACGCCGAGCTGCTCGGCTGGCCCATCGTCCACGAGGAGCCGGGCACGACGGTCGTCGCGCCGCCACAGGGAGCCGTCTACCTGGTGTTCCAGCAGGCCACCGACTACCGGGCACCGGTGTGGCCGCCGGTCGAGGGTGCGCAGCGGCCGATGATGCACTTCGACTTCCAGGTCGGCGACCTCGACTCCGCGGTCGCCGACGCGCTCGCGCTGGGCGCCTCGCTCGGCGCGGCGTCGCCGCGGGCGAACGTACGCGTGTTGCTCGACCCGGCCGGGCATCCGTTCTGCCTCTGCCTCGATGAGGGCTGACGGCGACGAGGGCGGTAGGCGTGCACGGACGTGACGGCGGGGCTGTCGGCGGGTGGTGCGGATGCGTCAGCGGTCGCCGTCCCCGTGGGCAGGCTCAGCCGCCGCGCGTCGTCGGCGGCGCAGGACGAGCGCCCATCCGGCCGCGGTCAGCAGCAGTGCCGTGCCGAGCGGCCAGGGAAAGCCGACCAGCAGCGTGAGCCAGCTGCCGACCGGGTCCGTGCGCTGCCAGGTCGTCTCGACCGTGTGCCCACCGTCCGGGCCGCCCGGATACATCGGCGGGGTCATCGGGGTGTAGACCAGGCCCACCGTGTCGCCGCCGAAGCGGTCGCCCAGCTCGTGGAACAGGGCAGCGCTCAACCGGGTGGTCTCGATCTGGACGCGGCCGTCCGTGCCCGTGTAGAGGGCGGTCCACCCACGGTATTCCGTGGCGATCAGTTCCTCCGTGATCGCGTCGAGCGCCGCGACGCGGGTGCCCGATGATGTCGGGCGCGCGTCGAGCAACGGGAGCGCCACCCCAGTCAGCGGCACGCCGGACCAGTGGCGCGGACCGAACCCGGCGGCAGCCGTCGACAGCACCAGCAACGGGGTCAGTACCGCCACGCAGAGCGCGGCGAGCACGGCGTCGCGAACGCGAGTCATGCACCGTAGACGCCAGTGGTGGGGTCGGCGGTTGCCGATAGGTCTCGCGCCGGTCAGGTCGCGTCCCGTTGCCCCAGCAGCCATTCGTCGAAGGTGGTCGGGGCGATGCGGGCGTTCTTCTCGGGCAGCAGCACGTCGCCGGCCATCTCGACGGTGAGCGCCGTCGACCAGGTGGGTACCAGTTTCACGGTGCGCCCGCGTGCCTCGTTGGTGCGCCGGGCCATGTCCACGAGGTCCTGCGGTTCGGGTCCGGCGACGTCCCGGTGCCGGCCCTGGGGCTCGTCGACGGCGACCTCGGCGAGCACGTCGGCGATGTCGGCGGGGGCGATCGGCTGCATCAGCAGGGGCGGGACCGGTGCGACCCCGTCCTTCTCGGTCCAGCCCACGACCGTCGCGGCGAAGTCGTGGAACTGCGTGGCCGGGACGATCGTCCACGGGACCGGACCGGTCTCGACGAGGCGTTCCTGCTCGCGTTTGCCGGCGTAGTGCGCGTTGCCCTCGATGCGGCCGACGCCGACGATCGAGAGCAGGACGTGGTGGCGGACTCCGGCGCGTTGCTCGGCGGCGAGCAGGTTGCCGGTGGTCGTGTGGAAGAAGTCCACTGTCTCGGTGCGGTCGCGCGCCGGTCCGTTGGTGGTGTCGATGACGGCTTCGACGCCGGTCAGCGCGTCGTCCAGTCCTTCGCCGGTCGACAGGTCGACACCGAGCGAGCGGCTTATTCGAACCACGTCGTGACCTGCGCGCTCCAGCGCGGCGACGGTGAGCGAGCCGATGTTCCCGGTGGCCCCGGCGACGGCGATACGCATGACGTCCGGTCCTCACCTCGTCGGAGACCTCATGGACATGGGCCATCGTATGACGGTGCGCTCGCCGCGTCCGGGATTCGCCCGCAGCAGCACGTCACCGGTCTGCGGCCCCGGTGACGCGCTGCTGGGGTGACGAGGTGCTCAGGCGGCTCAGGTGAGCGCGAAGCTGTCGATGTCGAAGAGGCTGCCGGTGCCGGTGAAGACGAGGTACTGCGGTCCGGAGCCGGTGCCGATGGTGGTGGTGACGTCGGTGTAGTTGCCCCAGCCGCCGGTGTTGGCGACGGTGACCGAGCCGAGCAGTGGGCCGGTGGCTGAGCCGGTGCGGATCTGGAGGGTGCCGCCGTTTCCGCCGGAGGAGACGCGTGCGGTGAAGCCGGTCTTGCCTGCGGGGTTGACGCCGGAGAATCCGATCCAGTCGCCGTTTTCGAGGTAGCCGACGCGGTTGCCGCCGTGGGCGTTGGCGTCGGCGACGATCTGCACCCCGGACTGCGAGGTGTACGACTCCGCCTCGACGCGGGTCGCCGGTGGCGCGGTGCCGGTCAGGGCGAAGCTGTCGATGTCGAAGAGGCTGCCGGTGCCGGTGAAGACGAGGTACAGCGGTCCGGAGCCGGTGCCGATGGTGGTGGTGACGTCGGTGTAGTTGCCCCAGCCGCCGGTGTTGGCGACGGTGACCGAGCCGAGCAGTGGGCCGGTGGCTGAGCCGGTGCGGATCTGGAGGGTGCCGCCGTTTCCGCCGGAGGAGACGCGTGCGGTGAAGCCGGTCTTGCCTGCGGGGTTGACGCCGGAGAATCCGATCCAGTCGCCGTTTTCGAGGTAGCCGACGCGGTTGCCGCCGTGGGCGTTGGCGTCGGCGACGATCTGCACACCCGACTGTGCGGTGTAGGACTCGGCCTCGATGCGGCCGGTCGCGGGCGGGGTCGTCCAGGGGACCTGCGGTGAGCGGTAGAAGTTGATGTTCTGAGCTGTCCAGCGGGGGCCCTGCGCGCCCAGGCGCGTCTTGAACGTGTCCCAGTTGCGGGCCGACTGCGGCGACCAGGCCAGCTCGGCGAGAGCGGGCAGGCGGGGGAAGGCCATGTACTCGATGTCGGCGAGTTTGGTGATGGTCTCGCTCCACAGCGGGGCTTCGACGCCGAGGATGGCGCCGGCCGGCACGCCGGGCAGCAGGGTGGCGGGGTCCCAGTTGTAGGCGGTCTGCACCTCGATCAGACCGGCCCAGGTGAGGCCGAGCGGGGTCTGGTTGGTGTACTTCATGTCGAGGTACGCCTTGTTGGCGGGCGACATCACGACCTTGGCGCCCTTGCTCACCGCGGCGCTCAGGTCGGCGTCGGAGGTGCTGGTGCCCCAGTACTGGGCGATCCGGCCGGGGGAGTGGTCGGCCTGGCCGACCTGGTGCCAGCCCATCACGGTCTTGCCGAGGGCGTCGACGTACGGCTGGACGCGGTTCATGAAGGTGCGGTAGTCGGCGTCGGAGGTGCTGTTGGCCTCGTCGCCGCCGAGGTGCAGGTAGGGGCCGGGGGTGAGGGCTGCCAGTTCGGTGAGGACCTGCTGCACGAAGGTGTAGGTGACCTCCTTGCCGACGCACAGCGAGCTGAACCCGACGCTGGTGCCGGTGTACAGCGGCGGGGCGGTGTCGTTGCAGTTGAGTTCGGCGTACGAGGCCTGGGCGGCGTTGACGTGCCCGGGCATGTCGATCTCCGGGACGATGGTGATGTGCCGGGCGGCGGCGTAGTTGACGAGGTCGGTGTACTGCGCCTTGGTGTAGTAGCCGCCCGCGCCGCCGCCGACCTGGGTGCTGCCGCCGACGGTGGCCAGGCGCGGCCAGGCGTCGATGACGATGCGCCAGCCCTGGTCGTCGGACAGGTGCAGGTGCAGCGTGTTGATTTTGTACTGGCTGATCTCGTCGAGATACCTCTTGACGACGTCGACGCCGAAGAAGTGCCGTGACACGTCGAGCATCGCTCCGCGGTAGCCGTAGCGCGGGTAGTCGACGATCCTGCCGCCGGCGACCTCCCATGGTCCGGGCTGGACGGTGCGCGCCTCGACGGCGGCGGGCAGCAGTTGCCGCAGGGTCTGCGCGCCGTGGAACAGCCCGGCCGGGGTCTGCGCCCGGATGGTGATCAGTGCCGCGGTCACGTCCAGCTGGTAGCCCTCGGTGCCGACGCTGGGGTCGGCGCCGGTCAGCAGCAGCGCGATGCCGCTGGTGGGGGTGCCGCTGGTGGTGGTGACGGGCAGCGCGTACCCGGTGGAGGGGCGCAGGAGGTCGGCGAGGTGGGTGCCGACGGCGGTGGCGGCCGGCGAGCCCGTCGGGGTCTGGATCGTGGCGGCGGCCGGCAGCGTGTAGGTGACGCCGGTGGCAGGCTGCACCGACACCGGTGCGGGCACGACGCTCTGGAGGCTCAGGGCGGCGGCGTGGGCCGCGGGGGCCTGGATGATGCCGACGAGCCCGGAGGCGGCGGCGACGGCGGAGACGAGCAGAACTTGCCGGACACGACGATGCACGACACCCTCCAACGGAACGGTAAAGTTACCTTCCAGTTAGACGGCAGGCTATGTCCGGCGGTCGGCGCTGTCAAGCAACGGTCGCGATGTCCGGATCGGCCGGTCGCACCTCGGCGACCCGACCGGACCTACCGGGCGATCGGTGATGTCTGACCGCAGTTCACCGGCTGGGGCCGCCCGGCCTGGCTGATCGAATAGCCTGGTCATGGGAGGTTCAGATGCGCCGGATCGTGCTGGTGGTGGTCCTGGCGTGGTTGGCCGCCGGGGTGATGGCGGGGGCGAAGCGCGACTACTTCACCGGCGGCGCCGCCGACTGCGACCAGGTCTCGACGATCGCGGCCACGATCCTGGCCGGCCCGTTCAACTACACGGGCGCGGACCCGACCGTCAGCTGTCAGGGTGCGGGTGGCGGCTGACGGCCGGTCAGTGCTCGCGTAGCAGCCGACCGCACCCGGTGACCTGGTCGGACAGCCCGTGCTCGCGCAGCGCGTGCCACAGCGTGGCCGCGTTGATGGCGATCACGGGTTTGTTCAGCTCGGCTTCGAGCCGGTCGGCCTGGGCGACGAAGGACAGGTTCGTGCCGACCTGGACGACCGCGTCGACGTCGGGCCCGTCGAGCGAGGCCACGACCTCGTCCAGCCGCTGCGCAGGGACCCGGGCGATGGCCATGGCGGTGGGGCAGCGCAGCCCGGTGATCGCGGTGACGTCGAAGCCCGCCTCGGTGAAGAATCGGCCGACCTCCTTGTCGGCGATCGGCTGGTACGGCGAGAAGACCGCGATCCGGCGGCAGCCCAGCTCGGTCAGCGCGGCCCGGCACGAGCTCGCCCCGGTGGTGACCGGCAGCCCGCTGCGGTCCCGCAGGCGCTGCTCGAAGGCGGCGTTTCCGGCCACGCCGCCCCAGAACGTCTCGGCGGACATGCCCATGACGAGCCGGTCGGGTTCGGCGGTGAGCACGTCGCGCACGGCGGTGTCGATCGACGCGCGGATCTGGCCCAGCAGCGCCTGGAAGTCCTCGTCGCCGCCCATGACGGGGTTGGGGATGTGCATGGAACCGGCCCGGTAGGCGATTCCGGTGACCCCGGCGGTCCAGTAGTCGTGCTCGACGACGGTGTTCGTGCTGGGCACGATCACCCCGAAGACCGCGCGGGGGCCCACGTTGTTGGTCATGCGTGGGCCAGCCGGGTGGCGAGCTCGTCGACGGTGCGGTGCGCCCGGGTGCGGGCCGTCGGCCGGTCCAGCAGCAGGGCGTCGACCAGCAGCGGGGACACGATCGCGGCGACCGCGTCGTCGCGCTGTGCGGTGGCGACCCCGGCGGCGCGCAGCACGTCGTGGAACGGGGCGAGCAGGTCGCCGACGTAGCGATGGCGCAGCTCGGCCTCGGCCGCGGCGGTCAGGGCCTGCAGCAGGGCCGCGACGGGCCGGTCGCGCAGGCGGTTGCACAGCAGGTCGACCTCGGCGTGCAGGTCGTGGGCCAGGTCGCCGGAGCGTTCGGCCGGGCCGAGCGGGGCCACGGCGATGAGGGCGGCGAGCACGTCGTGCGGGGTCGGCCAGTGCCGGTAGATCGTCGAGCGGGACACCCCGGTGACCGTGTGCAGCCGCTGCGGGGTCAGCGCGGCGGCTCCTTCGGCCAGCAGCAGTTGGAGCGCCGCGGTCAGCACGACCGTGGTCGTCTCCGTAGCCGGCCCCGCGGGGCGTCCGGTTCGCGTCATGGTCTTAACGATACACCTTGTCTCGGAAACGGGTAACCGCTACATTCCGTACTGGAAACAGTTCCGGGAAGGGAGACCACGGTGCGGCCCCACGTAGAACTCATCGACGAACGCGACCTGATTTGGCACATCGCCGAGTTCCAGCACGCGCAGGGCGCTGCCGAGCAGCGCAACCTCAGCTACGACGAGGAGGACGGCTCGGCGTCGCTGAAGGTCAGGTTCACCGGCGACTGGTCCCGGCCGGCCGGCATCCACCGCGCCGACACCGAGTGGTACGTCCTGTCGGGACAGGTGACCATCGGGGAGACGGTGCTCGGCCCCGAGGGCTACTGGACCGCGCCCGCGGGCGTGCTGACCCCGCCGCTGACCGTCGCCGCGGGCACCGAGATCCTGCTGTTCCGCGAGCACGGCGACTGGAGCTTCGAGCCCGCGGACAGCTCGCTCGACACGGTCCGCGCCGACCAGGAACTGATCGTCCTGGACACCGCGCAGATGCCGTGGATCGACGTCAAGGACGGCAGCCCGATGCGCTTCGACCTCGGCGGCACGCCCGTGCCCGGCCTCTACATCAAACTCCTGCACCGCGACGCGAAGACCGGCTTCTACACGCGCCTCATCAAGGCCAAGCCGGGCTGGCGCGAGGTGCCGATGGCCCACCACCCGTGCAGCGAGGAGGCGTACTGCCTGGACGGCGGGTTCGACTACAACTACGGCAAGATGTGGCCCGGCGCCTACTTCTGGCGGCCGCCGCTGATCCGCCACGGCGACTTCACCGCCGACGCCGAGACCGGCTGCACCTGGATCGTGCGCTCCGACAGCGACCTCGTCGACTGGTACACCGACAACGCCCGCGTGGTGATGCAGGGCGACGCCACGAACTGGGGCGAGGGCTACCCGCACAGCGCCGCGCCCCGCTTCGTCGAGCCCGTGCGCTCGCGCTCCATCGGACGGTGGGCCGACCCCAGCTACCAGTGACCGCGGCCGCCGGGTCGCGCCACAGTGATCACGAATGAGGCATTGACGGCCCATTCTATGATCCACTGTCGGCGCGACCCGGACGGAGGCACGTTGGTGATCGACGTGGTGTTCTTCGACGTCGGCGGAACGATCCTCGACGAGTCGTACGAGTTCCACACCTGGGCGGACTGGCTCGGCGTGCCACGGCACACCATGTCGGCGGTGCTCGGCGCGGTGATCGCCCGAGGGCTCGACTATCAGGAGACGTTCCGGGCCTTCCGGACCGACTTCGACATCGTGGCCGAACGCGAGCGCCGCGCGGCCGCCGGCGTGCCCGAATCGTTCGGGGAGGACGACCTCTACCCCGACGCGCGGTCGTGCCTGGCCGCCTTGAAGGACCAGGGCCTGCTCGTCGGCCTGGCGGGCAACCAGCCGGCCCAGGCCGAGACGCTCCTGCACGATCTCGGTCTGCCCGTGGACGTGATCGGCACGTCGGAGGGCTGGGGCGTGGCGAAACCGGCGCCGGCCTTCTTCGAGCACGTCGTACGCGCAGGCGGCGGCGACGCCTCGACGATCCTGTACGTCGGCGACCGGCCCGACAACGATGTGCGCCCGGCCGTGGCCGTGGGCCTGAAGACCTGCCTGATCCGGCGCGGCCCGTGGGGGCACATCCTCGACCTCCCGGCCGTGGCCGAGCAGGCCCTGTTCCGCATCGACGCGCTGGACGAGCCTCCGGGCCTGGTCGCGAAGCACAACGCGGCGCACGGATAGGCCCCGGGCGGTGCGCCGAAAGTGGGACCGGCCGGATGCGCGGTAACCGGGATCGGGGCGCGCTCGTTGCGATCACACGTGACCCCTGAAATCCGACTGCCCCTGAGTGGTCGTTACGCCGTCCCGGACGTCCCGGCGTACCTCGACGCGTGCGACACGGTCGAGCTGAAGGCCGTGCTGACCGAGGCGGAGGGCCGGGCGGCCGCGCGCTCGCTCGGCTTCGACCTCGCCGACGCGTCGACCCGGCACGTCTACTACCTGGACACGCCCGCTCTGGCGCTGGAGGCGGCCGGGGTGATCGTCCGGATCCGCCGGACGGGCGACGCCGGAGCCGACACGACGGTGCGTATCCGCCCGGCCGATCCGGCCGCGCTCGATCCGGAACTGCGCCGCCGCAAGGGCTTCAACGTGGAGCTGGACATGGCCTCCCACGGATTCGTCTGCTCGGCGTCGCTGAAGACGCGACTCGCCGGGGCTACCGTCGCCGCTGCCGTGTCCGGGCGTACCGCGCCGGGCGGGCTGTTCACGCCACGGCAGCGGCGGTTGTTCCAGGCGTACGCGCCCTGCGGGGTGAGCCTGGACGGGCTGTCGCTGTTCGGCCCCGTGCGGGTGCGGCGGCTGGCCGGCACGGCGCGCGGCTGGCAGCAGCCGCTGGCGCTGCAGCTGTGGGAGTTCCCGGCCGAACCGGTCCTGGAACTGTCGAGCAAAGTCGCCGCCTCGGATGCCGCGACGGCCGTGACGCGCTGGCCGACCTTCCTGGACCTGCACCGGGTGATCCCGAGACTCTTCCGGCACACGAAGTCGCAGACCGCGCTGCGCGTGTCGGCGTCGCGGCCCGCCTACGGCTGAGCCGCGACGGTCACGCCGGTGAGGCGCGCATGATCAACCGAAAGTGGGGGAGACGGGCCGGCCGGTGACCGGGCAGAATGCGCCGGTGCCCTCCGTCTCCGTACGCCGCTCGAAGCGCCTCACCCCGCTGCCCGCCCTCGGTCCGCTCTACCTCGTCCTGGTCGTGATCTGCGGGGCGCTGGTCGTCGAGGCGCTCGCCGCGGGTCGCTACGCCGAACCGCGGCTGATCCCGCTACTGATCATCTTCGGTGCCGCCTACGCGGGGACGCGCCAGGGCATCTACCTGGTGGGCGACCAGCTGGTGCTGCGGCTCGGGCTGGGCAGCTCGGTCGTCCCCCTGAACCGGGTGCGCGAGTTCACCCTGCGCCCGGAGCCCGGCAAGGCCGGTAAGCGGCTGCTCTGGGTGGAGCTGCTGGACGGCACCCAGATTCCCACCAGCGTCGGCGTCAGTCGCAACCTGTTCAGCCCCGTGGTCAGGATGCCGTTCGAGAAGCTGGTCGCGCTGGTGGAGCAGCTCGACACCCACCGCAGACAGGCGAGCTGAGCAACTGACGTAGCCGAACCGGGCCGGACGCCACGCGCGTCCGGCCCGGTTCGCCGCGTCCGGCGGGGAACCGCCCGCCTGCGCGGAGGCAAATCTTAGATGACAATCTATGAAGATATCTTTCCATCTAGACGCATCATTGGTTGAATAGCTTCGCTCGGCCCCCAGCGGCACGAGTGGGGCACGGCATGTTCCATCGACGTTCGTTCCTGCCGGTGCCTCGGTTCCGCTTCACCGACCGAGGAAGGAAGGAAGGAAGGAATGAGGATCACCAAGATCACCCGTGGGCTCGGCGCCACCCTCGCCGCGCTCATGGTCACGGTCTTGCCCGGCCCCGCGGTGCCGGCGCAGGCGCTGGCCGCGGAGACCTTCACCATCGTGATGCTGCCGGACACCCAGTACGCCTCCGAGTACTGGCCGGAGGTGTTCCGGGCGCAGATGCAGTGGGTGGCCGCCCAGCAGACCGCCCGGAACATCAAGTACGTGCTGCACGTCGGCGACGTGATCGACAACTCCGACCAGCTCGCCCAGTGGACCAACAGCAAGAGCGCGATGGGCCTGCCCACCGACGACGTGCCGTACATCATCGGGCCGGGCAACCACGACCTGGACCCGGGCACCGCTTCGACGACGCGCACCACGACCCGGTACAACACCCACTACCCGCGGTCGACCTTCACCCCGCTGCCGTCGTTCGGCGGGACCTACCCCGCCACCGCGAACGACAACACCTACCACACGTTCAGCGCCGGCGGCGTGGACTGGCTGGTCGTGGCGATGAAGTACGCGCCCAGCGCCGCCGAGATCACCTGGGCGAACTCGGTGGTGGCCGCGCACCCGAACCACAACTCCATCCTGGTCACCCACGCCTACCAGAACGGCGTCACCAAGGACAGCAACGGCAACAACCTGTGGACCAACCTGGTCAGCAAGCAGAAGAACTTCCGGTTCACCTTCTCCGGCCACTACGTCAACGCCGGGGTGATCACGCAGGCGGGGGTGAACGGCAACACCGTCCACCAGATCCAGGCCGACTACCAGAACTCCTCGCAGCGCGACCCGAACAGCTTCCTGCGCATCATGACGTTCGATCCGAACAACAAGACCCTGGACGTCAAGACGTACTCGCCGTTCCTCAACACGTACAAGACCGACGCGGCGAACCAGTTCGTGCTCAGCAACATCAACCTGATCCCGCCGGCGTGGAGCACCGTCGTCGACAACACGACCGCGGGCCGGTTCACCGCGAGCGCGAACTGGGGGACGTCGACCTACTCGACGCAGCGGTACGGCGCGGACTACCGCTTCGCCGACCCCCTGTCCGTCAGCGATCCCGCCTGGTACAAGGTGAACATCCCGGAGACGGGCACCTACCAGGTCGCGGTCTGGTATTCGGCGAACTCGGGCTACAACGACGCGACGCCGTACATCGTCGTGACGCCGAGCGGCAACCAGACCGTCCACGTCAACCAGCGCGCCAACGGCGGCAAATGGGTGTCCCTGGGCAACTTCACCCTGTCCGCCGGTGACGAGAACAAGGTGGGCGTCAGCCGCTGGACGGCGGGGACGGGATACGTCATCGCCGACGCAGTGAAGGTCACCCGCATCAGCTGAGTCAAGCGCAGTTCCGAGTGCGGAGGTGCGGCCGTCGGGCCGTGCCTCCGCCCTCCCGCCGACCGCGTGCGCCACCAACCGCCCGGAGTGTGTCTCGTGATCCCCGCTCTCCTGCTCGGTGCGGCCCTCGCCGCCCACCCGCTGACCCCGTTCTCGGTCGACCAGCGCGTCGAGGTGACGCTGCGCCAGGACCGCGTCGACGTCGTCGCCGTGCTCGAGGTCGGCGAGGTGGCGGCAAAGCAGCTCACGCCCGACTGCGCGGCCTTCGCCGCCGCCCTCGAAGCCCGCGCCGGATCGGCCCCTCTGCAGTGGACCGTCCAATCCAGCGAACTGAAGCGGCTCGGCGCGGCAGGCGTCGAAACCATCCGGCTCACCTGCCGGCTCTCGGCCCCGACCGAGGTCGGCGCTTCGGCGACCGTCGCGGTGACGAACCGGTACCTGACCGACCGGGTCGGCGCCAACCAGATCGTCATGGCCGGTGACGGCGTCGCCCTGCCGGAGAGCCTTCCACCGTACGAGCGCTCGGCGGAGCTGACCCTGCAGGCCGGAACCGAGGCGAGCCCCTCGGCGGCTGCCGCCGCGCCGCAGCAGGGCTGGCTGGAGCGCGGCGAGGCCTGGCTGGCCGGTGTGCTCGGTGACCCGTCCCCGGGCGTGCTGCTGCTGGCCGTGCTGATGGCCGCGCTGCTGGGCGCGGCGCACGCGGCGCTTCCCGGTCACGGCAAGACCGTGATGGCGCTGTACATGGCGGGACGGCAGGGGCGGCGGCGCGACGCGGTCATCGTCGGCGGCACCGTCACACTCACCCACACCGCCGGTGTGCTGGTCCTCGGCATCGCCACCACCGTGTTCGCCGGCCTGGCCGCCGAGTCGGTGCTCCAGTGGCTCGGCGTGGCCAGCGGCATCGTGATCACCGCCGTGGGAGCGGGCATCCTCGTCAACGCACTGCGCCACCGGCACGCCCATCACCATCACGGGCCGGACCACCACCACGATCACGGCCACGATCACGGCCACGGCCATCACCACCACCATCATCACCACAAAGGCCGCCGCGGCAGTCTCGCCGCCCTCGGGATCGCGGGTGGTCTCGTGCCCAGCCCCACGGCACTGGTGGTGCTGCTCGGCGCGGCGGCGCTCGGCCGCCTCTGGCTGGGCATCGTCCTGATCGTCGTCTACGGACTGGGCATGGCGGGGATGCTGACCGCCGCGGGGCTGTTGCTGCTGCGCGTACGCGATCGCTGGACCTGGCTCGGCCGGCTCACCGTGCCGGCGGAAGCGACGGCCTCGGTGATCATCGTGATGGGATTCGGCCTGGCCGCCCGAGCCGCGTTCGCCTTCTGAGCATGCCGCGCTCCGACCCGAACCCCGCCCCGCCCGGTTCACCGGGCGGCCAGAAAGGACCTGCCATGCGACCCGAAACGGTACGTCTGCTCGGCACCGCGGCCGCGGCTCTCGCCCTGGCGGCCGTGACCGCCTGCGGCCAGCTGCCACCCGCCGCGGCACCACTGCCGCCGGGCGCGACGGCGTCCGCGGGCACCGCCTCGCCGGGCCCCGAGCCGTCCACCGCAGCCTCCGCCGGGCCCACCGCACCTGCCGGGTCGGCCGCGCCCGCCGGAACGCCCGCCTCGAAAACCGTCCCGGCCTGCGACGCCGTGCTGAAGGCCCGCCAGGCCGCCGTCGCCGCGATCGCTCCCGTGGCAGCGGTCCTCGCTCAGCCCGGACGGCCCCACGACGTGCTCGCCAAGGCGACCAACGACCTGAACACGGCCTACACCGCCATGCACGTCGGGGTGGCCGGCGCAGCCGAACTCACCGCCGACCCGAAGCTCAAGGCGCAGATCTCCGCGTACCAGCTGGCGGTGGAGCAGGCGATCGTCGCCGTCGAAGGATCCGACGGCGATCAGTCGAAGCTGGCCGCCGTGATCGAGCTGCCCGCGACGCGCAGCGCCGAGAAAGCGGTCGTGGCCGCCTGCGCCTGACCGGCATACCGCGAAATCCCCTGCCAGCGAACCACACCCCTCCGACCGGGAGCCGCCATGCGCCGACCAGCCGTAACCGTCCTGCTCGCCACACTGCTCGCCTTCACAGGCCTGGGTGCGCCGCCCGCCCCGGCGCTGGCCGTCGCCAACGCTGCGGACGCCGGCACCTTGGCCGTCACCTCCCTCGCGCCCGGCCTCACCCTCACGAACACCTCCATCAGCGGCCCCAACCAGGTCAACATCTTGACCGCCGACCTCGCCGAACCGACGCTCAAACCCAGATACCTCAGTCCCGGCACCGTCGGCGCGACCGCCGCGCTGACCACGCAGGCCAACCGGGTCGGTGCGATCGCCGCCGTCAACGGCGACTTCTTCGACATCGGCGCGACCGGCGCGCCCCGCGGCGTCGGCGTCGACGGAGGTTCACTGCTGCACGGCCCGGCCTCCGGCTGGAACAACGTCGCGGCGCTGTACACGAACGGGGCGGGCAGCCGCGGCGGCCTGGCCCAGATCTTCCTCGACGCCACGGTCACCCTGCCCGGCGGCGCCCGGCTCACCGCCTCGAACCTGAACTCGCCGGACATCGCGGCCAACGGCATCGGCGTCTACAACCCGCTCTGGGGTGACGAGCCGCGCAGCCAGGTGCTCGACGGCGCGACCCGGTCCCGCGAGATCGAGGTGACCGCCGGCAAGGTGAGCAAGGTGAGCACCACCCCGGGCGGCAAGGTCGCCAACGGCACGGTCGCCGTGCTCGGCGTGAACACCGGCGCGGACGCCCTGGCCGGGCTCGCGGTCGGCGACGCGGTCACGGTGAACTACGCGCCCCGTGGCGGCGACGGAGCGGCCCAGGTCGCCATCGGCGGAAACCTGGTGCTGGTCAAGGACGGCGTGGCCACCACGGTCTCGCACCCGAAGAATCCGCGTACCGCGGTCGGGTTCTCCGCCGACGGCCTGAAGATGTGGCTGGTCGTGGTGGACGGCCGGTCCACGGCGAGCGTCGGCATGACCTATGTGGAGCTGGCCGCCTACATGAAGTCGCTGGGCGCCGACGACGCGATCAACCTCGACGGCGGCGGTTCGAGCACCCTGGTGGCGCGGATGCCCGGGGCCACCTCGGTGTCCGTGCGCAACACCCCGTCCGACGGCGCGCAGCGTGCGGTGCCCAACGGCATCGGCTTCGTCTCCACCGCGCAGGCGTGGACCACGACCGTGGACAACACGACCGCGGGCCGGTTCACGGCGAGCGCCAACTGGGGCACCTCGACGTACTCCAGTGAGCGGTTCGGGGCCGACTACCGGTTCGCCGATCCGGTGCTGGCCAGCGACTCCGCCTGGTACAAGGTCAACATTCCGCAGACGGCGGCGTACGAGGTCTCCGTCTGGTACCCGGCCAACGCCGGCTACAACGACTCGACGCCGTACATCGTGGCGACGACCAGCGGCAACCAGACGGTGCGGGTGAACCAGCGCGTCAACGGCGGGCGGTGGGTCTCGCTCGGCGTGTTCAACCTGGCCGCGGGCGACGCCAACGTCGTCGGCGTCAGCCGCTGGACCGCCGGCACCGGCTACGTGATCGCCGACGCGGTACGCATCACCCGCGCCTGACCGTCGCCGGCTGAGCGGAGCATCCCCGTCAGGACGCTCCGCTCAGCTGGTCGCGGCGGCGGACGAGGTAGGCCGCCTCGCCGCTGTTGCCGGCCAGCTCGACGGCCCGGTCGTACGCCGCGCGGGCCTGCTCGCTGCGGCCCAGGCGGCGCAGCAGCTCGGCGCGGGTGGCGTGGAAGACGTGGTAGCCCGCCAGCGGTAGGCGGTCGATCTCGGCGAGCGCGACCTGCGGGCCGTCGAGTTCGGCGACCGCGATCGCCCGGTTGAGCCGCACGATCGGCGACGAGTCCAGGCGGACCAGCTGGTCGTAGAGCGCGACGACCTGCGACCAATCGGTGTCGCGGATGTCCGGGGCGTCGGTGTGCACAGCGTTGATCGCCGCCAGGATCTGATAACGTCCCGGTGCCTGTCCGGCGGCCAGCCGGGTGCGGACCAGGGCATGCCCTTCGGTGATAAGCGCGCGATCCCACGCGGCGCGGTCCTGCTCGCCGAGGGCGACGAGGTCACCGCTCGCCGACACCCGCGCGGCCCGGCGGGCCTCGGTGAGCAGCATCAGTGCCAGAAGTCCGGTGGTCTCACCGTCATCGGGCATCAGGTCGCGGACCAGCCGGGTGAGCCGGATCGCCTCGGCGGTCAGCTCGGCGCGGATCGGCTCCTTTGCGGGGTTCGAGGCCAGATAGCCCTCATTGAAGATCAGGTAGAGGACGGCGAGGACGCCGCCGACCCGGGCGGGGAGATCGTCGCGCAGCGGCACGCCGTACGGGATGCGCGCCTCTTTGATCTTCGTCTTCGCGCGGGTGATCCGCCGGCTCATGGCGCTCTCCTCGACCAGGAACGCGCGGGCGATCTCAGGCACGGTGAGCCCGCCGACCATGCGCAGAGTCAGCGCGATCCGGGCCTCCATCGCCAGCGCCGGGTGGCAGCAGGTGAACACGAGACGCAGCCGGTCGTCGTCGATGGCGCCGAGCGGCTCAGGCGAGTCGAACAGCATCAGCGCCTCCCGGTGCCTCTCCTCGCGCCTGACCTCGCGCCGGAGCCGGTCGACGGCCCTGCGGTAGGCGGTCGTCGTCAGCCACGCGCCAGGGTTCGGTGGCACGCCGTCGACCGGCCAGCGTTCGACGGCGGTCGCGAACGCCTCGGCGGCCATCTCCTCGGCGACGTCGAGGTCGCCCAGACGCCTGGCCAGGGTCGCGACCAGCCGGGCCCACTCCTCGCGGTGGACCCGGCCGATCACCTCGTCGAGGTCGGTCATTCGCCGAGGAACGGCCGGAGTTCGACCTTCCGGTTGCAGCTCTTCGACCCCTGGGCCGCGAGCCGCAGCGCGACGTCGAGATGCGGTGCCTCGACGATCCAGAAGCCGATGATGTGCTCCTTCGACTCCAGGTACGGTCCGTCGGTGAACACCGGCTCCCCGTCCCGGCCGTCGACGACGGTCGCCGAAGCGGGCGAGGCGAGGCCGCCGGCGAACACCCAGTGGCCGTCGGCCTGGAGCTTCTCGTTGAAGACGTCGATCGCGGCCATCTCCTCCGCGGTGGCCAGGCCGCCCTTCTCGTCGAGCACTGACATCAGGTACTGCGCCATCGGGACCATCTCCTGTCGTGGTGTGGCCGCTCCCGCGAGCGGCCTCTCACCCCTGCTACGAACGAGACTGCTCGGGTCCGACACGCTTCATGGGTTTTTCTTCGAGAAGCTTCGGGCGTCTCGGATCCGGACGCGAACGTCCAGCATCCGGTGGCACAGCCCACTCAATCCATATGTGATCCACTGCAGCGGGTTCAGCAGGGGAAGCATCGACCGTCGGAAGCTGTCGACCTTCTCAAGGTATGCCTCCTGCTCCTCGACGGTCGCGATCTTGCGAGGCGGCGCGTAGCCGAAGATGCCGACCAGGTCCCAGGGCATGGCGGCCCGCCACCTGTGGTGCCGGTACACGGCGATGGCTCCGAGGCTGCTGCCGTAGAAGCCCGACGGTCTCGCGTTCCTCCTGGCGCCGTTGCAGCAGAGCAGGACGCCGGTCGGCTCCGTCTGCCGCCGGATCTGCTTCAAGCAGTCGTACAGATCCACGCCGAAGGCGTCGAATCTGACCCCTTCGGGACCGACGAGCGACAGCCGCCACGGCGCGTCGGGGCTCTGCGCGGCGAGGTCGTGTTCCACCCGCCATGTGGCGGACTTCCCATCGGCTGTGCGGACGCGGAGCGGACTGTACTCGATCATCAGCGAGACTCCGGTTTCACTCGAACCTCGATGGGGTGTACCTCGGCGACCCCGTACAGGATGGCGCACGGATGAGGGAGAGGCGAGGCTCAGAGAGACGCGGTGGCGGCGAGGGCGTCGCCGAGCGGGGTGCGCCGGTAGAGCACGGATCGGCCGGAGCGGGCGCGGTCGACCAGGCCCGCGCGCAGGAGCACCGCCAGGTGGTCGCCGACCGCGCCGGGCGCGAAGCCGAGTGAGCGCGCGAGCTGCGTGGTGCTTCCCGGCTCGGACAGCGCCTCCAGCAGGCGTGCCCGTGCCTTGCCGACCAGTGCGGCGAGCGCCTCGGCCGGTGGCGGGTCGGGTTCCCACAGCGCGGCGACGCCGCGGGCGGCGTAGATGATCGAAGGGTGCCAGGGCTGCTCGCTGTGGGCGGCCACGGCCGGCCAGATGAACACCGACGGCACCAGCAGCAGGCCCCGGCCCGCCACGTCGACGCGGGCGTCGAGCAGCCGGGGGATCTCGATGCCGCCGTCACGCCAGCGTACGCGGGGCAGCCCGTCGAACGCGGCAGCCCAGCCGGAGCGGCCGAGGTCGGCGGAGCGGTGGAGCACGTCGCGTTCGCAGATCACCCGCAGCCGGAGCCAGTCTGCGGCGAGCAGGTCGTGCCACGCCCGTTCCAGCACGTCGGCGAGCAGCCTGGTGACGGCCGGGTCGTGCAGGACGGCCAGCGCGGCCGGATCACGGCAGTCCCGCCGGGCGAGGCAGTCCCGGATGTCCCGGCGGGCAAGGGCGAGCGGGGTGGCGCGTACGGCGGCGAGGTCGTCGTCGATGGTCTGGGCCAGACCCGCCGGGGGTGGGGCCAGGAAGCCCGGTCCGCGGCGGGGGGAGTGCAGCGCCACCACGGCCCGCATCGCCGGGTCCGCAGCCAGCTGCTCGTACGCGGGCCGCAGCCGTGCCGCCCAGCCGGGCGGGAGCCGCTGCTCCCGGGACAGGCCGGCCAGGATGCGGATCAGGCTGTCCAGCTCGAACAGCGGGGAGATCGCGAACCGGCTGTGCAGCAGGTCGTCGGCGGTGACCTCGAACCGGAGCATGGCTCGACCTTACGTCGCCCGACGAAACATTCGCCGGTCGGCCGCCCGTCCGCGACGCTCAGCGCGTGATCGAGACTAAGCAGGCGACCTACCGGGATGTGCTGTCCGAGCCGGTGTTCCGCACCCTGTTCCTGACCCGGACGCTGTCCATCGCGGCCGGTTCGCTGCGCATCCTGGCCCTGTCCGTGCTCGTCTTCGACCGCACCGGCTCGCCCGTGCTGACCGCGCTGACGTTCGCGATCGGCTTCGTGCCGCAGGTCGTCGGCGGGACGCTGCTCGCGGCGCTGGCCGACCGGCTGCGGCCCCGGCCGCTGATCGTGACCGGGTTCCTGCTGGACGCGGCGGCTGCGGCGACGCTGGCGCTGCTGCCGCTGCCGGTCGGCGCGAGCCTGGCCCTGCTCGCGGCGGTGGCCGTGTTCGGCCCGGTGTTCAACGGGGCGTCCAACCGGTTGATCGCCGAGCAGCTGACCGGCGACGCGTACGTGCTGGGCCGCGCCCTGTCCAGTGTGGCCGCCGGTGGCGCCCAGCTGCTCGGGCTCGCGTTCGGCGGCGCGGTCGTCGCCGCGCTGTCGGCCGGCTGGGCGCTGCTCGGGGCGGCCGCGGGCGGCCTGGTCTCGGCGGTCTGGGTGCGGCTGCGGCTGCCCGACTTCGCGGCCCCGCCCGCTGCGGACGGCTCGGCGGTGGGACGCAGTTGGCAGGTCACGGCCCTGCTGCTGCGGGACCGTCCGGTGCGCCGCCTGCTGCTGGTGCAGTGGCTGCCGCCGGCGTTCATCGTGGGCGCGGAGGCGCTGGTGGTGCCGTACGCGGCCGAGCGGGGCCACGGGTCCGGCGCGGCCGGCCTGATCCTGGCGTGCGCGCCGCTCGGCATGGTCGTCGGCAACCTCGTCTACAGCCGCCTGCTCCGGCCGGTGACGCGGGAACGGCTGACCGCCGCGGTGATCAGCGGGCTGGGCGGGCCGCTGGTGCTGCTGGCCCTGCCGGTGCCGATCTCGGTCGCGATGGCCGTCATGTTCCTGGCCGGGGCGGCGTTCTGCTACTCGCTGGGCGTGCAGCGCCCGTTCCTGGACGCGCTGTCCCCGGAGGTTCGCGGGCAGGCGTTCGCGTTGCAGTTTACGGGCCTGATGACGATGCAGGGCGTCGGTCCCGTGCTGCTCGGCGTGCTCGCGGAGCGCACCTCGACCGGCCTGGCGATGGTCGTCGCCGGGGCCGGGGCGGCGGCGGTCGGCTGCTGGTGGTGGCTTCGTGCCAACCGATGAGCATGCATTGCCAACAGTCCGAACATCCATCGTGTCGGACCTCGTGTGTTAGGAAGGGCACCTGCTACATCGCATAGCGATGTGAAGGTGCCCTTCCTTTGCTTCAAGCGGGCAGTCAGCCTACGGGCACGGCCGCGGGTGCGGCGGTGCTGCGCGTGGGGCGGCGGGAGCGGTGGATGAACCACTCCGCGACCGCCAGGTTGATCAGCCAGCCGGCGGCCATGGCGGCGAACCTGCCCAGCATGTCGGGGGTGTCGCCGGTCAGCAGCCAGGGCACGTGGGTGAACGCCTGGGTGCCGGCGGCCAGGCCGATCGCGTAGCCGCGCATCATCCAGGCCCGGTGGGCGGTGAGGTCGCGCCGCCGCACGGCGAGGAAGCCGAGCACGATCGACACGGCCATGGCACTGCCGAACACCAGCCGCAGCAGCATCACCCCCAGGCCGTCGATCGGCGGCACGTCGTAGGCGACCGCCATCCAGACCCCGGACAGCGCGGCGACCAGGCCGCACGGGACGAGCACCCGCCCGGCGATCCGGTGCCACCCAGGCCGTCGCCGGCGCAGCACGGCGTCGAACTGGAACGCGCCGACCAGGCAGTACACCGTCGCGCCGACGATGTGCAGGACCACCGGCACCGGGTCGGCGAAGAACCGGGCGTTGCCGTCGTCGATCGGGGCTCCGGCGGCGAGTTCGGTCACCCGGAACGCCCCGGCCACGACCGGGATCAGGCTCAGGGCGACCAGGGAGTACGGGACGAGGCGAGCGCGAATGGTCACGGGTCGATGGTGCGGCCGCGCCGGGCACGGATCATCGCCCGTCAGGCTCGCGAAGGGAGGCTCGGCTCATCCCTTGGTACTAGGACCCGCCCGGCCCGTCTCGTATGCCCAGATCGCCGCTTCCACCCGGTTGCGCACCCCGAGCTTGGTCATCAGGCTGCCGACGTGTGTCTTCACCGTGCTGAGGCTGATGAACAGGTCGGCGGCGATCTCGGTGTTGGTGCGCCCGGCGGCCAGCTCCCGCAGCACCTGCTCCTCCCGGTCGGTCAGCGGCTCCAGCGGCTGCCGGCGCGGCAACGCGGGGTCGTGCCGGGCGAACGCGTTCAGCAGCCGGGTGGTGACACTCGGGGCGATCAGCGCGTCGCCCCGGGCGGCGGCGTGCACGGCCTGGCTGAGCAGAGCGGGCCCGGCGTCCTTGAACAGGAAGCCGCGGGCGCCGGCGCGCAGCGCGCCGTAGACGTATTCGTCGAGGTCGAAGGTGGTGATGACGACGACCGCCGTCGGCTGGGCGACCCCGGGTCCGGCGAGCCGCCGGGTCGCGGCGATCCCGTCGAGCACCGGCATGCGCACGTCGAGCAGGCACACGTCGGGGCGCAGCCGCTCGGCCAGCCGCACCGCCTCCAGCCCGTCGGCGGCGGTGGCGACCACGTCGATGCCCGGCTGCGCGTCGAGGATCATCGCCAGCCCGGTGCGCACCAGCTCCTGGTCGTCGGCGACCAGCACCCGGACGCTCATCGGGCCAGCGGCAGTTCGACCGCCACGGTCCAGCCGCCGGCCGGATCAGGCCCGGCCCGCAGCACCCCGTCCAGCAGCCGCGCCCGCTCGTCCATGCCCGTCAACCCGTACCCCCTGCCGGTGTCCCTGGCCGGTGCGCCGTCGTCGCCGACCCGCAACCGCACCACGTCTTCGTCCACACTGACCCGCACCTCGACCCGGGTCGCCTGCCGCGCGTGCCGCTGCGCGTTGGTCACCGACTCCTGCGCCATCCGGAACAGCGCGCCGCCCAGCGCGGTGGGCAGCGCCGACAGATCACCGTCCACGCGCACCTGCACCGGGAGACCGGCACCGGCCGGGCGGGCCAGCCCGCGCAGGTCACCGGCGCCCTGGTCGGGCGTGTACTCGGCCGGTTCGCCCTCGCGCAGCACCCGGACCATGGCGCGCATCTCCGCCAGCGCCCGCGACGCCTCCGCCTCGATCACCCGCAGCGCCTCGATCGCCGCCTCGGGCCGGGTCGGCGCGATCGCCAGCCCGGCCTGGGCGCGGATCGCCATCGCCGACACGTGGTGCGCGACGGTGTCGTGCAGGTCACGGGCCAGCCGCTCCCGCTCCAGCAGCCGCACCTGGTCCAGCTCGCGGGCGCGGGCCCGCACCCGGTAGCGCCGCGCCAGCCCGGCCGCGGCCACCGCCGACACGACGGCCAGGCCGCCCAGCGAGTCGGCGGCGCCGGTGCTCCCGGCCAGCGCCGACAGCCCCAGGCAGCCGAGCACCGCGACCGCGGCGAGCACGATCTCGCGCCCCGAACCCCACCGCGCCACCGAGTACGGCAGCAGCAGCAGGTAGATCATCGTGTACGTCTCGGGCACGGCGTCCCGGGTGAGCAGCGGCACGAGTGCGCCCACGCCGAACGACAGCAGCACCATCGCCAGCGGCCACCGGCGGCGCCACACCAGGGTCGCCGTGAATCCGGCGCTGAGCAGCAGCGAGGCGATCGGAAGCGCGGGGCGGAGCAGGCCCTCGACCGCGGTGAGCACGACCAGCGCGGCGGCGAGCAGGTAGTCGCGCCGGCCGTGGCGCGGGACGGGCGCGGGACGCGGCTCGCGCCAGAAGGACAGTCCGAGCACGACCCGATGCTACGGGTCGCCGCGGCGCGATCCGTTGGCCTGAACGGCTTCCACCGTCGCCACGAGACGGCGAAATACGAGATGATCTCCGCCATGAGCGAGTTCGACTTCTGCCCGTGGCTGTTCGCCGACAACGCCACCCAGGACGAACGCGAGGCGCAAATGGCCTTCCAACACGGGCTGGCCGGATTGCGGACCGCGGGCGACAGGTCGTTCGTGTCCCCGCTCGCCGCGATCCACCAGGCCGATCTCACGGTCGGCGCGAATTCCTACATCGCCGCGCACGTCTACCTCACCGGCGAGGTCGAGCTCGGCGACAACACCAGCCTCAACCCGTACGCGGTGGTACGCGGCCCGGTGCGCCTCGGGTCCGGGGTGCGCGTCGGCGCGCACGCCTCGCTGGTCGGCTTCAACCACTCCACCGAACCCGGGACGCCGATTCATCAGCAGCCCGTCGTGGCCAAGGGGATCGTCGTCGGCGACGACGTGTGGATCGGCTCGAACGCGATCGTGCTCGACGGCGTCACCGTCGGCGCGCACAGCATCATCGGCGCGGGCTCGGTCGTCACCAAGAACGTCCCCGCCTGGTCGGTGATGGTCGGTAACCCGGCCCGCCGCATCCGCGACCGCCGTGACCAGGCCCGCCCCGACAGTCTGGCGGCGAAGCTGGCCGGCTTCGCGGCACAGTCCCGTGATCAGGCTGAGCGGCTGCTCGACCGGTGCTGGACGGGGGAGACGTTCACCGACCAGCCCTCGGCCGCGCCCACCGTGCGCGCCGTGTGCGACGCGGTCGAGATCGCCGACCTGCTGCTGGACGCGCCCCCACCGCAGCTTGGCCGGGACGAGCTGGTCCGTCGGCTCGCCGCGCTCCAGGATCCGGCCACCGGGCTCATTCCCGAGCTGGGCGAGACCGGGCGGCCCAGGCTCGACAGCGGCTCGGCGTACCACGTGCTGTCGGTGGGGTATGCCCTGGACCTGCTCGGCGCGCGGCTGCCGCACCCGGTCGAGGCCGTGCGCCTGGACCCGGCCCGGCTGGTGGCGGAGCTGGACGGGCTGCCGTGGGCGCGGCAGGCCTGGAGCGCGGGGGACTGGGTCGACATCCTCGCCACCGGCCTGCACTGGAACCGTCGGCTGTTCGACCCGGACGAGCCGGTGGAGGCGCTGTTCGGCTGGCTGCTGACGCGGCAGGACGCCTTCTCCGGGCTGTGGGGCGGCCCGAGCGCGGCGCAGGGCTGGCGGCAGCCGGTCAACGGCTACTACCGGCTCACCCGCGGCACGTTCGCGCAGTTCGGGCTGCCGGTGCCGCGTCCGGAGCAGACGATCGACACCGTGCTGGCCCACGCCCGCGACGACCGGTTCTTCGGCGACGGGCGCGGCACCGCCTGCGACGTGCTCGATGTGATCCACCCGTTGTGGCTGTGCGGGCGGCAGACCCGCCACCGGCGGGCCGAGGTGCAGGCCTGGGCCCGCGACCGGCTCGCCGCGACGCTCACACGCTGGCACGCCGGCGCGGGATTCGCGTTCAGCCCCGCGCCGACCACCGGCACCGAACACCTGCCGGGCCTGCAGGGCACGGAGATGTGGCTGGCGATCGTCTGGCTGCTCGCGGACGTGCTGGGGGAGAGCGGTGCGCTGGGCTACCGCCCGCGCGGGGTCCACCGGCCCGAACCCGCGCCCGAGTCCGGGAGCGGTGTCGGTGCCGTGGCCTAGTCTCGGCGGGTGCGGATCCACGAGCTCACCCGCGCCCAGGCGCGCGCCATCGCCGTACGCGCCCAGCTGCTCGACCGGCCCCGGCCGCCGTCACTGCTCGACGTCGTACGGCAGCTGACCCTGCTGCAGGCCGACCAGACCGCGGCCGTCGCGCCGAACGCGGACCTGGTGCTGTGGTCGCGCCTCGGCTCGGCGTACCGGCCCGCCGACCTGGAGGCCGCGGTCGGCAACCAATCCCTGCTGGAGGTGCAGGGCATGATCCGGCCTGCGGAGGACCTGGCGCTGTACCGTGCGGACATGGCGGACTGGCCCGGCCGCGGCGAGCTGCCGGACTGGCAGGAGTACCGGCGCGACTGGGTCGAGGCCAACCGCGGCTGCCGACTGGACATCCTGCGCCGGCTGCGTTCGGACGGCCCGCTGCCGGCGCGCGAGCTGCCGGACTCGTGCGAGCTGCGGTGGCCGTCGAGCGGTTGGAGCAACGACCGCAACGTGCTCAAGATGCTGGAGCTGATGGAGGCGCGTGGCGAGGTCGCCGTGGCGGGACGCGACGGCCGCGAGCGCCTGTGGGACCTGGCCGAGCGCATCTTCCCCGACGACCATGTGGTCCCGGCCGCTGAGGCCGCGCTGATCCGCTCGCAGCGGCGGCTGCGTTCGCTGGGAGTCGCCCGTGCCCGCGGGGCGCAGCAGGCCGCCGAGCCGGTCGACGTGGCCGACGCCGGTGAGCCTGCCGTGGTCGAAGGGCTCCGGGGCCGGTGGCGGGTCGATCCCGCGCAGGTGGAGGCATTGGAGCGGCCGTTCGCCGGACGGGCGGTGCTGCTGTCGCCGCTGGACCGGCTGGTGTTCGACCGCAAGCGCATGGCGGAGCTGTTCGAGTTCGAGTACCAGCTGGAGATGTACAAACCCGCCGCCAAGCGCCGGTGGGGCTACTGGGCGATGCCGATCCTGTACGGCGACCGCCTGGTCGGCAAGCTCGACGCCACCGCCGACCGGCGGGCCGGGGTGCTGCGGGTGGATGCGGTGCACCGGGACGTGCCGTTCACGAAGGCGATGACGGCGGCGGTCGACCGGGAGATCGCGGAACTGGCGGCCTGGCTGGGGCTGAACCTGGATATGCCCGGCGATTGACGGGCAGACAGCGGCCGGCGGTCGCTCACCCCCGTTAGCGACCGCCGGCCTTCACTGTCCGGGTGAACGCCGTCCCCCAACGGCATCTGTCCACCCATCCCCCTGTGCACTTCGCTCGGCGCCGCCAACCGGAAACGGATTCCCGGCCGGGCCGGCCCGCTGGGACCCTGGGGCCTTCATCGAGCGTCGCGCCACTGGTGCAAACGTTATGCCGCCTGACCTGCGGTCGTCCAGGGTGCCACCAAGATTTTTTCACGCAATGTAGTCACATATCTACGGTGAGTGGCCTGATGAGGTCGGTGAGCGCCCCGGTCGGAGGCACAGGAGTGACCGGTGGGCCCATTGATGCCCGCGTTACCCCCGTGCACCGGACCGCCGGGGGGTGACCCCCGCACAGACCCGGGGGTCGGCCGCATGGTTCGGCGCCACCGGTTCCACGAGGCTCGTGGCGTGGAAGATTCCAGGAACATCCTCACCTCGGCCGTCGGCGCGATGCGCGGCTGGCACCGCCCGCTGACGGCCAACGCCGCGGCCATGTTCGCCCTGGCCCTGGCGAGTGCCGTGGGTCTGTTCGCCGACGACCGTCTGCTGCTGGGTGAGTCGGTGTGGCTGAAACCGCTGAAGTTCGGCTTCGCCATGGGGGTGTACGGCCTCACGCTGGCCTGGCTGCTCAGCAGGCTGCGCGAGGGCAGGCGCCTCGGCTGGTGGTTGGGCACCGTCTTCGCCGTCGCCGGGCTGCTCGATGTCGGCGCGGTCGTCTACGCCGCCGCCCACGGCACCGTCAGCCACTTCAACGCCAACGCCGACCCGGTCGCCCGGACCGTGCGGACGGCGTTCAACATCGGCGTCCTGCCGCTCCTGCTGACCACGCTGGTCATCGCGGTCCTGGTGCTGATCCAGCGCACCGGCGACCGCGCGCTGACCGTCGCGCTGCGGGCCGGGCTCGGACTCGCCGTCGCCGGCATGGTCGTCGCCGTCTGGCTCAGCAACGGGGCCGGGCCCCGTACGGTGGCCGACGCCGACGGCCACCCGGTGGCGATGACCGGCGGCCACGGCATCGGCGACCCCGACGGCAACGGCATGGCCGTCACCCACTGGAGCACGACCGGCGGCGACCTGCGTGTGCCGCACTTCGTCGGCCTGCACGGCATCCAGGTCCTGCTGCTCGTCGCGGCCGTGCTGGGCCTGCTCGCCGCCCGCCGCGGCCGGTTGCGCGACGAACGGGTCCGCGCCCGGCTCACGGGCGTCGCCGCCCTCGGTTACACGGGTGTGTTCGCGCTGCTCACCTGGCAGGCCGCGCGGGGCCAGTCGGTGGTCCACCCCGACGGGCAGACGGTGCTGGCTTTCGCGGTGCTGGCGTCGCTCATCGTGGTGGCTGTGCCGGTGGCCGTGAGCCCTCGGTGGTCTGCGGCAGGTTCAGCCGCAGGTCGTCGTCGTACGTCCACGCCGCCACCGGCTCGTCCAGTTCAAGAGCTTCCCCGGTCAGCAGTTCCAGGACGCCGGTGACTGCCAGCACCCGCTGGACCAGGCCGGTGACTCCGACGACGCGGAAGCCGACGCCCGAACTGACCGCCCGCTCCCGGGCGGTCAGCAGGACGTGCAACCCGGTCGAATCCATGAACGAGACCCGGGAAAGGTCCACGACGACCTTCGTGATGCCTGGCTCGTGGATCGTCGCGGACAGCGTGTCCTGCAGCTCGTCGCGGACCGTCAGATCGATCTCGCCGGCAACGGCCACGACCGCCTCGCCCGGGTCGTGGCCGTGCACGTCGACGTCGGCGGCGCCCACGTCAACTCTCCTCCGTCTCTGAGGGCACCGGCTCCAGCCCGGTCGCCGCCGCGACCTTGGCGACGTCCTGGGGCCCGTAGGCCGTGCGCACGCCCGAAACCGACATGCCGGCCGCCGAGGCCAGTTCGCCGAGTGTGTACGGGTGCGGATACACGAACTGGCGACCGTACGCCAGCAGCAGGCGGATCTCCTCGTCGGCGCGCATCCGCCGGGCGTGCGCGTCGGCCAGCGCCGACAGCACCGCGTCGCTGCTGGCGGCCACGAGCGGGTCCGGGACCGCTGCCAGCACGGCCTTCACATCGGCGATCACCCTGCGTGTACTCACGTGACGAGATTCGCACGATCCTGCGATGGTCGCAAGGCACGACGGTCCTTGGAAGTCAGGTCGTTCGTCGGCGAATCGGTTGTGGAGCAACGATGTGGGCGCGAACCGCGACCGGCTCCGCACTCCGCCCTGTTAAACGGTAAACAATCACAACAGTCAATCCGCCGACCGCTCGATCAGTCCGACTGGGCGGTCACCCGATAATTGATCTCGACCTGGTCGTGGGAGTAGATCGGCGTCCGGAACGTCAACCGCAGCCAGCGGTGCTCGCCGCCGCGCGGGTCGTCGGCGACCTCGATGCGCTCGTCGCACGCGCCGACGTGGACCGCGCCGATGTTGCCGGTGCTGCGGAACCGGCGCACGCTCAGCTCCACCGCCAGCACCTGCGGCGGCTGCGGGTACGGCAGGCTGTCCGGCAGGAACACCGCGAACTCCTGCAAGTCCTCCAGGCGCACCGCGCCACGGAAACCGGCGCGCCGGGCCAGGCAGAGGTGTCCGCTGTAGACGGTCGAGCGCACGGGCCGGCCGGTCGTGGGGTCGACGCCGTCGAAGAACAGGCGCGGGCCGGGCACGACGGCGCGCAGCTCCAGGAAGTCCACGCCGGAAGACTATCGGGCGATGCCCAGCGACGCGATGAGGTCCTCGTGCAGCTCGAACCAGACGCGGTGGCACGACTCGACGTCCATGCCGGTGATCCAGGCCGGATCGTCGGCGGCCCGCGCGAGCGCCTCGGTGAAGCGCTGGTGGTATCCGCCGAACCGGGTCAGGTGCTCGGTAAGCCGTCCTTCGAGCGGGTGCAGCCGCTGCGCGAGGTCGGCGAGCTGCCCGAGCAGGTCGCCGGGCACTGCCTTCTGGGGGCTGTCCATGGATCCGAGCTGCCAGTCCGTGAACGTCCGGGTCGCCTGCGCGTTGAGCGGGAGGAAGTCGTCGTGCATCGCGGCGACGGCGTCGCGGGCATGGTGGGCGACGAGCTCCGCCCGCAGGTCGGCCTCGTTGTGGCGGCGGCCGGCCTCGGTGAGCGACCAGCCGGTCAGCCCGGCGAACGAGGCGCGGGTGACCCTGCCGTACGCCTCGGCGTCGAGCAGGTCCTCCTGGGTCTGCGCGGCGTCGAGATCGAAGCGGGCGGCCACGGCATCGGTCCCGGCGAACCCCTTGAGCCGTACGGCGTGCAGCACCAGCAGTTCGGCGGGCGACGTGTGGGCCGTCAACGCGTCACCCCCGTGACCGTGCCCAGCGCGCCGTCGACGAGGACCTGTGCTCCGTCCGCCAGCAAGGCCATCGCGTCGGCGGCTCCGACGACGGCGGGGATGCGGCACTCGCGGGCGACGATCGCGGCGTGGCTGAGCAGCCCGCCGGTCTCGGTGACGACGGCGGCGGCGACGTGGAACAGGGGTGTCCAGGCCGGGTCCGTGGTCCGGCAGACGAGCACGTCGCCGGGCCGCAGGCGGCCGAAGTCGTCTACGGAGCGCACCAGCCTCGCCGGTCCCAGCGCCCGGCCGGGGCTCGCGGGCACGCCGGTGACCGCGCCGGTCACGAGCCGTCCTCGCGGAGCCGGGCTGCGTCGGCGGTCTGCGCCCCGGTCGATGATCGACTCATGCGGCCAGCATCGCCTGGGACGCAGTGGCTGTCAACAATCCAGGGGAGCGCGCGATGCGTCCGCGGCTCGTATCCTCCTGGCATGCATGAGGTCGCCGCGTACCTTCGAGACCTGCCGATGTGGGCGGCGGCGCTGCTGTTCATCGCCGAGAACGCGCTGATCCTGCTGGCCGGCGTCGGCCTGGGCACAGCCGTGCTGCGGCTCTCGCGCGCGGTGCGGCTGATGCCGGACACGGGGCGCGCCGAGCTGCTGCAGCTGTGGCTGGCCGCCGGAGCGGTCGTGCTCAACACCGCGGTCACGCTGGCCGGGTGGAAGCTGTGGACCCTCGGCATGATCGAGCTCGACCTCGACACGACCTGGTGGATCGCCGCCGACCTGCTGGTGCTGCTGCTCATCATGGACTTCGCGTCGTATGTGGGCCACGCCCTGGCCCACCTGCCGCTGCTCTATCCGCTGGGGCACCGGCTGCACCACCGGTTCGTCGACGCCCGGCCGATCACCCTGTTCGCGCTGCACCCCGGTGAGGTGATCGCCTTCGGGGCGCTGTGGCTGCTGGTGCTCGCCGCAGGGTCGTTCAGCGTGTGGGCGCTGGCGGGATACACCGTGGTGAACCTGGTCTTCGGCGTCTTCGGCCACCTAGGCGTGGAGCCGCTGCCGGTACGCTGGCGCCGTTCCCGGTTCTTCGCGATCGTGGCGACGCCGACCATGCACACCATGCACCACGTCAACCCTGCCCGTAACCTCGGCTTCTACACGACGCTGTGGGACCGGCTGTTCCGGACCCTGGACGACGACTACGACCGCCGCCGGACGGGACTGGCCGCATCGCCCCGCCCGGCTTCGGTGACCTCACGCCTGTCGTAGGCGATCGGCACCATCGTCTTCAGGCCTTCTGCTGCATGCTCGTCCGAGCCGGATTGGCCTGCTTGGCAGCCTTCGGATCCCGTTCACCCTGCTTGGCCCGCACGCCGGTCTCGACACGGTCGCCGAGATCCTTGTCGACGTTGTGCCAGTATTGGAACGCCCGCTCCAGCACCGGCTCGCTGACTCCGTTGAGCAGGTGACCGACGATGTTGTCGACGAGCCGCTGCCGGGCGTCGTCGTCGAGCACCTCGCGGACCATCGTGCCGGCCTGCCCCCAGTCGTCGTCGTCCGGACGCAGGGTGTACGCCGCGCGGACCATCTCGCCGTCGCTGTACCAGAGCCCGCCGTCGTCGGTCAGCTCCGGCTGCGCCTGCGGCCCGCCGTAGGAGTTGGGCGCGTACACCGGGTCGCTGACGTTGACGACCCGCATCGCGCCGTCCTTGGAGTAGCTGTGCACCGGGACCTTCGGCGCGTTGACCGGGATCTGCTTGTAGTTCACGCCCAGCCTGGCCCGGTGCGCGTCGGCGTAACTGAACCCGCGGGCGAGCAGCATCTTGTCCGGCGACAGCCCCGTCCCGGCGACCAGGTTGTTGGGCTCGAACGCGGCCTGCTCGATCTCGGTGTGGTAATCGGTGACGTTGCGGTTCAGGGTCATCCGGCCGACCTCGTGCAGCGGGTAGTCGCCGTGCGGCCATACCTTGGTCAGGTCGAACGGGTTGAACCGGTAGGTCTTGGCGTCCTCGAACGGCATGATCTGCACGTGCAGGGTCCAGCTCGGGAACTGCCCGGCGGCGATGTGCTCGTACAGGTCCCGCTGGTGGTAGTCGGTGTCCGCGGACGCCATCTGGTCGCCCTCGTCCTGGGTGAAGAACTCGATGCCCTGGTCGGTCTTGAAGTGGTACTTGACCCAGAACCGCTCGCCCTGCGCGTTGATCCACATATAGGTGTGGCTGCTGTAGCCGTTCATGTGCCGCCAGCTGCGCGGGATGCCGCGGTCGCCCATCAGCCAGGTGACCTGGTGCGCCGACTCCGGTGACAGCGTCCAGAAGTCCCACTGCATGTCGTGGTCGCGCAGATTGTTGTCCGCCCGCCGCTTCTGGGAGCGGATGAAGTGCTGGAACTTGAGCGGGTCCCGGATGAAGAAGACCGGGGTGTTGTTGCCGACGATGTCCAGGTTGCCCTCGCCGGTGTAGAACTTGACCGCGAACCCCCGCGGGTCGCGCCAGGTGTCGGGGCTGCCGCGCTCGCCGGCGACGGTGGAGAACCGGATGAGCACGTCGGTCTTCGCGCCCGGCTGGAACACCGCCGCCCGGGTGTGGGCGCTGTGGTCCTGGGTCACCTCGAAGGTGCCGAACGCCCCGCCGCCCTTGGCGTGCGGCTGGCGCTCCGGGATGCGCTCGCGGTTGAAGTTGGCCATCTGCTCCAGCAGGTAGTGGTCCTGCAGCAGCAGCGGACCGTCCGGGCCCACGCTCAGCGAGTGCTCGTCGCTGGCGACAGGGATGCCGGCATCGGTCGTCGTGGGACGCGGGTCTGGTGACGTCATCGGCGCGTTCCTCTCCTCATGGGCCGCCCCCGCCACGCGGTGCGCGAACCTTGTGGCCGGCCCCGTCGCGCCGGCTCGGCGCACGACTGTCCCGGCGATCTTCCTGGCTCTCGCTTACCCATTTTGCCCTGGATGATGCACACTCGCGGCCGCACGACGACATCGCCGTCCAGGCCCGCGGTTCATCCGGCGAGCAGGCCGACCGCGATGAGCGTCATGGTCACCGCGATCACCCCGTCGAGCACCCGCCAGGTCGCCGGCCTGGCCAGTGCCGGGGGCCAGGCGGCGCGCGCCCGCGCCGAGCGCGGCGAACCAGACGACGCTGGCCGCCACCGCCCCCTGCGGCGAACAGCCACCGGCTCGGGTCGCGCACGGCGAGGCCGCCGAGCAGCAGCATCGTGTCCAGGTACACGTGCGGGTTGAGGAACGTGAACGCCAGGCAGGTGAGCAGCGTGGCCCGCAGGGGCGTGGCCGCTCCGTCACGCGGGTCGAGGCGGCCGGGCCGCAGCGCGCGCCGGGCAGCCAGCAGGGCGCTGCCGGAGCCGGTCGCCGACACGGACCACTACCGCCAACTGGTGCCCGGCCGCAGGCCCGACGTCCCGCTGTACTGGCAGCACTGGCGGCTGGAGTCGGACGCCCTCGCCGCGCTCACCTCGGCGGTCCAGGCGGCCGCCGCCACCGCCCTGCGTTGAGGGACGGCCGTGATCGCCGGGCGGCCTTGCGGGTCTCCCGGGTGGAGCCGGAGCCGCAGGCCGCGTTCGAAGCCGTCGACGGGAAGGTCCGCGCGGTCCGGGAGGTGCTGCGTGGACACGGCGTGCCGGATTCCGCCGTGGACGGCTCACGCCTCGACCTGAAGAGTGCGTGGGAGTGGGGCGACGGCGAGCAGCGCTTCCTGGGCTACCGGTGCAGCGCCTCGTTCTCGGTCTCGACCACGAACCTCGACTCGGTGCAGGTGCTGCTCGTCGACCTGGTGCGCGCCGGCGCGTCCGAGATCGACTCGGTGGAGTTCGACGTCAGCGCGAAGAAGCAGCTGCGCGACGAGGCCAGGGCGGGGGCGGTCGAGGCGGCACGGGCGAAGGCGGCAGCGTACGCGGCCGCCGCGGGTGTCCAGGTCGGCCTGCTCCTGCACCTGGAGGACGTGGACCTGAACGCGCCTGAGCTGGAGCGCGGCGGCAGCGTGGGTTTCGACGCTGCCGAAGGGTCGCTCGCGCCCGGCCACGTGGTCGTGTCGGCTGCAGTGATCATGGGCTTCGCCATAGCGTGATCACGCCCGCGAGCGGTCAGCGGTCCCCGGCTGATGCGTCGTCGAAGCGGGCGGCGAGGGTGAGGAACTCGTCGCCCCAGCCGCTGGACAGGGCCACCTCCTGAATGGGGCCGGTCGGGGCGAACAGCACCGACAGCGCGAACGGCACCCGGCCCTCGGCGTGCACGTGGGCGATCAGGTCGTCGATCTCGGCCAGCGCGGCATCGGCGTCCACGAAGGACGACCACGAGAAGTCGTTGTCCGGCCGGGCCAGCCATGCCCGCACCTCACCCAGCACGATCACCAGCGCTGCGACGTCGACACCCATCCGCCGAGTGTGCCCGTCCCGTCAAGGTCGTTCGACTTGCCCGGCACATGTGGGTATGGCGGGTCAAGATACGCCCAGGTGCCGGGCAAATCCGTCGATCATGGTGCGGCGTCAGTCCGGGGGTGGCGTCGGACCGCGGCTTTAAGATGGTCGGCGAGGAGGCCGTCATGGGCAAGATCATGATGATGATGTCGGTGTCCGTCGACGGCTTCTTCGCGGATCCGGACGGCGGGCTCGACTGGCACCTGGTCGACGAGGAGCTGCATCAGCACTTCAACGCGCTGCTCGCCCCGATGGGCGCGTTCTTCGACGGCCGTGTCACCTACCAGCTGATGGCCGACTACTGGCCGACCGCCGACCAGGACCCGGCCGCCGCCGGGCCCGAGGTGGAGTTCGCCCGGATCTGGCGCGACATGCCGAAGTACGTCTTCTCCCGCACCCTCGACCAGGCCGGCTGGAACACCACCGTGCTGCGCGAGGTCGTGCCGGACGAGATCCGCGAGATCGCCGCGCGGGTCGGCGGGGACATCGCGCTCGGCGGGGCCGTGCTCGGGGCGACGTTCCTCGAACACGACCTGGTCGACGAGCTGCGGCTCTACGTGCACCCGGTCGTCCTGGGTCGCGGCCGTCCGCTGTTCCAGCCGTCGGACCGGCGGCACGACCTGCGCCTGCAACGGACCCGCACCTTCGGCAACGGCGTCGTCCTGCTGCACTACGTGCGCCGCGACGGCTGATGGGCGGCGCCCCGACGAGGCGCCGCCCGCTGCGGTCAGCAGTACAGGTTGGCACCGGCGGTGGTGCCGAGGATCTGGACGAACTGCTGGTACTTGGTGACCCGGCTCTGGACCTGGGCCGGGTTGCCGCCGTTGCACTCGATGGACCCGTTGATGCTGCGGATCGTCTGGCCGAAGCCCGCGCCGTTGACCATGGCGTTGTGCGCGGTCATCGTGCCGGGGCCGTTCTGGGTCATCCAGTACCACAGGCCGGTGCGCCAGGCGACCGACGCGTCCTGCTGCACCAGCCACGGGTTGGTCAGCAGCGGCAGGCCGAGCGCGTCACCGGCGGCCTTGTAGTTGAAGTTCCAACTCAGCTGGATCGGGCCGCGGCCGTAGTAGGCGGCCTGCCCGGCCGGGCAGCCGTAGGGCTGGCCGGCGTCGCAGTAGTGCGGGTAGTTGGCCGTGTTCTGCTCGACGATGTGGACCAGCCCGCCGGTCTCGTGGCTGACGTTGGCGAGGAACGCGGCGGCCTCCTGGCGGCGGACGGTGTCGCTGCCGGTGGTGGCGAAGGACGGGAAGGCGCTCAGCGCGGCGATCAGGCCCTGGTAGGTGTAGAAGGAGTTGCGGCCCGGGAACATCTGGTTGAAGGCCGCCTCGGAGACGACGAAACCGCCCGGGTTGGTCGGCGGCGTCGACGGAGGCGTTCCGCTGCAGGTGTACGGGTCCCAGTACCAGGTGCTGATCGTCGGGTCGTAGCCCGGGTTGTCGTGCTCGGCGATGTAGTACAGCCCGTTGGTGTAGCGCACGATGCTGCCGGTGGTGTACCAGGTGCCCGCGGCCCAGTTGGGGTGGTTGCACGTGCCGCCGGGCGGGGGTGTGGTGCCGCCGGTGCAGGTGCCCTGGTCGGACCAGACCTCGGCGACGCCGGGCGTCTCGTTCTGGGTCCACCAGCGGGCCAGCCAGTTGCGGCCGTTGTGGGAGGCGGTCATGCCTCCGGTGTAGACGGCCGACGACTGCCACGCGCTGACGCAGTTGGCGGCCGAAGCGGACGCCGACGGCAGGATGACGGCGAGCGCGGCGACGACCGCCAGCACTCCGGCCAGCGCCAGCGAACGTTGTCGTGACATGGGGACTCCTCTCCGCGGCGCGGTGCCGGCGGCTCGTGAGGGACCTGGGGGCGAGCACTCGCGACGAAGAGTATCAATAAATAAAGCTTCCTAACAGTCGTGCGCCGTGCCGTTCTGCCCGGGTCGATACGGGTCCGGCCGGGCAGGGAGCGGAACTCGGTGGCAAATGGGGTGCGCGTGCACGCGTCCGTGCGGGAGGGTCGCGGTGTGCTGCCTGATCTCGCCGCTCTCGCCCTCGATCCCACCCCGCTGGCGCGCCGGTTGACCCTGGCGGGCACCTCGTTCGCCTTCCGGGCCTTGCGCGCCGAGGACATGGCGGCGCTGACATCGTTCCTCGCCGGACTGTCCGACACCAGCCGGCGGTTCTGGCACGGCCACGACGACCATGCCGGCGAGGCCGCCGGATGGATCGAGGCCATCGGCCGGTACGACAAGCTGCGGCTCGTCGTCCATCGAAGCGGCCGGACCGACCGGCTCGACGCCGTGGTCGACCTCAGCTTCTCGCTGCCGCCCGACTTTGAGCTCGCCCGGTACGCGCGCCACGGCACCGTGCTGGATCCGGCGAGGACCGTCCGGTTCGGGCCGTGCGTCGCCGACGCCTGGCACGGAAGCGGCCTCGCCGCGGCGCTGCTGCCGCCGACCTGGGCGGCGGTGCGTCTGCTCGACCGCGACCGCGTCGTGCTGCTCGGCGGCGTGCACACGGACAACCACCGCGCCCTCGGGCTTTACCGCCGCTACGGCTTCGTCGAAGCGGGCACGTTCACCACCTCCGCCGGACCGGCCGTCGACATGCTCCTCGACCTGCCCTGACGCGACCCCCCCGGGGACCTGCCCGCGTCGGCTGAGGCGGGCGGTCGTCGCCGCGGTGGCGGCTCAGGCGGGTCGTGGCGTGCTCAGGGCGCGGACCTGCTCGGCCGCGGTGGCGCCCAGGTCGTCGCGGATCGCCGCGGCCTGCTCGAAGGCCCGCTCGGCCGCGTCCACGTCGCCCGCGGTCCGGTGCGCCTGGCCCAGATGGATGAGGATCACCGCCTCCAGCCCCCGGTTGCCCACCGTCCGGTAGATCGCCAGGGCGCGCTGGAAGCCGTCGATCGCCTCGGCGACCAGTCCGCTGTGGTGCAGCGCATGGCCGAGCGAGTCCCAGGCGTCGGCCTCGCTGTTCACGTCGCCCAGCGACCGGCAGACCGCGATCGCCTCCCGGCACGGCTCGATCGCCAGCCGGTGCTCGCCCAGCTGCGTGTACGCCCAGCCGATGTTGTTCAGGGCGCGCGCCTGCCCAAGCTCGTACCCGGCCCGGCGGTACAGGTCGAGTGCCAGCCGGCTGTGTTCGAGCGCCGCCTCGTGCTCGCGCTGCCGGTCGTGCAGCGCGCCGATGTTCAGGTGGATCGCGCCCTGCCCGACCACGTCGCCCAGCTCCTGGTAGATCCGCAGGGCGTCGTGGTAGTGCGCCATCGCCTCGTCCGCACGGCCGGCGGCGTTCAGGCCGCGCCCGACGCCGCGGTGGGTGCGTGCCTGCACGACCCGGTCACCCAGCCGGTACGCCGCGGCCAGGGCGAGATCCTGCGCCTCGCGCCAGTCGTAGTGGTGGCCCTGCCAGTTCAGGTAGGACACCAGGCTCCACGACAGCTGCCAGGTGTGGGTGTCGAAACCCTCGGCATGGGCCAGCCGCACCGCGGCCAGCACCGCGTGGTGCTCGGCGTGCAGCCAGGCGACCGCCGTGTCGCGCTCGGTGAACGTGCGCGCGGTGACGCCGTCGGCGGGCCGGTCCAGCGCGACCGCCTCCCGCGCGGGATCGACCAGGACCGCCGCGGCGACGGCGCTGTGCAGGTAGAAGTCGAGCAGCCGCCGCAGTGCCGGCGTGCGCTCGGGCCCGTCGTGGCGCTCGGCCAGCTCGACGGCGAACGCGCGGAGCAGATCGTGCAGGGCGTACCGGCCGGGATGCGGCACGGCGACGAGGCTGGCCCGGTCGAGCTCGCGCAGCAGCGGACGGACCTGTTCCACCGGGGCTCCGACGAGGGCGGCGGCCGCGTCGTCGCCGATGTCGGGACCGGGGTGCAGGCCGAGCCGCCGCAGCAGCCGTGCCGCCGGTTCGCTGAGGGCGCGGTAGGACCACGACAGCACCGAGCGGATGTCGGATGCGGCGTCCTCACCGGTGAACGGGGCCAGGCCGTCGCCGCTGGCGCGCAGCTGCGCCGCGACCGTGCCGAGCGGCGTACGCGGGTCCTCGGCGGCGCGCGCCGCGGCGATGGACAGCGCCAGCGGCAGGTGCGCGCACCGCTCGACGATGTCGTCGGCCGCCGCGGGGTCGTCGGCTATCCGGGCCGGTCCGATGCGGTTGGCCAGCAGCTGCCGGGCCTCGTCGGCGTCGAGCAGGCCGAGGGCGAGGGTCGCCGCGCCGTCGGTGACCGCGAGCCCGGACAGCCGGTTGCGGCTGGTGATCAGGGCCAGCGAACCGGCGGAGGCGGGCAGCAGCGGGCGGACCTGTTCGGCGTCGGCGGCGTTGTCGAGCACCACCAGCATGCGCCGCCCCGCCATCAGGCTGCGGTACAGGCCGACCTGCGCGTCGTGGCTGTCGGGAAGTTCCCGGGCGGGCATCGACAGGCCCTGCAGCAGTTCGCGTACGGCAACCTCGGCGGGCAGTGCCGGCTGCCGCGGGTCGAAGCCGCGCAGGTTGAGGAACAGCTGGCCGTCGGGGAAGCGCCCGGTGACCCCGTGCGCCCAGTGCACGGCCAGCGCGGTCTTGCCGACCCCGGCGGTGCCGGACACGACCACGCTGCGCGGCCCGGACGCGTCGAGCAGGTGGTCGAGGTGTGCCAGGTCGAGCGCGCGTCCGGCGAACCCCGGCACCGGTGCGGGAAGCTGCGCCGGCACGACGTGCCCCGCCGGCGTGGCCGCGACGGCGACCGCGGACGGCGGCGACGGGTCCAGCGCCGGGTCGCGCCGCAGGATGGCGGCCTCCAGGTCGGTGACCTCACGACCCGGGTCGAGCCCGTGCTCGTCGCGCAGCAGCCGGCGCAGATCGCGGGCCGCGCCGAGCGCGTCGGCCTGCCGCCCGGCCCGGTACAGGGCGAGCATGAGGCGGCTGACCAGCCGCTCCCGGATGGGGTGGGCGGCGGTCCAGGTGAGCAGCTCGGGGACGAGGTCGGTGTGCCGGCCCAGGGCCAGCTCGACATCGGCGAGCAGCTCGTACGCCAGCGCCT
>NZ_JBHTAC010000003.1:265736-346186 GCF_042663325.1 Catellatospora aurea
CTCGTCGAGGTGAGCGCGGGCCGGTTCGGCGTACGCGGCGGTGATGTCGGCCAGCGCGGGTCCGCGCCACAGCCGCAGCGCCTCGCGGGCGTGCCGGGCCGCGCCGGTGAGGTCCGCGCTGTCGGCGGCCGTGCGAGCGGCGGTGACGCCCGCGCTGAACAGGTCGCGGTCGAGCTGCCCCAGGGCCAGTTCGATCAGGTAGCCGGGCGCGCGGCTGACCAGGCAGGTGTCCAGCCCGGCCGGGCGCAGGCCGGCGCGCAGCGCGGAGATCGCCGCGTACACCTGCGCGGTCGCGGTGGACGGCACGGCTCCGCCCCACAGCGCGTCCACGATCTGCTCGGTGGACTGCAGCCGCCCGGCGTGCAGCAGCAGGTAGCCGAGCACGGCCCGGTTGCGCGGCCGGGCGATCGGCACCGTCCCGGACGGCGTGGTGACCGACACCGGCCCGAGGATGCCGAACACCGCCACGTCGTGCCCCGCCCTTCGCGCATAGGAAACGGATAGGTCCCGTAGCAGAGACTGTTCCGTGGCAAGACGATCTCACGACGCGCTGGTCGCGTCGTGGGGCAGGTGCCCGAACGGGACGCCCGAGAAGGCAACGGGGGTGGTCGTCGCGTGGTCCGGGGGCGGACCGTCGCGATGGCCATACGGGCGTCTGACGTGGAGGTCTGTCGCTGACGGTGCGGGAGGGTCTGCCGGATCCGCCCGCACCGCGCGGCTGCCACGCCCCGGGCCTGGTCCTGGTCCTGACGAGCCTGCCGCTGTCAGCGCCCGGCGTGCGCCATCGCGCCGAGCGGGTTGGCCAGCAGTTCGGCGAAAGCCAGTTCGGCCGCGCCGAGCAGAGTGGTGTCGTCGCCGAGCCCAGCGGTGGCCAGGCGCACCCGCTCGCGTGACACGGGCAGCACGTGGCGCTCGATCCGGCCGCGGATCTGCGGCTCGGCGCCGACGTACACGTCGCGCATGATGCCCCCGAAGATCACCATGCCCGGGTTGAACAGGTTGATCAGGTTCGCGACGCCGATGCCGAGCCAGTCGCCGACGTGCCGCACCGCCTCCTGAGCCGCCGGGTCGCCGCGTTCGGCGTCCGTGACCACCGCGCGGACCGCGTCGCGTCCGATCAGTTCGGCCGGCCGTCCCGCCTCGTCGAGCAGGGCCCGCTCGCCGACCTCGGCCTCCAGGCAACCGCGCGCCCCGCACGAGCACGGCCGTCCGTCGTGCGGGTTGACCAGCATGTGGCCGACCTCGCAGCCATACCCCGCCTCGCCGTCGAGCACCTCGCCGCCGACGATGATGCCGCCACCGACCCCGACGTCGCCGTGCAGGTACACCAGGTTCTGCACGCCGACCCCGGCCCCGCGTTCGTGCTCGGCCAGTGCGCCCAGGTGAGCCTCGTTGCCGACGGCCACGGGCAGGCCCAGCCCGAGCTGCTCGCCGAGTTCGGTGCCGAAGGCCTGGTCGACCCAGCCCAGGTAGGGGCCGTAGCGGACCATGCCGTCGCCGGGGCGGATCATCCCGCAGTACGACGCGCCGACGCCGACGCAGACCGCTCCCGGCGGTGCGGCCTCGTGCAGCTCCCGGCCGAACCTGGCCAGCACGCTCACCACGGCAGCGAGGTCGGGGCCGGAGCGCGAGCGGGGTGCGACCCGGCGTTGCTGGACCGTGCCGCCGAGCGCCACGCGGGCCGCGACGAGCCGGTCCACCGCGACGTCGAAGGCCAGCACGTACACCTGCTGCGCGGCGGGGGTGACGACCAGCGACGGGCGGCCCGAGCGGCCCTCGCCCGCGGGACGGCGCTCGTGCACCAGGCCGGCGGCGGCGAGTTTCGTGGTCAGGCCCATGATGGTGCTGCGATTGAGGTTCATCCGCTCGGCCAGCGCCGCGCGTGACAGCGGCCCGTCGCGGTGCACGTGCCGCAGGAGTGCGCCGAGGTTCGGCTGCGAAGCCTCCTCGGGAGCGAGGTCGGTCCGCAGCGTCGCAGGACTGGTCGGCATCGGTGAGCACCTTGCGGCCGGTGACGTTGAAGGATCAACGATACGGGACGGCACTTGCCGCCGCCCAGCCATTGACAATCACATCGATACCGGTAAAACTCACGCATTGACGATATTGTTTGCGTGGACGGCGTCACGCGAGCCCCTACCTGATCGAAGGGACCGCTCATGCGCCGTTTCCTGCGCAGGCTGCCGGCGTTCGCCGCCGTGCTCGCCGCCTGCTGCGGCCTGACCCTGCTCACGTCCGCCCCGGCCTACGCCGAGACCAACGGCGGCGTGCGCGTCATGCCGCTGGGCGACTCCATCACCGACGGGTTCAACGTGCCCGGCGGCTACCGCATCAACCTCTGGCAGCGCATGGCGGCCGCCGGGCAGACCGTCGACCTGGTCGGCTCCGGCTTCAACGGCCCCGCCGCCCTCGGCGACCACGACCACGAAGGCCACTCCGGCTGGCGTATCGACCAGCTCGACGCCAACATCGTCAACTGGATGCGCGCGTACGCGCCGCGCACCGTCCTGCTGCACATCGGCACCAACGACATCGGCCAGAACTACGACGTCGCCAACGCCCCGGCCCGCCTGTCGGCCCTCATCGACAGGATCCGGCTGCTCGGGCCGCAGACCGAGATCTTCGTCGCGCAGGTCATCCCGCGCAGCAACGCCACCGAGGAGGCGCGCTCGGTGACGTTCAACGCCGCGATCCCCGGCATCGTCGCGCAGAAGGGCGCGCGTACCCACCTGGTGGACATGCACTCCGCGCTCACCCTGGCCGACCTGGCCGACGGGCTGCACCCCAACCAGACCGGCTACGACAAGATGGCCGCGAAGTGGCACGCCGCGCTGCAGTCCGTGCCCGGCAGCCTCGCCCCCGTCGCCGTGCCGCCGGTCGGCTCGGCCGTGCTGCTGTCCAACCCGCTGTCCCACCGCTGCCTGGACGACTCCGGCGGCGGCACCGCCGGACCCGGCTCGCAGGTGCACCTGTGGGACTGCCACGGCGCCGCCAACCAGCGCTGGACCCGCACCGCGGCGGGCGAACTGCGCGTCTACGGCGACCGGTGCCTGGACGTGAACGGCAACGGCACCGCCGACGGCACGAAGATCCAGGTCTGGCCCTGCAACGGCACCGCCGCGCAGCGCTTCACGGTCAACGCGAACGGCACCATCGTCGGCGCGGGTTCGGGCAAGTGCGTCGACGCCCGCTCCAGCGGCACCGCCAACGGCACCATCGTGCACCTGTGGACCTGCAACGGCACCGGCGCGCAGCGCTGGTTCACGCGGTGACCCGGGCGAGGGTGGGCGCGAGCCCACCCTCGCCCTCAGGCCGTCGCCTTCAGCCCGGCCAGCACGAAGTCCGCCAGTTCGCGGGCGATCACCTCGGGCGGCTTGGGGCCGTCCGGCCGGAACCAGGTGTGCAGCGAGTTCGTCACCCCGAAGATCGACCAGGAGACCACCTCCGGGGACGCCACCGGGCTGAACACCCCGTCCTGCTGCGCCTGCCGGATCAGGCCCCGCACCGCCTCCTGGTAGCGCCGCCAGTCGGCCTGCAGCCGCTGGGTCCGTCCGCTGTCCATGGTGGCCAGCTCGCGCGAGACCGCCGCCGACTCCCGCCGCATCGCCGCCGTGCCGACCACGATGTCGTCGATGATCGCCCGCAGCGTCCACTCCGGATCACGTCCCTGCGCCAGGATCGCGTCGAGTGCCGCGAGCCGCTCGCTGAAGACCGCCCGGTACATCTCGACGAGCAGGTCCTCCTTGGCCCCGAAGTAGTGGTACAGGCCGCCCTTGGTGACTCCGGCGCGGTCGACGACCTGCTGCACGGAGGTCGCGTCGTAGCCCTGCTCGGCGAACAGGTCGCAGGCCGCGGCCAGGATGCGCGTGCGCACCCCGGCCCCGCCGTCGGCTTTAGAACGCCCCATCCGGGATCTCCATCAGCGCGTTGTCGGTCGCCTCCAGCACCCGGCGGCGCGCGGACAGCTCCGGCAGCACGGTACGCGCGAAGAACCGCGCCACCGCGAGCTTGCCCTGGTAGAAGCCCACGTCGTCGCCGGTCGCGCCGTCCAGGGCGGCCAGCGCGACCGCGGCCTGCCGGACCAGCAGCCAGCCGATCACCAGGTCGCCGACGCTCATCAGCAGGCGGGTGGTGTTCTGGCCGACCTTGTAGACCTCGGTGACGTCGTCGCCTGCGGCCTGCTGCCAGCCGAACATGGTCGCCACCATGCCGCGCACGTCGGCGATCGCCTCGCGCAGCGACTCGCACTCCAGCTTCAGCTCGTCGGTGGACTCGTTGGCGTCGAGGAACTGCTCCATCTCACCGACGAGCAGGTCGAGCGCGACGGAACGGTCCCGCACGATCTTGCGGAAGAAGAAGTCCTGGCCCTGGATCGCGGTGGTGCCCTCGTACAGGGTGTCGATCTTCGTGTCCCGGATGTACTGCTCCATCGGGTAGTCCTGCAGGTAACCCGAACCGCCCAGGGTCTGCAGCGACAGGGCCAGCATCTCGTAGGAGCGCTCCGAGCCGACGCCCTTGACGATCGGCAGCAGCAGGTCGTTGACGTTCGCGCCCTGCGCGTGGTCGCGGTCCAGCCAGCCGGCGGTGTACAGGTAGGTGGCGCGCAGGCCCTCGGCGTACGCCTTCTGCAGCATCAGGATGCGCCGCACGTCGGGGTGCCGGTCGATGGTGACCCGCGGCGCGGTCTTGTCCGCCGCGCGGGTCAGGTCCGGGCCCTGCACCCGCTGGCGGGCGTAGTCGAGGGCGTTGAGGTAACCCGTCGACAGGGTCGCGATCGCCTTCACGCCGACCTGCATCCGCGCCGATTCGATCACCTTGAACATCTGCGCGATGCCGTCGTGCACCTCGCCGACCAGCCAGCCCTTCGCCGGCGTCCCGTGCTGGCCGAAGGTCAGCTCGCAGGTGCTGGACACCTTCAGGCCCATCTTCTTCTCGACGTTGGTCGCGTACACGCCGTTGCGCTCGCCCAGCTCGCCGGAGGAGTGGTCGAAGTGGAACTTCGGCACCAGGAACATCGACAGGCCCTTGGTGCCCGGCCCGCCCGCACCGGGCGTGTCCACCGGTCGGGCCAGCACGAAGTGCATGATGTTGTCGCTCAGATCGTGCTCGCCCGAGGTGATGAACCGCTTGACGCCCTCCAGGTGCCACGAGCCGTCGGCCTGCGGCACCGCCCGGGTGCGGCCCGCGCCGACGTCGGAGCCCGCGTCCGGCTCGGTCAGCACCATCGTTGCGCCCCACTGGCGCTCGATCATGATCTCGGCGATGCGCTGCTGCTCGGGCGTGCCCATGCGGTGCAGCAGGCCGCCGAAGCCGGGGCCGCCGCCGTACATGTACACCGGCGCCTGCGCGCCCTGGACCAGCTCGATCAGCGCCCACCACAGGGCGCGCGGGGCGACGACGCCACCGGCCTCGGCGGGCATGTCCAGCCGCCACCACTCGGCGTCCATCCACGCCCGGTACGAGCGGCGGAAGCTGTCCGGCATCGTCACGGAGTGCGTCTGCGGGTCGTAGACGGGCGGGTTACGGTCCACGTCGGCGTACGACGCCGCGATCGGTCCGACCGACAGCCGCTCCACCTCGGCGAGCATGTGCTCGACGGTGTCGGCGTCCAGCTCGGCGAAGCGTCCCGTGCCCAGCTTCTCGCCGAGGCCGAACACCTCGAACAGGTTGAACCGCAGGTCACGAAGGTTGCTCCGGTAGTGGCTCATGCCCACCCTCTCGCCGTGGCGGACCAGCCGCCGTCCAGGCTGCCCATCCAAGCGCGCCCGGCTCGCCCCGTCAATACCGACCGGTTGGTATGTAGCTTCTCACCAACCCTACCGACCGGTCGGTCGGATCGCTATGGTGTGCGCACATCGACTGCAACATCCACGGACTGACAAGACTTCAAGACTGACAAGGGGCGAAGCTGTGCGCACAGGTCTGGAAGGTCGTACCGCGCTGGTCACCGGCGCCTCCCGCGGCATCGGCAAGGCCACCGCGGCCGCCCTGGCCGCCGAGGGCTGCAACGTCGTGCTGACCTCCCGGCGGCAGGACGCGCTCGACGCGGTCGCCGAGGAGTTCCGCGCGGCGTACCCGAAGGTCGGCTTCCTCGCCAAGGCCGCGCACGTGGGGGAGAAGGACCAGGCCGACGCCTGCGTCGCGGCCGCCGTCGCCGAGTTCGGCTCCGTCGACGTGCTCGTCAACAACGCCGGCACCAACCCGTACTTCGGCCCCATGGTCGACCTCGACGTCTCCCGCGCGGAGAAGACCGTGCAGGTCAATCAGCTGTCCATCGTGTTGTGGACACAGGCCGTCTGGCACGCCTCGATGGCCGCCAACGGCGGTGCGATCGTCAACATCGCCTCCGTCGGCGGCCTGGCCACCGAGCCGGGCATCGGCTACTACAACGCGACCAAGGCCGCCGTCATCCACCTGACCCGGCAGTTCGCCGCCGAGCTGGCCCCGAAGGTGCGGGTCAACGGCATCGCGCCGGGCATCGTGCGCACCAAGCTCGCCCAGGCCCTGTGGGAGAACAACGAGGAGCTGATCAACCAGCACACCCCGCTCGGCCGCATCGGCGAGCCCGAGGACATCGCCAACGTCGTGGTCTTCCTGGCCGGCCAGACCTCCTCCTGGATGACCGGCCAGACCCTCGTCGTCGACGGCGGCTCCCTCATCCGCCACTCCTTCACCGCCTGACCCCCCACCGGCAGCCGCAGTGTCCACTCTCCAGGAAACTGCAGCAATCGGACTTCCAGTTCCTGCAGTTTCCTGGAAAGTGCAGCCGAGCGGAGCGGCCGGGACGGGCTCCCGGTAGCGTGAGGGCATGGCGGCGCAGTGGTGGGTGCTGAACGCGGGGTACGTCGGTGAACGGGTGGCCAGCACCGTCGCGTTGCTGCGGGACGGGGACACCATCGTGGTGGTGGACCCGGGCATGGTCGCGGACCGGCAGCGGATCCTCGGGCCGCTGGCCGACCTGGGCGTCGACCCCGACGACGTCACCGACGTGATCTTCAGCCACCACCACCCGGACCACACCATCAACGCGGCGCTGTTCCGCAACGCCCGCTACCACGACCACTGGGCCTACTACGTGGACGATCAGTGGGTCAGCCGGGACGCCGAGGGCTACGCGCTGTCCGACGCCATCCGGCTCATCCGCACCCCCGGGCACACCGCCGAGGACATCACCACACTGGTCGACACCGCCGACGGGCTCGTCGCGTTCACCCACGTGTGGTGGCACGCCGACGGGCCGCCGGAAGACCCGGTCGCCGCCGACGGGGTCGCACTGGCCGCATCCCGGGCCCGGGTGCTCGCCCTGAACCCGGTCCTGATCGTGCCCGGACACGGCCCCGCGTTCACGCCGGACCCGACGACGCCGCGCTGACGCCGCACGGCCCGCCGGTCAAGATCCGTCGACTTGCCTGGCACCTGGGCGAATGAGCGTTCAAGATACGCACAGGTGCCAGGCAAGTCCGATGATCACACGGCGGGGTTGCGGTCCTGGTGGCGGTCGTGGTTGCGGACCAGGCGCAGGCGGATCTGGGCGATGCTGCGGCCGTCGATCTCGGTGACCTCGGCGGTGAAGCCCGGGGCCTTGACCGTCTCTCCGGTCTTGGTGGGGATGTGGCCGAGCTTGTCCAGCACCAGGCCGGCGACCGTGGTGTAGTCCATCTCGCCCAGCCGGTTCAGGTCGATGCCCAGGTCCGGCAGGTCGTGCAGCGGGAAGGAGCCCGGCACCAGGAACACGTCGTCGGCCTCGCGCACCACCGAGACGATGTCGCGGTCGGTCTCGTCGTAGATCTCGCCGACGACCTCCTCGACGAGGTCCTCCATCGTGATGATGCCGTCGATCGAGCCGTGCTCGTCCACCACCAGGGCGAACTGCTCGCGCTGGTTGCGCAGTTGGCGCATGGCGTCCGACACCGACAGCGTCTCCGGCAGGAAGACCGCGGTGCGGGCGCGCTCGCCGACCGGGCCGCCGTCGCCGAGCAGGTCGCGCAGGTGCACCACGCCGACGACCGAGTCGAGGTCGCCGTCGCCGACCACCGGGGCGCGGCTGTGGCCGGTCTCGGCCAGCACGGCCAGGCCCTCCTCGGCGGACAGGTCCGCGGGAAGGGTGACGACCTCGCGGCGCGGGATCAGGATGTCGCGGATGTCCCGCTCGCTGATCTCGAACGCCCCGGAGATGATCTCGCGCTGCTCGGCGGTGAAGCTGCGCTGCGCGACGACCAGGTCGCGGATCTCCTCGGCGGAGATTTCCTCCCGGCCGGCCCGCGGGTCGACCCCGGCGATACGCACGATCATGTCGGTGGCCTTGCCGAGCAGCCACACGAACGGCCGCGACGCGCTGGCCATCCAGTCCAGCGGCCGGGCGGCGACCAGCGCCCAGCCCTCGGCCCGCTGCATGGCGATGCGCTTGGGAGCCAGCTCGCCGAGCACCAGGGTGAGGAAGGTCAGGATCAGGGTGACGATGATGATGGCGACGGGCTCGGCCGCCGAACCCAGGAAGGCCAGCGCCGGCACCAGCGGCTTGGCCAGTGACGTCGCCGCGAAGGCCGAGGCCAGGAAGCCGGCCAGGGTGATGCCGATCTGGATGGTGGCGAGGAACCGGTTGGGGTCCCGGGACAGGCGCGCCAGCACCCTGCCGCCGGAGGAGGAGCGCTCGAGCCGCTGGATCTGCGACTCGCGCAGCGAGATGAGAGCCATCTCGCTGCCGGAAAGCGCTCCGTTGATCAACATCAGGACAAGCACCAGCAGAACCTGGGTGCCGTAGCCGCCCACGGGCGTTCACTCCTCGACATGTTCAAGACAGAACCCACACCGTAGCGGGTCTTCCTGAAGGTTCCGCACAGGGCGGCACGAACAAAGCTCCGTTCATGCTGGAAAACGGCATGAACGGAGCTTTGTTCGTGAAATGGGTCAGTCCTGCTTGACCTCGGACTTGTCGCCCGACCACAGCGTGTGGAAGGTGCCCTCGGCGTCGACGCGCTTGTACGTGTGCGCGCCGAACAGGTCCCGCAGGCCCTGGGTCAGCGCGGCGGGCAGCCGCTCGCGGCGCAGGCCGTCGTAGTACGCCAGGGAGGAGGAGAACACCGGGGCGGGGATGCCCAACTGCGCGGCGGTGGCCACCACGCGGCGCCAGGCCGGCACGGCCGCCCCGATCGCCTCGGTGAACTCCGGCGCGAACAGCAGGTTCGCGGGCGGGTTCTCGCTGCGGTACGCCTCGGTGATGGTGCGCAGCAGTGCCGCCCGGATGATGCAGCCGCCCCGCCACAGCGACGCGATCGCCGCCAGGTCCAGCTCCCAGCCGTACTCCTTGGCCGCCGACACCAGCATGTCCAGGCCCTGGGCGTAGCTGACCAGCTTGGACGCGTACAGCGCCTGGCGCACGTCCTCGACGAACGTGTCGGGCAGGTCCACCTTGACCTCGTGGCCGGCCAGCAGCTGCTGCGCCGTCGGGCGCTGGGCCGACTGCGACGACAGCGCGCGGGCGAACACCGACTCGCCGATGCCGGTGACCGGCGAGCCCAGCTCCAGGGCCGCCATGACGGTCCAGCCGCCGGTGCCCTTCATGCCCGCGGCGTCGACCACGACGTCGATGAACGGCTTGCCGGTCTTCGCGTCGACGTGGCCGAGCACCTCGGCGGTGATCTCGATGAGGAAGGAGGACAGGTCGCCCTTGTTCCACTCGGCGAAGATCTTCGCCTGCTCGGCCGGCTCCAGGCCCGCGCCGGAGCGCAGCAGGTCGTACGCCTCGCCGATGACCTGCATGTCGGCGTACTCGATGCCGTTGTGGACCATCTTCACGAAGTGGCCGGCGCCGTCGGTGCCGATCCAGGAGCAGCACGGTTCGCCGTCCACGTGCGCGGAGATCTTCTCCAGCATGGGCCCGAGCGACTCGTACGACTTCTTCGACCCGCCCGGCATGATCGACGGGCCCTTGAGCGCGCCCTCCTCACCGCCGGACACGCCCACGCCGACGAAGTGCAGGCCCTTCTCCGCCAGTGCGGCCTCACGGCGGCGGGTGTCGGTGTAGTGGGAGTTGCCCGCGTCGATGATGATGTCGTCCTTGTCGAGCAGCGGCACCAGCTCGGCGATCACGTCGTCGACCGGCTTGCCGGCCTTGACCATGATCAGTACGCGGCGCGGCTTCTCCAGCGCGCCGACCAGCTCGGCCATCGTCTCGGTGGGGACGAAGTCGCCCTCGCCGCCGTGCTCGGCGATCAGCGCGTCGGTGCGGGCGCGGCTGCGGTTGTGCACCGCCACGGTGTAGCCGTTGCGGGCCAGGTTGCGGGCGAGGTTGGCGCCCATCACCGCCAGCCCGGTGACACCGATCTGTGCTGCCATGGTGTGACTCCTGGTCGTGAAAGCTCGATGTTTGCGGCCGCCCCGGTGCGTCCCTTCCACCTCATACCCCATCACGCCGGGCACGGGTTCGCACGCCCGGGGCGGCGGTGTCCTAGTGATCGAGAAGCCGTGCTGCGGACTCCATCCTCTCCCGAAGACCCGGCCCGGCGAGCGGGTATGGCGCTCTCAGAGTCGGATGCGGGCGGCCACCGGCAGGTGGTCGCTCCCGGTGCGGGGCAGCGACCAGACCCGGGTGACCGTCGAGCCGCGGGCCAGCACGTGGTCGATGCGGGACAGCGGCGCGGGCGCGGGCCAGCTGAACGCGAAGTCGGACCGGTCCGACGCCAGCTGCGAGGTGACCGGGTCGAGCCCGCGGTCGTCCAGGGTGCCGTTGAGGTCTCCCAACAGCAGCACCTTCTCCTGCGGCTCGGCGGCCAGCGCCGCGCCGAGTTTCTCGGCGCTGCCGTCGCGCCGGGTCGAGCCGAAGCCGTGCTGCCAGCCCAGGCGCAGCGAGGGCAGGTGGGCGACGTACACCGCGACGTCGCCCTGCGGCAGCCGCACCGTGGCGCGCATGCCACGGCTCCAGACGTCGACGATCGCGCGTGGCCGGATCTCGACCACCCGCACGTCGGACAGCGGGAACTTCGACCACAGCCCGACCGTGCCCTGCACCGCCGCATGCGGATAGGCGGGGGCCAGCGCGGCGGCGTAGGAGGCCATGGCCTGCTCGGTGACCTCCTCCAACGCGATCAGGTCGGGTGAGACCTCCAGCAGGCCCCGGACCGTGCCGGACGGGTCGGGGTTCTCGTCGCTGACGTTGTGCTGCACCACGGTGAGGTCGTACGGCTCGTCGGCAGCCGGGGCGAGCACCCCGGCGAACAGGCCGAGCCAGGCGGCTACGGGCAGCGGCAAGGTGATCAGGGCGAGCGTCGAGCGGCGCAGCAGCGCGACGCCGAGCAGCGGCGGGACGGCCAGGCCCAGCCAGGGCAGGAACGACTCCAGCAGGCTGCCCAGGTGCCCGAGCGTGTTCGGCACCGCGGAGTGCAGCACCAGCAGGCCGGCGACGAGCACGGACAGCGCCGCTGTCACCAGCCCGCGAGGGCGGCCTGCGGGCACCCGGGAACGCTCGCGGGGCAAGGGCAGCCGTCGGTATGGCGTGACGCCCGTAGCCGGTGCCGTCATGGTGTCCACCAGGGTCAGTCTCGCAGGTGGGCGATGTGGCGCATCTTGTTGGTCGCGTCCAGCGCGGCGACCTTGTACGACTCGGCCAGCGTCGGGTAGTTGAACACCGCCTCGACCAGGTAGTCCACCGTGCCGCCGCAGCCCATCACGGACTGTCCGATATGGAGCAGCTCGGTCGCGCCGGTGCCGAACACATGCACGCCGAGCAGCTTGCGGTCCTCGGACGACACCAGGATCTTCAGCATGCCGTGCGAGTCGCCGATGATCTGGCCGCGCGCCAGCTCGCGGTAGCGGGACACGCCCACCTCGAACGGCACCCGCTGGTCGGTCAGCTCGTCCTCGGTGCGGCCCACGTAGCTGATCTCGGGGATGGTGTAGATGCCGATGGGCTGCAGCTCCGACATCGGGCCGAGCGGCTGCCCGCAGGCGTGGTGCGCGGCCAGGCGGCCCTGCTCCATCGAGGTAGCGGCCAGCGCGGGGAAGCCGATGATGTCGCCGACGGCGTAGATGTGCGGCACCGCGGTGCGGAAGTGCTCGTCGACGGTGATGCGGCCGCGGTCGTCGGCGGACAGCCCGGCGGCCTCCAGCCCGAGCGAGTCGCCCATGCCCTGCCGCCCGGCCGAGTACATGACGGTGTCGGCGGCGATGGTCTTGCCGCTCTCCAGCACCGCGATCGCGCCCTTGGGGTGCTTCTCGACGGCGGCGACGGCCTCGCTGAACCGGAACGTCACCGCCAGGTCGCGCAGGTGGTACTTCAGCGCCTCGACGACCTCCAGGTCGCAGAAGTCGAGCATGCGGCTGCGCCGCTCGACGACGGTGACCTTCGTGCCCAGCGCGGCGAACATCGAGGCGTACTCGATGCCGATGACGCCCGCGCCGACCACGACCATCGAGCGCGGCACGCGGTCGAGCTTGAGGATGCCGTCGGAGTCGATGATGGTCAGGTCGTCGAACTCGACGGTGGCGGGGCGGGCCGGGCGGCTACCCGCGGCGATGACGATGTTGTCCGCGGTGATCGAGAAGTCGCGGCCGCGTTCGCCGGTGACGTGCACGGTGTGCGGGTCGGTGAACCGGGCCGTGCCGGCGTGCAGCCGCACGCCGTTGCGGGCGAGCTGGCCGCGCACCACGTCGACCTCGCGGCTGATGACGTGTTCGGTGCGGGCGGTCAGGTCCGAGACGGTGATGTCCTCCTTGAGCCGGTAGCTCTGGCCGTAGAGTTCGCGCTGGCTCAGGCCGGTGAGGTAGACCACGGCCTCGCGCAGGGTCTTCGACGGGATGGTGCCGGTGTTGACGCTGACCCCGCCGATCATGTCCCCGCGTTCGACCATGGCGACCCGCCGGCCGAGCTTGGCGGCCGCGATGGCGGCCTTCTGCCCGCCGGGCCCGGATCCGATGACGAGGACGTCCACATCACGCATGCCGCATACCTTGGCACGTTCACGTTAACGGCGGGCACCCTCCGAACGGCGATCGTCGCGCCCGCGACGGGGATCACCCGCGGACCAGGACATTGGTATGGTCGCCGCGTGCGCAGGAGTGTGTCGACGGTCGTGCTCGACCAGTTCCACCATCCGACGCAGGTGATCGTCGGGGGGTTCGCGGCCGCCTCGCTGACCGGCACGGGCCTGCTGTCGCTGCCGCTGGCCACCGAGTCGGGCGAGCCCGCCCGGTTCCTCGACGCGCTGTTCACAGCCACCTCGGCGGTGTGCCTGACCGGCCTGATCCTGGTCGACAGCGAGACGCACTGGTCGGTGGCCGGGGAACTCATCATCATGCTCCTGATCCAGGTCGGCGGCCTGGGCATCATGACCATGGCGACGCTGTTCGCGGTCGCTCTGTCCGGCCGGATGGGGCTGCGGGCCCGGATGCTGGTGCAGGCGGAGACGAAGACGCTGCAGATGACCGACCTGCGTCGAGTCGTCCGCAACGTGGTGCTGCTCAGCATCGCCTCCGAGGTGGTGCTGGCGGTGATCCTGACCGGCCGGTTCATGCTGGGGTACGGCGAGTCGTTCGTGCGCTCGGTCTACCTGGGCGTGTTCCACGCGATCTCGGCGTTCAACAACGCCGGGTTCGCGCTGTGGCCTGACAGCGTGGTCAGGTTCAACACCGATCCGTGGATCTGCGTGACCCTGGCGGTCGGTGTGATCGTCGGCGGGCTGGGCTTCCCGGTGCTGTTCGAGCTGCGCCACTCGTGGCGGCGGCCCAGCCGCTGGTCGGTGCTGACCCGGATGACGCTCACCCTGAGCGCGGTGCTGCTGGTCGGCGGCACCGTCCTGCTGCTGGCCACCGAGGGCCGCAACCCGCGCACGCTGGGCGACATGTCCGGCGCGGACCAGCTGCTCAACGCGTTCTTCGCCGCGGTGATGCCGCGCAGCGGCGGGTTCAACTCCATCGACATCGCGGCGATGTACCCGTCGAGCTGGCTGGCGTACGACGTGCTGATGTTCATCGGCGGGGGCAGCGCGGGCACCGCCGGCGGCATCAAGGTCACCACGTTCGGCCTGCTGGCGTACGTGATCTGGGCGGAGCTGCGCGGCGAGCCGTCGGTCAACGTCGGCCGCCGCCGCATCCCGGAGCAGCTGCACCGGCAGGCGCTCACCATCGCGCTGGTCGGCGTGGGCATCGTGGCGGGCTCGACGTACCTGCTGCTGGTGCTCAACCCGCACCCGCTGGACCAGGTGCTGTTCGAGGTGATCTCGGCGTTCGCGACCGTCGGGGTGTCCACGGGCATCACCGCCGAACTCAACGCCGCCAGCCACGCGCTGCTCGCGGTGCTGATGTTCGTGGGCCGCGTCGGCCCGCTGACCCTGGGCACGGCTTTGGCGCTGCGCGCCAAGACCCGCCACTACGAGCTACCCGAGGAGCGTCCCCTTGTCGGCTGAGAACGGCAACGACCCGGTCGTCGTCATCGGACTGGGTAGGTTCGGCAGCTCGCTGGCTCTGGAGCTGATGCGCCGCGGCACCGAGGTGCTCGCCATCGACCACCGGCCCAAGGTCGTGCAGAGCCTCGCGGGCGAGCTGACCCACGTCGTGACCGCCGACGCCACCGACCTGGAGGCGCTGCGCCAGCTCGGCGTGGCCGAGTTCGGCCGGGCGGTGGTCGCCATCGGCTCCGACCTGGAGGCCAGCATCCTGGCGACGTCGCTGCTGGTGGAGCTGGAGGTGGCCGACATCTGGGCGAAGGCGGTCAGCCGCCAGCACGGCCGCATCCTGGAGCGCATCGGGGCCAAGCACATCGTGCTGCCCGAGCACGACATGGGCGAGCGGGTGGCGCACCTGGTTTCGGGCCGGATGCTCGACTACATGGAGATCGACTCGAACTTCGCGCTGGTCAAGACCCGGCCCCCGCACGAGTACGTGGGCGTCGCGCTGGGCGAGACCCGGCTGCGGCGCAAGCACGGGGTCACCATCGTCTGCGTGAAGACGCAGGGCAGCGAGTTCACCTACGCCGACGCGACGACCGTGCTGCAGTACGGCGACATCATCGTGGTCGCCGGGCCGGTGGACCGGGTGGAGCGCTTCGCCGAACTGCCCTGACCGCCCAGGGCGTTTTGATCATCCGGGGACCGGGAACGGGGGAGGATGTAGACAGCGGGCAGTCTCGTGCCCGCTCGGTCCCGGGAGGCGGCCCATGACCGCAGACGTCTCGGTCCCCGCGCCGCAGCCGCAGCGCGACGACCCGCACGAGCTGCGCCGGGTGATCACCCGGCCCATGCTGATCTTCTTCATCCTGGGCGACATCCTCGGGGCCGGCATCTACTCGCTGACCGGGCAGGTCGGCGCGGAGGTCGGCGGCGCGATCTGGGCGTCGTTCCTGGTCGCGTTCGTGCTGGCGTTCCTGACCGCGTTCGCGTACATGGAGCTGGTCACGAAGTATCCGCAGGCCGCAGGCGGGGCGCTGTACTGCGACCGGGCGTACCAGATCAAGTTCCTGAGCTTCCTCGTCACCTTCGCGATCATGGCGTCGGGGGTGACCTCGGCGAGCTTCGCGGCGACGCGGGTTGGCGGGCGCTACTTCAGCGGTCTGACCGGGGTGGAGCACCCGCCCACGATCCTCATCGGCACGCTGGCGATCCTGCTGGTCGCGGCCGTGAACTTCTGGGGCGTCGCCGAGTCCATCAAAGTCAACATCGCGATCACCTGCGTCGAGCTGGCCGGCCTGCTGTTCGTCATCGGCGTCGGGGCCAGCGTGCTGGCCCAGGGCTCCGGTGACCCGGCCGCCGCGTTCACCTTCTCCGGGCAGGGCTTCGGCGTCGTCACCGGCATCATGGCGGGCGCGGCTACCGCCTTCTACGCGTTCCTGGGCTTCGAGGACTCGGTGAACCTCGCCGAGGAGACCACCGAGCCGTCGAAGGACTTCCCGCCCGCGATGATCACCGGCTTGCTCGCGGCGGCCGTCGTCTACCTGCTCGTGGCGTTCACCGCGGCCATGGTGGTGCCGCTGGACGTGCTCACCACCTCCACCGGCCCGCTGCTGGAGGTCGTCAAGATCGGTGCGCCGGACCTGCCGGTGTCGCAGATCTTCTCCGCCGTGTCGATGGTCGCGGTCTCCAACACCATGCTGATCAACATGCTGATGGCGTCCCGCCTGCTCTACGGCATGGCTCGGCGTGACGTGCTGCCGCGCCCGTTCGCGGTGCTGTCCAACCGTCGTACCCCCTGGATCGCGATCGCCTTCACCACCGCCCTGTCGATCCTGCTCATGGCGACCGTCAGCGACCTGACCGACCTGTCCGACACCACCGTGCTCCTGCTGACCGCCGTCTTCCTGCTGGTCAACATCGCCGCCCTGGTCCTGCGCCGCGACCGCGTCCAGCACCGCCACTTCCGCGCCCCCACCGCCATCCCGATCCTGGGCGCGATCGTGTCCGCCGTCTTCCTGCTCCCCTTCGTCCGCGAGTCCGGCATCTACCTCCTGGCACTCTGGCTCCTCCTCGGCGGTGTAGCCCTCTGGGCCGTGAACCGCCTCGTGGTCCGCCGCCTCCCACCCCGCGACGGCTCCGCCGCCGCCCCACCCCCGGCGGGGTAGACCCGCCCAAGATCGCGACGATCTTGCGTGGGCTGGGGGTACGACGCCCTAACCGGGCAAAGGGCCAACAGTTCACGCAAGATCGTCGCGATCATGGGGGGCGAGGTGGGGGTTGCGCAAGTTTTCCTCAAGGGTGGGGTGGGGGTGTTTCGCGCGGGTGGGGGTGGCCGTCACTGTGGGTGCACCATCCGCACCACGACGTTGACGACGGGAGCTCGCCATGCGGTCCACCCTTGAGCTGCTGCCCGCTGCCGCCCCGTGCGAGCCGGTCGGCCGGCTCGACCGATCCCGGCTGACGGACGCGTTCGAGCTGGCCTGTCTGGTGCGGGCGACGTCGCTGACGCCGGACGGGGGAGTGCGGGTGGGTCATCCGCGTCGCCCGGCCACGCCGGCCGGGACGGTCGAGTTCAGCGCCGAGCACGCCGCCCGCCGCATGGGGCAGCTGATGCGGGCGCTGGACCTGCCGTACGCCCACGAGACCGCCGAGGCGGGGCTGCGCCGCCGTTACCTGCTGCACCGGGTCAGCGTGCCGGGCGAGCACCGCGCCGCGTACCTGGAGATCGCCGAGGGGGCCTGGCGGCAGGGGCGGGCGGCGGTGCTGAGCACGGCGCTGGTCGGCGGCTCGGCCCCCGCGCACGCCGAGCGGCTGCGCCTGGCCGGCTCCGCGTGGCGCGGCGTGCTGCTGGCCGCCGGCCGCCACATGCGCAAGCACATCCTGGGCGTACGCGTCATCGACCAGGACCTGGCCGCGATCCTGGTCCGGGGTGCACACCTGCTCGGCGCGCAGGCCGCCCTGTCCCGCCAGGCGGGCAGCCTGCTGGTCAGCGTCCCCGCCGGCACCGCCCACCGCGTCCTGCACGGCGCGGGCATCCTGCACTGAGCGAGACGTCCGTTGTCGGGGCCTGGCGTCCGGTCTGGCGGTCCGGGTGCGCACCGAGTGCCGTGCCGACCCGCTTTCCGGTGGCGGCCAAGTTGCCGTTCTGTCTGACAACCCTGGTTTGCGTTGGTCGCTGTCGGCCGGATCTGGTGCTTGATCCGTTTTTGTGGACGCTGGACGCCCCTATAGGGGCACCTGGCGTCCACAAAAACAGATCAAGGACTGCGCCATCCGGCGAATCAGCGGTGCACGACCGGCGGGCATCCGAGCGCGGGCTCAGCTGTCGGCATAAAGCGGGCGAGGCTGGAGAATGTCAGGCTAGCCTGACGGAATGACCACGCCTGACCAGCTCGAACGCGAGCACACCCTCCAGACGGCCGTCACCCGCTACAACGACCTGCGTATGCGCGAGGCGCTCGGCGAGGTCGGCCTCACGGTCGACGAATCGCTGCAGGCGCTGGCGCTCGGGGAGCTGATCATCCGCAAGGCCGGATACGGTCGGCAGCTGTCGGTACGCGGCGCGCGCAGTGCCGGGGCCTCTTGGGCGCAGATCGGCGCCGCGCTGGGCATGACGCGCCAATCGGCCTGGGAGGCGCACACCCGCTGGATCAACGACCAGGCCGAGCAGTTCCGCACCACCGGTGTCGCAGGCTTCGACGCCGAGCAGGAGGCGCAGGCCCGAGACCTGGCCGGCGACGGCGCCTGATTCCGGCCCGCCGGACCAGGGTGCGTAGGCGCGCTCGCTTCGGGGTGCGGCGCGCGTCGGGTAGGTTCTGCGCCGTGGTCCGTCTGCGAGTGCCGTCGGCTGCCGCGCTGGTCGTGGCGGTCCTGCTCGGCATGGGCGCGTGCGCCGAGCCCGCGCCGGAACCGGTGCACCTGGACATCGCGACCGGCAGCCGCACCGGGGTCTACTACGTCTTCGGGGAGGCGTACAAGACGATCATCAACCGGGAGCTGTCGCACGTGCGGGCCAATGTCCTGGTGACCACGGCCTCGGCGGAGAACGTGCGGCTCGTCGGCAGCGGGCAGGTGCAGCTCGGCTTCACCCAGGCCGACATCCTGCCCACCACGGGCAACCAGGTGCGGGCCGTGGCGCGCGTCTACGACGACCTGCTGCACCTGGTGGTACGCGGCGATGGCCCGGTGCGCCGTCTGGCCGACCTGCGCGGCCGCACCGTCTCGGTCGGCGCGCCCGGCTCGGGTACCGCGATCACCGCGAACCGCCTGCTGGACGTCGCCGAACTGTCCGGCGACCAGGTGAAGATCAGCCAGCTCGGCCTGGACGCCTCCGCGCAGGCGCTGGCCGCCGGCGAGATCGACGCGTTCTTCTTCTCCGGCGGCCCGCCCGTCAAGGCCGTCGAGCAGCTCGTCGACGCGATGCCGATCCGGCTCGTCGAACTCGGCGAGTGGACCGAGCCGCTGCGGGTGCGCTACAGCGAGGTCTACGTCAGCCGCGACATCCCGTCCTCGGTCTACGGGCTCGACCCGATCAGCACCGTCGCCGACCCGAACTACCTCGTGGTCGGCGCGGACATGCCCGACGACCTGGTGTACGAGCTGACCCGCCTGCTCATGCAGTACCGCGACGAGCTCGGGGTCGCCCACCCGGCCGCGGGACGCCTCAACCCCCAGTCGGCCATCGCGACCGCCCCACTACCCCTACACCCCGGCGCAGCCCGCTACTACCAATCCATCAAGCCCTGACCCGCCCCGCGCCCCGCGCCCCGCGCCCCGCGCCCCGCGCCCCGCGCCCCGCGCCCCGCGCAACTCTTAACGACTCGCGGCCTTGGGCCGTGTCTGAGGCCGCGAGTCGTTAAGAGTTGCGGCAGGGGTAGGGCAGGAGTGGCGCGGCTGCCGGTCAGTGGTCGGCCGGTGCGGTGTCGGCTTGTTCGACCTGGTGGATGAGCTGCTTCAGGTGGGAGATCTCGGCGCGCAGGGCGGTCTGGCCGGCGGCGGTGAGGGTGACCCAGGTGCGGGGGCGCTTGCCCTCGTAGCCCTTCTCGATCCGGATCAGTTCGGCCTTCTCCAGCACCGTCAGGTGCTGTCCGAGGTTGCCTGCCGTCAGCTGCAGGGTCTCGCGCAGGAAGCCGAACTCCACCTGGCGGGCCTGGTGCGTGATGGCCATGATGCCCAGCCGGACGCGCTGGTGGACGACGTCGTCGAGGCCGTTGGCCGGATGCTCGGTCATCACGCCTTGGCCTCGGTCGCCGGCCGGAACAGGGCGAAGACGGCAGATCCGAGCAGCAGCACGGCCGCCGGGACGAGCAGGTGCGGCAGGAAGAACCACCGCGACGACGACTGGATGACCTGACCGCCCATGATCGCCACGATAGCCAGCAGTGCAACGCTGTACGCCGCCAGTGCCCAGTGGCGCTCGACCCAGGCGAGGACCAGCAGCGCCAGCCCGATCACGGCCACGGGACTGGCCAGCCCGTGCACCAGCCACGCCGCGGGCCCCACCGTGATGTCGGCGGGCGAGGACGGGTCGGCGGGCACCGGAATGACCGGGTGGAACGTCAGCCAGATCGACACGGCCGTCATCAGCACGGCGAGCGCGACGCCCACGACGACATAGGGGCGGATCGGGCTGCCCACGCCGCGCCGCCGGGACTGCCTGACGTAGAAGCCTGCGATCACCGCGTAGGCGACGGTGAGCGCGACGGTCCAGTACGCGAGTTCGGCCGGGTTGGGTGCGGGGCAGACCATGTGGTCCGCGTCGGATTCGCAGGCGCTGAAGACGTCCCAGTAGGGGGCGTATCGATACACGGGAATCGCGAGGAGTGTGACCATCGCGAGGACCAGCAGTGGAAACCAGGTCCCGCGCTGAGCGACACGGACCTGGCGCGTCAGGTCGCGCACCGACGCCAGCAGTTCGTGAGGACTGTTCGCCTGAGGAACGGACTCATGTGTCATGCAGTAAGCTTTGCATTACAGACCAGTCCGCGCAAGAGAGTGTGCGGCGGGATTTCGGCGTGACCGCCTAGCATGTGCCGATGCGCCGCATCACTGCCGAGCTCATCGCCCGGCGCACCGATCTGAGAATCGGCTGGGACCTGCGACCGGGCACGCTGGGGCCCGGCCCCGCATACCGCCTGACCGGCGGCCGCGTAGAGGCTCTGGATCACCGCTTGGAGACGATCGCGGCAGCTGAGGCTCCAGCCGGCAGGCTGCTCAACGCCTCGTCCGATCTGGCCACGGTGGTCATGGCCGGCGACGGGGGCCTGACGATCCGTCGCGACGGTGTGGACGTACGCGTGGCGGTGCGCGGTGCCGATTCCGCGACGTTGCTGCGCGACGGCGGCCTCCTGGTGACCGCGCCGCCCGACGACCTCCCGGTGGGAGCAGCCGTCCCGAAGTCCGGCCTCGGCGGCTTTCCCCGGGTGCTGCTGGTCAGCCCGGCGGGCGCGGTCGTCGACGAGGCGCCGTTGCCGACCGCCGACCCCGAGATGGTCGCCCTGGCGCATCCGCACGACGGCTCGGTTCTCCTGGACGCGGGCGAGGGCCAGGACGGCAGCTCCGTCTTCCGAGTCCGCGCCGACGGCGACAGGGGTGAGCGTCGAGCGCATTCTGGACGACGTGGTGACCGCCGCCTTCAGCCCGTCGGGAAGCCGGCTGCTGCTGATGCCGCATCCGAGCTTCGGCGCATCGGTCCGCGTCGTGTCCTGGCCCGATCTGACGCTGCTGCACGAACTCACCACAGCGGTGCTCGGCGAGGACGAGGGCTTCGACCTCTATGGTTGCTTCCTGTCCGAGTCCCGCGTCGCGCTGTCGGTGTTCGAGGCGCCGCCGCTGGTGTGCACGGCCGAACTGCGCCCGGAGGGGCGGATTGTCCTGCCGCCTGAGTACGAGGCCGCCACCCCCGTGACGATGTTCGGGTTCCCGGAGAACACGTTGGGGATCGACCTCCTCCTGGCGGACGGCACCTGGGCGTCGACCGTCTGGCGCGTGCCGTGACCGGCCGGCCGCGCGTGCTGCCGGGACGTACCGGCTAGGCGGCGGTGTCCAGGCCGGGCAGCCACACCCGGGCGTCGAGGCCGCGCTGGCCGGCGTGGGTCATCGCGAGCTTGCCGCCGGACGCGTCGACGAGCACGGCCGCGATGGTCAGGCCCAGTCCGGAGCCGTCGATGTTCTGCGCGTCCGGGGCCCGCCAGAAGCGTTCGGTGGCCTGGTCGAGCTGGGCGTCGGTCATGCCGGGGCCGTCGTCGCGCACGTGCACCGCGATCCCGCCGTCGGCGGTGCGGACCTCCACCTCGACCCGGCCGCCCGGTCCGCTGAACTTGACGGCGTTGTCGATCAGCGCGTCCAGGGTCTGGTCGAGCGCGGTCGGCACGACGTGCACCAGCGCCACCGGCAGTCCGACGGTCAGCGTGAGGGTGGTGCCGTGGTGGCGGGCCAGCGGCTCCCACGCCGCGACCCGCGCCTGCGCGACCGCGACGGCGTCGATGGTGACCAGCTGGTGCCGGCCGCGTTCGGCGCGGGCCAGGGTGAGCAGGCCGTCGAGCACCGTCGCGAGCCGGTCGGTCTCCTCCAGGGCGAGCCGGTGCTCGCTGCGGCCGTCGTCGTCGGCCAGGCTGGGCCCCAGCTCCTCGACGCGCAGGCGCAGCGCGGTGAGCGGGTTGCGGAGCTGGTGGCTGGCGTGGGCGACGAAGGCGCGCTGGCGTTCCATGGCGTCGGCGACGGCTCCCGCCATGTCGTTGAAGCTGCGGGTGAGCCGCCGCAGCTCCGGCGGGCCGGCCTGGGCGGAGATCCGGGTGTTGCCGTCGCCCGCGGCGACCTCGTGCGTCATCGCGTCGAGCACGGTGACCGGGCGCAGCACCCAGTTGGCCAGGCTGCGCGCGGTGAGCACGCAGGCCAGCGCGGCGAGCAGGCCGATGCCGCCCAGGGCGAGCCACCAGAAGGTCACCGCGTCGCGGACCCGGTCGGCCGGCGACACGATGATCACCATGCCGAGGACCTCGCCGTTGTCGTTGACCGGCACGGCGACCACGATCGGATCGCCGGTCCAGGGCAGCACCGACTCGGCCGAGCTGTACTGCTGCCCGGCCAGCGCGGCGCGTACGGCCGCCTCGCCCCGGCCGGGTTCGAGGTGGTAGCTCACCGAGCGGACGAAGGTGTGCCGATCGCGGTCCAGCACGGCCGCGCCGATGCCGTACAGCTCGTCGTAGCGGGCCAGTTCGTCGCGGACGGTGCCGACGGTGTCGGTGCGCAGGCCGGGCCGGGCCAGGGCGGCGAAGCGCGTGGCGTCGGCCAGCCGGTCGGCGCGGACCAGGTCGGACTCGCGGCTGGCCAGCGTCAGCGCGAGCGGGATCTCCAGGGCGAGCAGGACCAGCGTCATCAGCAGCAGGTAGCTGGCGGCCAGGCGTTGGCGCACGGCTACTCGCCGCGCAGCCGGTAGCCGACGCCGCGCACCGATTCGATGAGCCGCGGGTCGCCGAGCTTGCCGCGCAGGGAGCCGACGTGCACCTCGACGGTGTGCCGGGCGACCCAGGTGGTCTGCCAGGCGTCGAGCAGGATGCGGTCGCGGGTGATGACCAGCCCGGGGTGGCGGGCCAGCGACAGCAGGATGTCGAACTCCTTGCGGGTCAGCGCGACGTCGTTGCCGTCGACGGTGACCGCGCGGGCTGGCACGTCGATGCGGATCCGGCCGGCGACGATGACCATCAGTTCGGGGGAGGCGTACGCGGCCCGGCGCAGCACCGCCTCGATGCGCGCCTGCAGTTCGACCATGGAGAACGGCTTGACCACGTAGTCGTCCGCGCCGACGCGCAGCCCGACCACCCGGTCGCGCTCCTCGCCGCGGGCGGTGACCGCGATGATGCCCAGCTGGGGGCTGCGGGCGCGCAGGGTGCGGCACACGTCGAGGCCGTCGCCGTCGGGCAGGGACAGGTCGAGCAGCACCAGGTCGCAGGGGGCGGCGGACAGGGCCGCGGCGGCGGTGGCAGCGTGCTCGACGTCGTACCCGCGGCGGGTCAGCGCGGCGCTCATCGCGGTGGCGACCCGCAGATCGTCCTCGACCAGCAGGATGCGCAACCTGACCTCCCCTCCACGCCCGTGTGGCCTTCGATGATGCGTTACGGCCGCACCCGTCTGCCAACGGGGCCGGTCCGCATCGATTGATGCCTTGACTTGGATCGGTGCCGATGGTTGACTCGAACTGTATTTAAGAAAGTTTCCTAATCATTCTTGCGCCTGTCCGGCCGGGGGAGAAGGCCGCCGGGCGCAGGTCGTCGCCGGTCCGTCGGTGGGGCGAGGCGACGGCCGTCTCCGGCGATCGTCGCGCGCCGTGCCGCCACGACGACCGCCGGGCGTGCCGGGCACCCGGGCGGAGCATGGTGTGTCATGCGCCCGGGTGCCCGGGGCGTACGGTTTGCCGGTGACTCAGAACCCCATCAGGTACGCGGTCGTCGGGCGCGGCTGGCGTGCGCAGTTCTTCTTCAAACTCGCCGAGCTGATGCCCGAGCGGTTCACGGTGACCGGTGTGATGACCCGGTCCGTCGAGGCCGCCGCCGAGGTGGCCGGGCGCTGGCGGCTGCCGGTCACCCAGGACCTCGGCGACCTGCTGCGCACCGACCCGGAGTACGTCATCACCTCGGTGCCGTGGGGCGTGAACCCCGGCCTGGTCGAGACGCTGGTCGAGCGCGGCCTGCCGGTCCTGTCGGAGACCCCGCCCGCCCCTGATCTCGACGGGCTGCGCAAGCTCTGGGCGCAGGTCGGCAAGGCCGAGAAGGTCCAGGTCGCCGAGCAGTACCTGCTGCTGCCCGACCACGCCGCACGGCTGGCGGTGCTGCGTTCCGGCGTCATCGGCGAGCGCACCTCGGCGCAGGTGTCGTCCACGCACGGCTACCACGCGGTGTCGATGCTGCGCGGCATGCTCGACGTCGGCATGGGCCCGGCGAGCGTGCACGCCCGCACGTTCACCGCGCCGCTGGCCGACCCGATGAGCCCGGCCGGCTGGCGCGACGACGCCACCCCGAAGCCCGCCATGAACACCCTGGCCACCATCGACTTCGGCGGCCGCAGCGGCCTGTACGACTTCACCGACAACCAGTGGTGGAACCAGCTGCGCACCCGGCGCATCCTGGTCCGCGGCAGCCTTGGCGAACTCGTCGACGACCGGGTGGTGCGCCTGCAGGGCACCCGGACCGTGCTGGAGTCGGAGCTGCGCCGCCGCCAGACCGGCCGCGACCTCAACCTCGAAGGCTTCGACCTGGACCACATCAGCTTCGACGGCTCCGTGGTCTACACCAACCCCTACGCGGGGGTACGGCTGTCCGACGAGGAGATCGCCATCGCGACCATCCTGGAGGCGACCGGCCGCTGGGCGCGCGGCGAGGCCGAGCAGCCGTACTCCCTGGCCCAGGCCTGCCAGGACCACCTGATCAGCCTTGCCATCGACGAGTCCGCCCGTACCGGCCAGACCGTCTCCGTCGGCACCGAACCCTGGCAGTGATCACTGCGCCCTGGTTGCTGCAGTTTCGCCGAAAGTGCAGCAACCAGGGACGCCGAAGGTGCGGTTTCCCTGAAACTGCAGAGACCGGTGGACTCAGGCCGGGAACTTCTCCCCGGTGAGGTGGGCGCAGGCGGCCAGCAGGCGATCCTGGGCGGCGATGTCGTAGGCGGCGGCGTTGGCGCGCAGGTCCTGGCGGCGCTTGAGGTAGCGGCCGCTGAAGCCGACCTCGGCCTCGTCGGCGGTGGCCAGCCACACCTGCGTCTCGGCTCCGTCGGCGAGTTCGTCGGGGGCGTTCGGGCCGCCCATCCGGGTCTTGATCCACCCCGGGTCGACGGCGTTGCTCAGCACCGCCGGGAAATGCCGCGCCACCGCGAACGCCAGCAGCACGTCGTGCAGCTTCGAGTCGCTGTAGGCCTGCATGCCGCTCCACGCCTTGTGCTCGAACTGCAGGTCGTCGAAGTCGGCCCGGCCGGCCGCCTCCAGCCCGGAGGTCAGGTAGACCAGCCGCTGCGGCAGCGGCATCAGGGCCGTCAGCAGGTACGGGGCGAGCACGTTGACGGCGAAGGTGCGCTCGATGCCGTCCTCGGTGAGTTCGCGCCGGGCGGCCGAGCCCACCCCCACGTTGTGGATCACCGCGTCGAACGGTCCGTGCGCGGTCGCCGCCGCGGCCAGTGAACGGGTCTGCGCCAGGGACGACACGTCGCCGACGAGCACCGCGGCCGCTCCCGGCACCGCGTCGCGGGTCTGCGCGGCACGCTGCTCGTTGCGGGCGTGCAGCACCACCCGGTGCCCGAGGGCGAGCAGTTCGCGCGCCGTGTGCAGGCCGATGCCGTCTGCCGAGCCGGTGACCAGAACGCTGCTCATGCGGGTGCCTCTCCGGTAGTGGATCTCCGTGGCCAACCCTACGCCGGAGCGCGTCGGGCGGCGAATCGCACTCCTTGCGCGGGAGGTCGGGATCATGTCTGTCCGGATCGGATGCGAATGGTAACGAACGTAATTCGCATTGGTCCACAGACGTCACTCCAATGACTGCCAACTTCCGACACATCGGTAACGTTTCCGCTGGCCGTCGCTACATTTGCCTTCACTTCCACTGATGAGGGAACGCCATGCGCATTCTGCACATCATCGCCACGCCCCGTGGTTCCGAATCCCATTCGCTTCGGGTTTCCGAGGCATTTCTGAATGGCGTTCGCGAGCAGTCCGGTGACGTCACCGTCGACGTCGTCGACCTGTACCAGCATGACCTGCCGGCGATGGCGGGTGACAACATCGAGGCGAAGTACACGCTGATGGTGGGCCGCCCGATCGACCGGAGCCATGCGGAGTCGTGGGCGCAGATCGAGTCCCTGATCGAGCACTTCGTCTCCGCCGACGCGTATCTGATCACCGCGCCGATGTGGAACTTCGGGGTGCCGTACGCGCTGAAGTACTACATCGACTGCCTCGTGCAGCCCGGATACCTGTTCCGGTACGACGAGACGGGCCAGGTCGTGCCGATGGTCAACGGCAAGCGTCTGGTCTGCGTGACCTCCCGCGGCGCGGACTACTCGGCGGGCTCCTACCTGCACTCGTACGACTTCCAGGAGCCGTACCTGCGGGCGATCTTCGGCTTCGTCGGCATCACCGACCAGCGGTTCATCCACGCCCAGCCGATGGACATCACCCCGCACCAGCGCGAGGCGGCGCTGACCGGGGCTGTCGCGCAGGCCCGCGACCTGGGTCGGGAGTTTCTGTCGCCGGCCGTCGGCGCACCGGCCTGACCTGACCTGCCGTCCCGGGGACCCGTGCTCGCGGCCGGGTCCCCGGGACGGTTCCGCCTAGACGCGGGTGAAGCGCACGGCGTCGGCGACGACGTAGCCGGTGCCGGTGGTCCACCGGCTCACCCCGACCTTGTCGCCGTCACCGGCGGCGAGCGTGAAGACGCCCAGTGAGATCCACTGGCCGCCGTTGACCCGCTGGTCGACGGTCACCGACTGGTTTCCCGAGGTGGTGGCCACGATGTACGGCGTCGCGCTGTTGTAGCCGGCGTTGGCCGGATACCAGATCGCGACCTCGTACGACGCGGTCTGCGGGATGTTCACCCGGAACCAGGCCGGGTCGCTGGCCGCGACCGGGTCGGCGAAGCGGTAGTCGGCGCCGTAGCGCTGGGCGGAGAACGCCGAGGTGCCCCAGTTCGCGCCGGCGGTGAACCCGCCGGCGGTGGCGTTGTCCACGACGGCGCTCCACGACGTCGGCGGCGGCTCCTCCGAGACGACCGTCGACACGTCGAGGTAGTTGCGGTCGATGTTGATCTGCACCCCGCCCCAGGTCTCCAGCACCTCCCCGACGTACTGGTGCAGCCGCCGGTGGTTGGTGTAGTAGGCGTCGTCGCAGTACGGGCCGGCGTCGGTGTCGGCCACCCCGTTCCACCACGCGATCCACAGGTGGTCCAGGCGCGTGTAGCGGGTGTCGTAGTAGGCGCTGCAGACGTCGGTGATGCCCGACGAGCCGCTGGAGTACATCCCGGACAGGTAACCGCGCACGTGCAGCTGTTCCGTCCAGCCGGACAGGAACGACAGCACGGCGGCCTTGCAGGAGGCGTTCGACGGGTACTGCTCGATGTCGTTGTAGATCGCGCTGCCGGCCGGGATGCCGAGCGCCTGGGCCGCGCCGACCGCGCTGTTCGCGGCCGTCACGCCCTGCGAGCGTGCCGTGGTGGGGTCGGCGGACATCTTCGGCAGCCGGGTGCCGCACGGGGCCTGGCGACCCAGCTCGATCGGGATCAGCCGCCAGCCGTTGTTGGTCTGGTTGGTCACCCAGCTCGCGGTCAGGTTGGGCTGCGAACAGGATCGGCTCGCACCGCTGATGTAGACGCCGATAGCCCGGTAGGGCGAGCTGTTGCGCCACGCGTTCATGGTCGACTGGGACGGGGCGGCGCAGGTGTCGAAGCCCTTGCCGGTGTACACGCCCGGCTGCGGCCCGGCTGCCGCCAGGGGTGCCGCGGCGGTGGCGGTCCTGGTGGACGCCGCTGCGGTGAGCAGGCTGTCGGCGGCGGGCTTGGCGTCGCGGCCCAGCTTCGCCGAGGCGAGGATGCGGCGTACGGCGTCCTCGGTGTCCGGGGTGTGCGCAGCGGTGACCAGCACACCCGCGGCGCGCACCGCGACCTGGATCGCGTCGTCGTGGGACACGGCGCCGGCCGCGACCGCCGTGCCCGGCGCGGTGACGGCTGCCTGCGGGGTGAGGCGGGCCGCCGAGACGGCGTCCAGCGGTTCGATGATCAGGGCCGCGGTGCGCCCGACCAGGTCGGCGGGGCAGGTCGACTGGTCGCCCGGGTGTCCGAGGTAGACCGTCGGCCGGTCGAACCGCACGCACGCCGTCGGATCGGCGCTCAGGTCGACGACCTGCCACGAGGTCGGCACGGTGACGCGGTATCCGTGGTAGCCGACGGTCCGGCCGCCCTCGGCGACGGCGTCCGCGGGCTTGGCCCGCGCCGCCGTGCCCGCCAGAGCCGAACCGGCGACGGCGATGGACATCGCGACCAGGACGGCTGGACCTGCTAGGACCTTTCTCATGCGAGCCTCCGGGGGTGTGAAGGAATTTTCAGCTGAGACATAGATGTGTGGAGAATTCCTACCACGTATTCATGACTGCCGCTAGGCCGGGCGCATGGCGGAAGCGTGTCGAAGCGGCGAAGTTTGACATGCAGCCAATCGGCTGCCTATGGTCGAGACATGCAGCCGGACGGCTGCATGTGGGGATGGCAATGGACGACGTGTTCAAGGCGCTGGCGGACCCGAGCCGCCGCGCCCTGCTGGACAGCCTCAACGCCCACAACGGGCAGACCCTGCGTGAGCTGTGCGCAGGGCTGGACATGGCCCGGCAGTCGGTCAGCAAGCACCTGGCGGTGCTGGAAGAGGCCAACCTCGTCACCACCGTGTGGCGAGGCAGGGAGAAGCTGCACTTCCTCAACGCCGAGCCGATCAACGCCATCGCCGACCGCTGGATCGACCGCTACCACCGCGGGCGGGTGCACACCCTCGCGGATCTGAAGACGGCATTGGAGCAACAGGACATGGACGAGTTCGCCTACACCACGTACATCCGGACCACGCCGCAGAAGCTGTGGCAGGCGATCACCGACCCGGCGTTCACCAGCCGGTACTGGCAGGTCACCTTCGACACCGACTGGCAGGTCGGCTCGACCATGACCTGGGAGCGGCTAGGCGTCGTGATGGCCGACCCGGCCCAGGTGGTGCTGGAGGCCGAGCCCTACCGGCGGCTGGCCTACACCTTCCACACCTTCACGCCCGAGTTCGCCAAGTCCGTCGACATGGACGAGGACCTGCGGCAGCAGCTCGCGGCCGAGCAGCGCTCGAAGGTCAGCTTCGACCTGGAGCAGGTCGGCGACCTCGTCAAGCTCACCGTCGTGCACGACGGCTTCGCGCCTGGCAGCGCACTGCCCGGCATGGTCAGCCAGGGCTGGCCGCACCTGCTGTCGGACCTGAAGACTCTGCTGGAGACCGGCCGCACCATGGCCGAAGCGGCTGCCTAGGCCGGGGCCAGGGCCTTGTCGAAGAACGCGTCGAGGCGCTCCACGGTTTACCGAGAACACGGACCGCGTGATCGCTGACGGGCGGACAGCGGGGCTCGTGCGGGTGGGCTACCGTGCGGGCGGTGATCGATACCTCACTCGTCGCCGACGCACCGGCGAGCCTGCCGGAACGGGACCGGCCGGCCGTGATCGCGCTCGCCAGGCAGGGTCGCCCGCACCCCGATCCGGCCGTGGCCGCGGTGACGGTGGCGCACGTGCGCCGGCTGAACCGGTGCGACCGGGTCGTCCGGCAGCTGCTCCTCGGGCTGGGCGCGGTCTCGTTCTTCGGCAGCGTCCTGGCGGTGACGATCGCCGGAGGCGAGGTCAGGGACGCGCCCTGGTGGATCCTGCTGGTGTTCCTCCCGGCGGTGCCTGGCGCGCTGATCGGGGCCGAGGTCTGGGAGCCCGGCGAGCGGCGCCGCAGACTGCGGCCCCTGCTGGAGACACCGAACCTACGGATGCTGCTCGAACGCGCCGAGCCGTGCCCGGCGACGCCGGTGACGATCGGGCGCTACCGCGGACTGCGCGTGTGGTGGCCCGTCCTGGTGCCTTCCACCGCTGCGGTCGGCTGGTCGACCTGGCGCAACCTGCACGTGCCGGCCAAGCCTCTGGAGGGTTTGGCGTCTATCGCCATCGGGTTGATCTTCTGGGCCGTGATTCTGCTGCTGGTCGCGGTCGGCTGGCTCGTACAGCGGTGGCGTGGCGCGCCCGCCGAGTCGTCCGACGCGGCGACGCCGATCACCGTTGACGCGTCGGGCCTGCGCTTCCGGGCACTGCCGGACGTGGTCGCCTGGGCCGAGGTGAGCGCCGTCGATCTGCTCGGGCCGACCCCCGCCGAGCCGGAGACGCCGGTGGCGGTGCGCTGGTCGCTGCACGGCCGCGATCCGATCGTCATCAAGGCCGACGAGATGGCCCAGCCGCCGGAGACCGCCATCCGCGTCACCTGGGCGTACCGTCCTGACCTGCGGTGGAGACCCGTGGACGAGGGCTGAGTCCGGCCACGCCGGGGTCAGCGCCGTCGTGGCGGCGACGTCTGCAGCCACTCGCCGATCAGGTCGGCGATGACGGCCGCGGCGGTGTCGTTGAGGTGGATGTGGTCGGTCAGCAGGGTCAGGCCGTTGGCCGCCGAGATGTCGTTCCAGGATCGGCGCAGCACCAGGTGCTGGAAGGTGGTCCGGATCGCCAGGCCCAGCCTGCCCTCGTACGGCGGCGGCCGGTGCCCCGGTGGCAGCAGTGCGGTCAGCCGCTCGTACAGCGGCAGGCACGGCACCCCGCGCCCCTCCGCGACCCCGCGCAGCACCGCGTTGTACTCGCGTATCCGCTGGTTCATCGTGCTCGACAGATCCTCGCCCAGGGGCGGCAGGTCGAGCACGGCCAGCCGTGCCGAGGTGCCGTTCTGCAGCCGGTCGAGGATCGCGTCCACGTTCTCCCGGTACCACTGCAGGTCGGGCGTCCGGGGAAGGCGCTGCTGCCTGCGGTAGTGCCGGGCCCAGCGCGCGTCGTAGGTGGCGTTGACGTCGTTCGTGCCGACCAGCAGGGTGACCGCGTCCGGTCGGCACGCGATGACCTCGTCCATGCGGCGGCGCACGTTCCAGGCCAGGTTGCCGTCCACGCCCGCGTTGACGAACCGGTAGCCGGCCGGGCCGAGCCGTTCGTGCAACAGGCTGACGTAGTCCGCGCTGGCCAGACCGCGGGTGATGCTGTCACCCGCGCACACCACCTCCATGGGTGCTCCGGCGGGGCGGTGGACGAACGGCGCGCCGTTCGGGGCGACGGGCGTGGCGCGGCGCTTCACCCAGGACGTGAGACCCACGGCGGCCTGCCTTCTCGCGCTGCCGGGCCCGTCCCGGCGGTGGTCCATGAACGTTAACAAGCCGCCGACCCACTCCCACGTCTTTTCATTGACAGGACCACATGCGACGGCTAGCGTTCGGCGCTACTGGCAGCAAACTTTACAGTTTGGAGAGTCCGTGCGCCGCCTCCTCCTACTGGCCGTGCTGGCCTGCGCCGCGGTGTCCGTCCCGGTGGGCGGCGCGGCCGCCGCCGGCGTGAACCTGGTCGCCAACCCTGGCTTCGAGGACGCCCGACACGGCGACCACTCGGTGGTGTGGGCGTGGAACTGCGAACCCGGGACGAACCAGCTCGGCGCGGCGCACAGCGGCAGCCGAGCGCTGACCGGCACACCCACCGCGGGCAGCACGGGCCGCTGCGCGCAGACGATCCCGGTCCAGCCGGGCGGGGTCTACACCCTGTCGGCCTGGGTGCGCGGCGGCTACGCCTTCCTCGGCCACGACCACGGGGTGGCCTGGACCCCGCCGAGCACCGCGTGGACCCGGCTCACCACCGGCTTCACCGCCACCGCCGACACGGTCACCGTCTACCTGCACGGCTGGCACGCCCAGGGCGCGTTCGACGCCGACGACGTCGTGCTGACCGGCGCGGACAGCGCCGTACGCGTGCCCGTCGCGCCTGACGAGCCGACCGTCGGGGAGTCCACCAGCCGCTCGGTCAAGCTGGGCTGGACCGGTGTGCCGGGGGCGACCGGCTACCGGATCCACCGCGACGGGGTGTACCTGCGCTCGGTGACGACTCCGTCGGCGGTGGTCGACGGGCTCACGCCCGGCACGGCGTACACCTTCCACGTCACCGCGGTGAACACGGCCGGTGAGTCCGCGCCGGGCCCGTCGGTGTCGGCCACCACGGCCCCGCCGTACGCCGAGGCGCCGCCGCCGACCCGGCTGCTCGTCGGGACCCCGCAGGCCTACCAGGTGTTCCTGGCGTGGGAGGCGGTCATGGCGGCCACCGACGGCTACCGCGTCTACCGCGACGGCGTCCTGATCGGCTGGTCCTACGGACCCGCCTTCACCGTGACCGGCCTGCAGCACGGCACGCTCTACACGTTCGAGGTGACCTCGCTCAACTCCGCGGGCGAGTCCGCCAGGTCGCAGCCGGTTCAGGTGATGACCTGGCAGGTGCCTTAGCAGGCCCGCGCCAGCAGCATGCCACGCGGCGTCTGCTCGCCGGGCTGCGCCTTGCGGCTGGCCTGCGCGAACACGTCGAAGCCCGCATCGGTGACGAACTGCGCCATGCGCTCGACCGGCCGGAAGTGGTAGTTCAAGGTGAACGTGTGCCCGAACGCCTCGGTGCGCAGGCGCTGCTCGTCGAGGTTCTGGAAGATCAGCAGCAGGTGACCGCCGACGGCGAGCGCCCGCCGGAACCCGGCGAGCACCCCGGGCAGCTCGTCGTGCGGAATGTGGATCACGGAGTACTGCGAGCTGATCCCGGCGAGCGAGCCGTCGGCGACGTCCAGAGCCGTCATGCTGCCCTCGTCGAAGCGCAACTTCGGGAACCGGCCGCGGGCCAGCGCGAGCATGCCGGGTGACAGGTCGATGCCGCGCACCTCCAGGCCCAGACCGGCCAGGTGCGCAGTGCCGGGTCCGGTGCCGCAGCCGACATCCAAGGTCGGACCACCGCCACCGGCCAGCACGAGATCGGCGTAGGCGGCCATCATCGCCCGCTCGATCGGGATGCCCGCCAGCTCGTCCTTGAACTGCTCGTCGTAGGCGGCGGCGATGGTGTCGTACGCGTCACGGGTGTCGTGGAGGAACGAAGGCTCAGTCACGACCGCCCACCCTAAGCGCCCCGTCCCGAAACGAAGGAAGGGCACCTTCTACACCGACGTCCGTTAACAAGGTGCCCTTCCTTGCTTTTCAGGTGCGGTGGAGGGTGGTGGTGCAGGTCAGGGTGTGGGTGCCGGGTTCGAGGTCGGTGGTGAGCATCGGCAGGGCGGTACGTGGGAACAGCACGTTGCCGCCCGCGGTCGGCACCAGCACCTGGCCGGCGCGGGGCACGCTGCTGCCCTGGTCGGTGACGGCCGAGGCGATCCCGTCCGAGGCGACCTCGGCCCGCCCGGCGTCCTCGACGGCGTCGGCGGGTGCGTGGCCGGCCGCGGTCCACGGCACGCAGAAACCGGTCTCGGCGGTGTGCAGGGTCCGGGCGGTGACGATCTCGTGGGTACGCCGGTGCCCGCCGCCGTCGAAACGCAGCGTCGTGCGCACCGCGACGTCCGGCCACGGGTGCCAGGTGAGCCGCAGCGTGTCGCCGTCGAGCACGCAGTCGCCGCGCTCGCGGACCCGCCAGTGCACGCCGTCGTCGCTGAGCGCCAGCGCGCTGTCGTAGGCCCCGTTCCCCAGGCCTTCGCCACCGGTCGGGACGCTGAACCCGGCCAGCGTCGAGTACGCGAACTTCGCCGCCTTCGCGGTCCCGCCCCGCGCCCAGGCGTACGCCTCCTGCCCGCACAGCGCCGTGACGTCCCCGGCCGCGTCGTGGCTGACCAGCATCGACGGCGCGGGTTGCAGCTCCACCCGCGGCCGCCGGTCGGCCGGTGCGGGCTCGCCGGTCCAGAAGGGATGCTCGGCGGGCACGGCCAGCGCGGCGAAGAACTTCGTGCCCCAGTACGGCGAACCGCCGCCGAGGTACTGCTCGACCACGCCCGTGTTCGGGTAGCGGTAGCCGACGCTGAGCAGCCCGTCCCGGTCCAGGATCGGCTGGTCCCACCACCAGGCCAGGTGCCGTTCGGCCAGGCCGCGGGCGTGCGCCCAGGGCACGGTTGCGAGTCCGGCGACGGGCAGCGTGGACCAGAACGCGCCCTGCGCGAAGCGGTAGCCGAGGCTGCGCCCGTACGGCAGGGCGGAACCGTCGGCGGCGAACCAGTGCTGGAACTGCGCCGCGAAAGCGGTGGCGCGCTCGCGTACCCGCTGCGCGCGCTGCTCGTCGAGCACCCCCAGGCCCAGCAGTTGCAGGCCGTAGTAGTGGAAGCCGAACGGGTTGTAGTAGTCGCGCTGCCGGCCGGGGCCGTCGAAGTACCAGCCGTCGGCGGCGGCGAACTGCTCGATGCGGTCCAGGTGCGCCGCGACCGCGGCCTCGTCGACGGCGACGCCGACCGCGCGCAGGCCGGTCGCGGCCAGGACCGGGAAGAAGTGCCAGTTGTTGTCGACGGGCTCGGCGGCCGCCGCCGTGGACAGCCAGGCCGCCAGGTGGTCGCGCTGCGCCCCGGTGAGCGGGTCCCAGAGCTCGTGCGGGGCCACGGCGAGCGCGTAGCCGACCGCCGCGGACTCGACGAGCCGCTGGTTGCGGTCGAAGGGCGGGCCCGCGTACCACGTATGCCCGGGGTCGACCGCGGCCGTCAGCGCGGCCCGGACCTCGTCCCACTGCCGGGGCGCGCGGCCGCCCCCGGCGGCGTGCGCGGCCAGGCCCCACAGCGGCCGGGTGACCAGCTCGAACCAGGTCGCCCCGGGGTCGTTGCTGGACGGTGTGGCGGGCTGGTGTGCGGGGCCGCGCGCCGCGAGCGCCGTGGCGGGCGCGACCAGCCGCGCCATCGCCTCGGCCCAGCCCTCCCGGCCGGGGCGCAGTTCTCCAAGCAGGTTGCGGGGTGTGGGCATGCGTGGTCCTTCGCGGTCGACAGCAGCGGGCACAGCTTGCCACGTAGAGCGTGCGCCGACTGCCCGGCACCGTGCGCCCACGTCGAACGGTCAATCGGGCTGCGCGGGCGTCTCCGCCTCGTCGGAACGGCCCGGCTGCGACAGGTCGACGGCCATCGCCCAGAGGCGGTCGGCCGCGGCCGCTGTCTCCTCCGCCGTCGTCTTCGGGCCGAACACGGCCCGCTCGTCCTCGACGGCCTTCCGGAACCGCCCGGCGGGCCCGGGGGCGAGCACGAGGTAACGGGAGTTCCGGTGGGCCAGCCGCCGAATCACGAATCCAGGAGCCGCCATGACCGTGACGAGCAGGCCGACGATGATGACGGCGATGCCGAGCACCAGGTCACCGGTCTGGATCAGGCGACCTCCGCCGGCACACGCGACCGCGCCGACGGCCAGGATGACGAAGCTGAACTTCCGGATGCCGGACAGGAATTCGCCGGTCTCCGAGTCGATCGGCACCCGCCCGGTGACGCCTGCGGCATCGGCGGCGTCGGGCGACCTGCTGACGACGGCGCCACCGTCCTCTCGGTCGTGCACCTGCAGATCGCTTATCAGGTCAAACAGCACATCGCCCGCCTCTCCGCCGGCTCAAAGACTAAGCGCCCCGGCAAGTGGCAGGCAGGGCGACAAACAGGACTGCGGTGGTGGACCCACGGGCGAGAGGACGCACGATCCGGGTCCGGGCGGTGATCCGTTTGTCGGTGGGGCGGATACGATGCGCCGCATGACGCAGACGGCCCGAGTGCCGCGCCCCCGCCAGGCGCTCGCCGAACCCGCCCCGACGCCCGCCCCCGCCACCCGGGTGCCCGACGTCGTGCGACGTCGGCTGTCGCCGCTCGCGCTGGACCCGTACGCCTGGCCGGCGGCGCTGTTCGTCACCCTGCTGGCGGGCCTGCTGCGCCTGAACAACCTGGCGAGCCCGCCGGGCAAGATGTTCGACGAGACGTACTACGCCACCGACGCCCACTGGCTGTGGGAGAAGGGCTTCGAGTGGAACGAGAAGGAGAACACGACCGGCTACGTCGTGCACCCTCCGCTCGGCAAATGGATCATCGGGCTCGGTGAGCAGATCTTCGGCTACAACGAGCTCGGCTGGCGCATCTCCGCCGCCGTGTTCGGCACGATCTCGGTGCTGATGCTCAGCCGCATCGCCATGCGCATGTTCGGCTCGGTCGTCCTCGGCTGCGCCGCCGGCCTGCTGATGGCCTTCGACGGCATGCACTTCGTGCTGTCCCGGGTCGCGATGCTCGACATCTTCCTGATGTTCTTCGTCCTGGCCACGTTCGGCGCGCTGGTGCTCGACCGCGACCAGCGCCGCGCCCGCTGGCTGCGCTTCGTGGCCGGTGGCGGCGATCCGGCGGCCAAGGGGCGGTCCAGCCGCCCGCCGCGGGCGGTGCCGTGGTGGCGGCTGGCCGCGGCGGTGCTGTTCGGGTGCGCGCTCGCCGTGAAGTGGTCGGCGCTGGCGTTCGCGCCCGTGTTCGTGCTGCTGGTGCTGTGGTGGGAGGTCGGCGCGCGGCGCAGCGCCGGGGTGCGCCGCCCGATCCGCGACACGATCCTCGACGAGACCGGCTGGATCCTGGCCGGGCTGCCGCTGACCGCGGGCGTGTACCTGGCGAGCTGGGCGGGCTGGCTGTCCACCGACGGCGGCTACGCCCGGCACTGGCTGCGCGACAGCGGCCAGGACGAGACGCCGTTCCTCGGCGCGTTGCGCAACCTGGCGCAGTACCACGAACTCGCGTACGGCTCGCACCAGGCGATCACCGAGGCGCACGGCTACCAGTCGGTGGGCGAGTGGGCCCCGATTCAGTGGCTGCTGCTGGGCCGACCGGTGCTGTTCTACCGCAGCGACGCCCCGCTGTGCGGCGCGGACAGGTGCAACGCCGACGTGCTGCTGCTCGGCACGCCCCTGCTGTGGTGGGCGTTCATCCCCGCACTGCTGGCCGCGATCTGGTTCGGCATCGCCCGCCGCGACTGGCGGGCCGGGGCCGTGCTGGCGATGACCGCCGCGGCGCTGGTGCCGTGGTTCTTCTTCCCGGCCCGCACGATGTTCTACTTCTACGCCCTGCCGGCCGAGCCGTTCCTGATCCTGGCCGTGGTGTTCGTGCTCGGCGCGGCGATGACCCCGCCGCCGGGCCGGCCGCCGAACCCCGACCGGCAGCTGTTCGGCGCGGTCATGGCGGGAACGTTCGTGCTGCTGGTCGCGGTGGTGTTCGCGTACTACCACCCGCTGTACACGGGCGGTTCGCTGCCGTACGAGGACTGGAGCCGGCGCATCCTGCTCGGCAACCTGTGGATCTGATCAGTACTTCTCCATCAGCGCCCGGACGTTGAGCACGTACTGCGGGTTCGGGTACCACACCTCGTCGCCGTCGTTGATCTCCTTGTCGACGGCGCCCTGCCCGTAGTTGTACGCCGCGATGACCGCGTTGAGCAGGCACCACTCCTTGCTGTCGGCGACGTTCGGGTCGCGGCGGCAGTCGTCCTCGCGCAGCGTGTAGTCCGGCGTGCAGGCCGGGGCCGGCGAGACCGCCGGGTCCGGCTCCTCGCAGCCGATGCCGTACTTCATCGCGAAGTACCGGATCAGCCACTGCAGGTACGCCGAGCCGAGCATCGTGTTGCCCTTGAGCGTGTTCACGTCCTCGTCGAGGGTGAACGGGGAGTCGTCGTTGAGCCACGTCGCGGTGCTCGGCATGACCTGCATGGTGCCGATGCCGCCGTCGCAGGCGATGATGGCCGACTGCCAGCCGCTCTCCTGCTCCGCCACCGCCTTGATCAGCTTCGCCGGCAGGGTGACCTGCGAGACGGTCCAGAACTTGCGGGCGGCTGCGGCCTCCAGCGCCGCCTCCACGTCGGCCTTGGGCGCGTTCGTGCCCCGGTAGGTCGGCTTGCAGCCCGGCGGCGGTGACGACGGTTTCGGCGCGGGCGGCGGTGCGCCGGGCAGGGTCACCTTCGTCGGGCTCGGCTTCGGTTTGGGCTTCGGCTTGGGGGACTTCGACGGCGACGGCTTGACCGACGGCGACGGCGACGGGCTCGGCGAGGCCTCCGGCGACTCGTCCAGCTCGGACGGGTCACCGGTCTCGAACACCACGCTGGGCCGCGGCTCGGCGGCGGCGCCCGGATCGTCGCCGCGGTTCAGCACCACCACCGCGGTGGCCAGCACTGCGGCGACGACGGTGAAGGTGCCGACGACGGCATGCGTACGCGTGAAGCGCATTGGTTCTCCTCCCCAGGGATCCCAAGGCGGCCGAGCGTAGCGCAACCGGTGGTGGGGCGGGTGCCCGCGCCCGCGCGTGCCCCGAGCGCGCTCGCCCGCCGAGGACTACGCTCAGCGTGTGGCCAGGTATTTCGACGTGCACCCGGACAACCCGCAGGCCCGCTCCATCCGCCAGGTCGTCGACATCGTGCGGGAGGGCGGGCTGATCGCCTACCCGACCGACTCGTGCTTCGCCTTCGGCTGCAAGCTGGGCGACAAGAACGGGCTCGACCGCATCCGCGACATCCGCAAGCTCGACGAGCGGCACCACTTCACGCTGGTGTGCCGCGACTTCGCCCAGCTCGGGCAGTTCGTGAAGATAGACAACGCGGTGTTCCGGCTGATCAAGGCGGCGACCCCGGGCAGCTACACGTTCATCCTCCCCGCGCTGCGCGAGGTGCCGCGCCGCATGCTGCACCCCAAGAAGCACACCGTCGGCGTGCGCATCCCCGACCACCCGGTGGCGCAGGCCCTGCTGGCCGAACTCGGCGAGCCGCTGGTCTCCAGCACCCTGCTGCTGCCCGGCGACACCGAGCCGATGACCCAGGGCTGGGAGATCAAGGAGCGCCTGGACCACCAGATCGACGCCGTCATCGACTCCGGTGACTGCGGCACCGAACCCACCACCGTCGTCGACTTCTCCGAAGGCGAACCGGAGATCCTGCGCGTGGGCGCCGGCGACCCCAGCCGCTTCGAGTGAAGCCTCAGCGCAGGGTCAGCGGCGTTTCGGACTCGACGCGGGACAGCTTCTCCGGGTTGCGGACGTAGTAGATGCCGGTGACGAGGCCGTCCTCGATCCGCAGGGCGGCGACGCCGTCGAGTTCGCCGTCGAGGCGGAACAGCAGCGCCGGGTTGCCGTTGACCACGGCCGGTTCGGTGCTGAGCGTGCCGCCCACCTTCTGCATGCTCCCGACGAACAGCCGGACGGCCTTGTCGGCTCCGACGACCGGCTGCAGCGCGGCCAGCTTGCGGCCGCCGCCGTCACTGACCACGACGACGTCGGGCGCGAGCACGCCGAGCAGGGCCTGCAGGTCGCTGGTCTCGACCGCCCGCTGGAACGCCTCCAGCGCGGCCCGCCGCTCGCCGGGGGAGACCACGGTGCGCGGGCGGCGGGCGTCGACGTGCTGCCGGGCCCGGTGCGCGATCTGGCGTACGGCCGCCGGGGTCTTGTCGACGGCCGCCGCGATCTCGTCGTAGTCGACGTCGAACGCCTCGCGCAGCACGAACACGGCCCGCTCGGTCGGCGTGAGGGTCTCCAGGACGAGCATCAACGCCATCGACACGCTCTCGGCCAGCTCGACGTCCTCGGCCGTGTCGGGTGCGGTGAGCAGCGGCTCGGGCAGCCACGGGCCGACATAGGCCTCCCGGCGCCGCTGCAGGGTGCGCAGCCGGTTGAGCGACTGCCGGGTGGTGATCCGGATCAGGTAGGCGCGCTGGTCGCGTACCTGATCCAGATCGACCTTGACCCATCGCAGCCAGGTCTCCTGCAGCACGTCCTCCGCGTCGGCCGCCGACCCGAGGATCTCGTAGGCGACGGTGAACAGCAGGTTCCGGTGGGCGACGAAAGCCTCGGTGGCCGGATCACCGGCGTGCTCGCTCATCAGGGTCCTCCTCAGGCCGTCCGGCCGGGTGCGGCCTCGCCGGCCCTGGCGGGCAGCGACTTGCGGCGAGCCCGGTCCTTGAACCACAGGTTGAGCATGCCGGGGTGGCGTGCCTCCTGCGACAGCTGCCATACGGTGCTCTTGCACACGCCTTCCTTGAGCATGGCCAGGGGCCGCCCGTTCAGCAGGAACGCCTTCGTCACGGAGTCGTCGCGCCGGGCGTACTGGACGATTCCCGCGCGGCGGCCCAGGCTGATGCACTGGCCGAAGAACCCGACGTTGAAGTCGGCGGGCCGCTTGCCGGCGATCCTGCTCAGCACCGTCTCGCCGGCCTGCGGGCCGATCTGCATAGCGGACTGGCAGCTCATCCGCACCGGCAGGTCCGACGGCGCCGCCGAGTCCCCGGCCGCGACGATCCGCGGGTCGTCCACGCTGGTGAGCGTCTCGTCGGTGAGCAGGCGCCCCAGCGCGTCCGTGCTCAGCCCGCTGCGGGCGGCCAGGTCGGGGACGGCGAATCCCGCGGTCCAGATGGTCACCGCGCTGGGCAGCTCACGGCCGTCGGCGAGCCGGACCGCGTCCCGCGTCACCGCGGTCACCGTCGTGCCGCCGCCCTCCAGCACGGTGACACCGAGTTCGGCGAGCCGCTCGGCGACCGCCCGCCGGGCGTGCGGGTGCAGGTAGGCCCCGAGCGTCCTGCCGCACACGAGCGTGACCTTGCGGCCCTGCTCCGCCAGCTCGGAGGCGGTCTCGATGCCGGTGGACCCGCCGCCCACCACCGTCAGCGCGGCCGATGCCGGCGCTGCCTCGACGACCGGCCGCAGCCGCAGCGCGTCCTCCAGGGTGGAGATCGGGTAGGCGTGCTCGGCCGCGCCGGGCACGCTCGGTTCGCCGCTGCCGCTGCCCACGGCGTAGATCAGGTAGTCGTAGGCGAGGATGCCGCCGCTCGCCGTGGTCACGCGGCGGCCGGGGGCGTCGATCCGGGTCACGGTGTCGACCACGAACCGGACGCCGCGCGCCAGGATCCGCTGGTAGTCGACGAGCGCGTCGTCCGACCCGCCGACGAGCTGATGCAGGCGGATGCGCTCCACGAACTTCGCCCGCGGGTTGATCAGGGTCACTGTCACGCCCTCACGCTTGGTCAGGCGGTTGGCCGCCATCACGCCCGCGTATCCGCCGCCGATCACGACGACCTCGGTGTTCCTGGCCATGGGGTTCTCCTTCGTCTCCAAGGTGCGGCCTCAAGACACCGCGCGTCCGGCGGTTTGTGACGTTCGGTGAGTCAGATCACTCGCTCAGCGACGGATGGGGCCTCGGATCAGGCTGGATGCACGGTGTCACCGGGACGGTATGACAAAGTCGATCATGGGTCTTACGCTCTGCCGCATGACGACTTCGGACGGGCAGGCCCCCGTGGGCTCCGGAATCCTTCGCCCCGCACCGCGCGAGCAGCAGTGGGAGCCCGCCGTTGGTGGTGACCAGGAGACCGCTGAGGCGATCGACCGCCACATCGAGGCCAACTTCGGCCCCATCGCGTACGTGTGGCACGAGATGGTCTCCGACCTGGTGCACGTGGATGTGCACGTGGTCGAGCCGACCCCGGACCGTCCCTTTTACACCCTGATCACCTCGGGTATGAGCGAACTGCCGATGGCCGCACCCGAGGGCTACAGCCGGTACGCCGAGTTGATGATCTCGTTGCCCGCCGACTGGCCGATGACCGGCGAAGCCTTCCGTGACGAGGCCGCGTACTGGCCGGTCAGGCTGCTGAAGATGGCGGCGCGGCTGCCGCACGAGTACCGCACCTGGCTCGGGCCGTGGCACTCCATCCCCAACGGGCACCCGGCCGAGCCGTACTCGGCCGACACTCCTTTCGCCGGGGTGCTGATCGCGCCGATGATCCGCTGTGCGGAAGAGGCGAACACCATCGTGACCACGAGCGGCAAGGAGATCTCGCTGCTGGCGCTGGTGCCGCTGCACCCGGCTGAGATGGACCTCAAGGTCGCCAGCGGCACCGACGCGCTGCTCGACGCCTTCAGCCGGATCGACGTGAGTGAGGTGTTCGACCCGGCCCGCCCCAGCAGCGTGTGAAGACCGGTAGGCTCCACGTTTGGAGTGGTTTGCGCAAGTTCTTCCGTCGGCAGGGAGGAAGGATGGCCACCCACTACGTTGACCAGGACGTCTTCAAGTCGGTTCTGCAGGAGGACATCGACTGGCAGCCGTTTCCCGGATTCCCGCCTGCGGCCCGCTTGGCCGTCATGGTGGGCAGGCCGCCGGAACCGGGACCGTACGTGGTCCGGGTCAGGCTGCCCGCCGGGGAGCGGCTGATGCCGCACCGGCACCACGAGGACCGCGTCTACACGGTCATCTCCGGCGTCTTCTACATCGGCCGAGGTGAAGTGTTCGACGAGACCAAGCTCCAGGCTTATCCGCCGGGAGCCGTCATCGTGCTGCCCGGCGGGACGGCCCACTTCCACTGGGCGAAGTCCGGCGAATACGTGACCCAGGTGACCGCGACCGGTCCGATCTCCCTGGAGTACGTGGACCCGCGCGACGATCCGCGCCAGACCTGAGTCACCGCCCCGCGGCGTCGTCGCTGCTCAGCGGCTTGGCGAACCAGTGCCGGGCGTACGGGTTGTCGTCGTAGGCGGGGATCTCGTGGTAGCCCGAGCTGCGGTAGAGCTGGATCGCCTCGGTGAGGCTGTCGTTGGTGTCCAGCCGTACCAGGTCGGCTCCGGCGTCAGCTGCCCGGCGCTCCAGTTCGCGCACGATCCGGCGGCCCAGGCCGAGCCCGCGCACAGACGGCGACACCCACACCCGCTTGATCTCGGCGGGCTCGCCGGGGAGCAGGCGCAGTCCACCACAGCCCACCGGCTCGCCCGACAGTGTCGCGACCAGGAACAGCCCGGCGGGCGGCACGAGGTCGTCGTCGCCGACACCCGGGTCGAAGCCGCTCTCGAACCGCTGTGCCAGCTCGCGTGTGTACGCCCGCAGGCACGCCCGCGCCGCCGGTTCGCCGGGATGACAGACCCGCAACTCCACCAGTGAGGTCATGAGCAGCCGTTCGACCTCGGTCATCGCGGCGGCCAGGCGGGTGCGCTGGCTGTCGCTGAGCGGCTCCAGGATCGACCAGGCCAGCTCGTCCGACAGCCGGTCGAGCACGTCCCACTCGGTCCGGCCCGCAGCGGTGAGCCGTGCTACGCGCACCCGGCCGTCTCCCGGGGCGGAGTTCACCGTGATCAGGCCGTCGCCTTCGAGGGTGCGCAGCAGCCGGCTGAGGTGTCCGGCGTCGAGGCCGAGCCGGGTGCGCAGGGCGGCGATCTCGGCTCCGGCGGGCCCGACTTCCCAGAGCAGACGCGCCTGCGCCAGCGGCCGGTCGCGGGTCAGGTAACCGTCGTCCAGCGCGCCGACACGCTGCGTGACGGTCCGGTTGAAGCGGCGAACGGTGTCCACCAGCTGCTCGCCCATATACTGACTTTAGTCAAGCATTTGGGCGGCCGCCAGCCTGGCCGCCGTCAGGCCGCCCAACGCGCGCGCAGCACGTGGTCGGGGAGCACGGCTCCTCGGCGAACGCGGCCACCACCGCCAGCTGGGCGGCCTCGACCAGCCCGACCGGGCGACGGAACCGCCTTTCCGGCGCCGTCGCCCCTGCCGGGTCAGGCGGTGGCGGCCTTCTTGCGGGCCGTGCGGATCCAGCCGTACGCGGTGTGCCGGGGCACGTCGTAATGGTCGGCGATGACGCTCGCGCTGTCGCCGGCCTGGCGCAGCACCTGCTCGAAGTCCTCGGGCAGCTTGCGGTAGCTGCGGCTGCCCGCGCTCGGACGGCTACTGTCCGGAGTGGACGACGCGGCCTTCTTTGCCGTCGCCTTCGCCGGGGATGCCTTCTTCTCCCGTACGGCTGCCGCGGCGCTGCGCGCGGATGCCTTGGCCCGCACCGCCTTCGCCGCACTCGCCTTGGCCGGCTTCGCCGCGCCGGCCTTGGGCGCGGCGGACTTGCCCGCGTCGGCCTTGGCGGTCTTCACGACGGTGGCCTTCGCCGGAGCGGCCTTCGCCGTGCCGGGCGTGGCCGGGGCAGGCTTGGCCGCGGCACGCTTACGGGCGTTCGGCTTCGCGGCGACGGACTCGACCGCAGCAGGGGCCTGCGTCGCCGGCTCGCCGGCGGCCGACGCGGGCACGGCCGGGGTGCTCGGGGACGGCTTGACCGGTGCGACAGCCGGGGTGCTCCCCGTCGTCGCCGCGAGCACCGCGGTGACGAGCTGGTTCAGGTCGAGCACGGGCAGGTCGCCGGGCACCAGGCTGCCGCCGGAACCGGGGGACAGGCGCAGCTCGCGGACGATGGGCGTCGGGCCGTCGAGGTCCAGCCGGATCGTCGTGACGGCCTGTGCGGGGTCGTCAGGCGTGATGGTGACGGTATATGTGGTCATGCGTGCGGCCTCCATGCCTGACGCCGCCGGCGTGCGTCCCCGTCGCGCGCGTCGGCTCTGGCCGTGAGAATTGTTCGCGCCAAGGTACTGCACAAACGGCATACCGCAAAATCACTTGGGACGTCAATGGACCGCTGCCTGGTATTCCGATACCAGGATTAGAATCAGTGCCATGGTGCGTACCCCATTGACCGAGGACGAGCGCCGGCGCGGGCTCGCCCTGGGCCGCACGCTGCAGCAGGCCCGCGGCAACCGCAGCGCGGCCGAGGTCGCCCTGCTGGCCGGCATCTCCCTCGACACGCTTCGCAAGATCGAGCAGGGCGTCATCGCCACACCGGCGTTCTTCACCGTCGCCGCCCTGGCCAACGTGCTCGACCTGGACCTCAACACGCTGGCCGCGGAACTCGCCTTGCCCGTATGAGAGCCGGCCACAGCCCGGGGGCGCGCGAGATCGCAAGCAGCACTCGTGGTCACGATCTCAATCCCGAGCGGACGGAAAGCGACGGACCCTCGCACGCCGGTTGAGGTGGTGAAGGAATAGCCGAGCGGGCCCCACCTGGATCACCGGTGAGGCCCGCTGTTCGTGAGGACTATGCGTTGACCAGGACCCGCGCCGGTTCGGCGGCCTTGGTCACCCCCTGCGCCGGCGGCTGGTGCTGCCGGACCCGGCGGGGCAGCAGGAACGCCAGTCCGAACGCGAGAGCCGTCAGCGCGATCGTCACCAGGGTCACCCGCTGCGAGGCGTGCAGGAACCCGGCCGCCTGCCCGGTGACCCCGGCCGCGGTGAAGAACACCGTGCCCAGCGCGGCCACGCCCAGCGAAGAGCCGAGCTGCTGGATCGACTCCAGGATGCCCGAGGCCGAACCGACCTCGTGGTCGGCGATGTCGCCCATGATCACGTCGAACAAGGGCACGAAGATCATGCCCATGCCCAGGCCGTACGCGAACAGCGGCAGCGCCAGGCTCCAACCCCCGATGCCCGTTCCGTGCGCGGAGAACATCGCGTAGAGCAGGATCAGGCCGACGGTCATCAGGGCCAGGCCCAGGTGCAGGACGCGGCGGCCGAGTTTCGCCATGGCGCCGGCGCTGAAGCCCGAGCCGAGGAACGCCCCGATCGCCCACGCCGACATGGTCACGCTCGCCCGCACCGGGCTGTACCCGAGGCCGAGCTGCAGGAACAGCCCGACAGCGAGGGAGAAGCCGACGATCGCGCCGAAGAACACCAGCACGAACAGCGTGCCGGAGGTGTACGAGCGCTTCGCGAACACGCTCAGCTCGACCAGCGGCGTACGCCCGGATGCCTTGCGGCGGTGCTGGTAGGCGGCGAACGCGCCGAGCACCACGACCGAAGCCGCCAGCATGGCCCAGGTCCACGCGGGCCAGCCGAGCTCGCGCCCCTGCATCAGCGGGAAGACCAGCAGGAACATGCCCGCTGCGGCGAGCAGCGCGCCGAGGGTGTCCAGCCGCCGGGCCCGTGCCGGGCTGATCCCCGCCGGCAGCGTACGCAGACCGGCGATCAGCGCGAACAGTCCGAGCGGCAGGTTGATGGCGAACACCATGCGCCAGCCCGTGCCGAACACGTCGGCGTCGACGAGCACTCCGGACACCACCGGCCCGAGGATCGTGGACAGGCCGATGGCCGGGCCGAACACCCCGAACGCCTTGCCGATGTCGGCGGGTCCGAACAGGTCGCGGATCAGGCCGAAGCCCTGCGGGATCATGACCGCGCCGAACAGGCCCTGCACGACCCGGGCGCCGATCAGCGACTCGGGCGACCAGGCGGCCGCGCACAGCGCCGACGCGGCCACGAAGCCGACGACGCCGATCAGCAGCACCCGGCGGCGGCCGAACATGTCGCCGAGCCGCCCGCCGACCAGCAGGCCGACGGCCAGGGCCAGGGTGTATCCGGCGGCGATCCACTGCAGGTCGCCGTAGCTGCCGTGCAGGTCGGCCAGGATCGACGGGGCGGCCACGTTGACCACGGTCGAGTCGAGCAGGTTCATGAGGGTCGCGGCGAGGATCGCCATGAGGCCGAGCCAGCGGCGGCCGTTGCTGATGTTCTCCATGCCGATGACCCTGCCAGGCCATTAGGAACAGTTCGTTCCTAATGACCTGGCATTATCGGGAACATGTTGGAGACATCCGCGCGCCTGCTGAAGCTGCTGTCGCTCCTGCAGACCCCGAGGGAGTGGAGCGGCACCGAACTCGCCGGCCGCCTGGAGGTCAGCACCCGGACGGTGCGCAACGACGTGGAGCGGCTGCGCAACCTCGGCTATCCCGTGCACGCCACCCGCGGGGCGGTCGGCGGCTACCGCCTCGGCGCGGGGGCGAACCTGCCGCCGCTGCTGCTCGACGACGAGGAGGCGGTCGCCGTCGCGGTCGGACTGCGTACGGCGGCCGCCGGGTCGATCGCGGGGGTGGAGGACACGTCGCTGCGGGCGCTGGCCAAGGTGGAGCAGGTGCTGCCGGTGCGGCTGCGGCGGCGGGTGAACGCGCTGCAGACGTACACGGTGGCGGTTCCGGCGCGGCGGCGCGGGCCGGAGGTCGACCCTCAGGTGCTGACGACGCTCGCTGCGGCGTGCCGGGACCACGAGCGGGTCCGGTTCGACTATCGCGCGCACGACGGCACCGCGACGCTGCGCGACGTCGAGCCGTACCGGCTGGTCAACTGGGGTCGCAAGTGGTATCTCGTCGCCTTCGACGCCCAGCGCGGCGACTGGCGCACGTTCCGCGTCGACCGGATCGAGCCGCGGGTGCCCGGCGGGCCCCGGTTCGCGCCGCGCCCGCTGCCCGCCGAGGACCTCGCCGCGTACGTGTCCCGGGGTGTGTCCACCGCGACCTGGCAGTACCGGGCGAGGATCGTGGTGCACGCGCCGGCGGAGGTGATCGCGCAGCGGCTGCCCGCCACGGCCGGCTCGGTCGAGGTGATCGACGAGCAGACCTGCGCGGTGACCACCGGCGCGGACACCGCCGAGTCGATGGCGATGTGGATCGGCCTGCTCGACGCCGACTTCACGGTCCAGGACGCCCCCGAGCTGTCCGAGGCGCTGCGCCGGCTCGCCGACCGCTACCGCCGGGCGGCCGGTTGACATACTAACAAATGGTTAGTGACTAACCCGGGGTTTGCTCGCAACGGGCGTCGGCGGCCAGGCTGGGGGAGCGCCGTGATCACTGCGGCGTCACCCCTGGCGAATGAGACGTGCGATGACGAGACAACGAACGATGGACAACCCCCTGCTGGCCGAGCTGCAGGCGATCCACGACATGGTGCGCCGTGACCTGGCCGTGGTGCGGCGGCTGGCCGACCAGGCCGCGGCCGGAGCGCCGGCCGCCGCGCTCCAGGAGGGCGTACGCGGGCTGCAGAGCAACGGCGCGCTGTTCCAGCTGAAGGTCAACTGCCTGAGCTACTGCCAGTTCGTGCACCACCATCACCACCTCGAATCGGCGATGCTGTTCCCCGCGGTACGCAAGGCCGCGCCGCACCTGCGTCAGACCGTCGACCGGCTGGAGTCCGACCACCGCATGGTGTCCGACCTGCTCGACCAGGTCGAGGGGGCGGCTCGGGCGTTGGGCGGCGGCGACGCGGAGATCCGCGCGAAGCTGGTGGAAGCGCTGCGCACGCTCTCCGACCACCTGCTCGAACACCTGGCGTTCGAGGAGGACGCGCTGGAGCCCGTGCTCAAGACCTGGAAGAGGTGGCCTTTCCATGGCTGACGGACTGCGGTTCGGGCTCGCGGTCACCCCGTCGGCGGGCGACGTCGCCGGCATGACCGCGCTGGCGCAGGCCGCCGACGAGGCGGGGCTGGACCTGATCGCCGTGCAGGACCACCCGTACCAGCCGGGGCACCTGGACACCATGGCGGCGCTGACCCACCTCGGCGCGCGTACCAGCCGGGTGCGGCTGCTCACCGACGTCGCCGACATGGCGCTGCGGCCCGTGCCGATGCTGGCCAAGGCCGCCGCGTCCCTCGATGTGCTGACCGGCGGCCGGTTCGAGCTGGGCGTCGGCTCGGGCGGCTTCCCGGACGCGGTCGCGGCGATGGGCGGCAACGCGGTACGCGGCGGCGCGGCCGTCGAGTTCACCGCCGAAGCGCTGCGGCTGCTGCGGGCGGCGCTCGACGCGGACGGGCCGATCGCGATGGACGGCCGCCACCACCGGGTCGGCGGATACGAGCCCGGACCGGCGACACCGCACCGGGTGCCGGTGTGGCTGGGCGCGCAGGGACCGCGCATGCTCGGCCTGATCGGCGAACTGGCCGACGGTTGGATCAGCCCGCTGAACGTGTACGTGCCGCCCGGCGAGGTCTCCGCCAAGCAGAAGCTGATCGACCAGGCGGCCGCGCGGGCCGGCCGGGACCCGGGCGAAGTGCGCCGCCTGTACAACGTGCTCGGGATGATCGGCGGTTCCCAGCGCGGCAAGGGCCTGTTCGGCGACGCCGAGACCTGGGCGCAGACGCTGGCCGGATGGGCCGACGGGCTGCGGTTCGACACCTTCGTGTTCTGGCCCGTCATGTCGGAACTCGACCAGCTGCGGCGGTTCGCGCAGGAGGTCGTGCCCCGGGTGCGCGAACTCACGGCCTGAACAGGGCGTCGGCGGCACGGCCCCGCCCGGCCGTGCCGCCGACGGGCTCACGAGGCGGGGATGACCGCGCCGTCGTAGGTGGACTCGATGAACTTCTTGATCTCCGGCGAGGCCAGCACCTGGGCCAGCCGCTGGATGCGCGGGTCGTTCTCGTGGCCCTGCTTGACCACCAGCAGGTTCGCGTACGGGTTGTCCTTCGCGGCCTCCAGCGCCAGCGCGTCGGTGGCCGGCTTGAGCCCGGCCTGCAGCGCGAAGTTGCCGTTGATCACGGCGAGGTCGACGTCGTCCAGCGAGCGTGGCAGCTGCGCCGCCTCCAGTGCGGTGATCTTCAGCTGCATCGGGTTGGCGGCGATGTCGCGCTCGGTGGCCTTGACCCCCGCGCCGTCCTTCAGCGTGATCAGGCCCTGCCCGGCCAGCAGCGCGAGCGCGCGCCCGCCGTTGGTGGCGTCGGCGGGGATCGCCACGTGCGCGCCCTGCGGCAGGTCCGCGATGGACTTGACCTTCTTCGAGTACGCCCCCAGCGGCTCGATGTGCACCGGCGCGACCGCGACCAGGTGAACCGGGTTGCCGGCGGCGAAGTCGTCGAGGTAGGCCTGGTGCTGGAAGTAGTTGGCGTCCAGCTCGCCGCTCTCGGTGGCCAGGTTCGGCTGTACGTAGTCGTCGAACTCCTGGACCTGCAATTTCAGGTCGGGAACGAGTTTGGCGGCCTCGGCCAGGATCTGGGCGTGCGGGGCGGAGCTGGCACCGACGACCAGGGCGTCGGCGGGCTTGTCGGCGGCCGGGGTGCCGCACGCGGCGAGGGCGAGTCCGGCGAGCAGGGCGAGCGGTGCGGCCACGAGGGCACGGCGGTTCATGAGTGTTCTCCTTGGATGTGGTGGGCCGGATGTGGTGGTCAGCGGCGGTCGAGGCGGCGGGCCAGGCGGTCGCCGGTGAGCTGGACGAGTTGGACCAGGGCGACGAGGACGGCGACGGTGGCGAGCATGACGTCGGTCTCGAAGCGCTGGTAGCCGTAGCGGATGGCGAGGTAGCCGAGCCCGCCGCCGCCGATCACGCCGGCCATGGCCGAGTAGCCGACGAGCGCGACCGCGGTCACGGTCAGCCCGCGGATCAGGGCCGGCAGTGCCTCCGGGAGCAGTACGCGGGCGACGATCTGCGCCCGGGTCGCGCCGAACGCGTGCCCGGCCTCGGTCAGCCCGGGGTCGACGTCGCGTAGTGCGCCCTCGACGAGCCGGGCGAAGAACGGGATCGCGCCGACGGTCAGCGGCACCACCGCGGCGGCGGTGCCGATCGAGGTGCCCAGCAGGGCGCGGGTGAGCGGGATGACCGCGATCATCAAGATGACGAACGGCACCGACCGTCCGACGTTCACGATCGCGCCGAGCACCAGCCGCAGCGGCGCCGGGCCGTACCCGAGCAGCACGCCCAGCGGCAGCCCGGCGAGCACGGTGAACAGCGTGGCCAGGCCGACCATGTGCAGGGTCTCGCCGGTGGCCGGCAGCAGCAGGTCGATCATCAGCGCACCGCCTGGGCCAGCGCGGACAGGGCGGATTCCGGCTGCCCGAGCAGCCCCGCGACGGGTCCGGACTCGACCAGGCGGCCCGCTTCGAGCACCCCGGCTCGGTCGCAGATCCGCTGGACGACGCCCAGGTCGTGCGTGATCAGCAGGACGGTCAGCCCGAGCCGCCGGTTGAGGTCGCGCAGCAACTGCAGGATTTCGACCGTGGTGTACGGGTCGAGCGCGCTGGTCGCCTCGTCGCACAGCAGCACCGCCGGGTCGGTGGCCAGCGCCCGCGCGATGGCGACCCGCTGGCGCTGCCCGCCGGACAGCCGAGCCGGGTGCTCGCCCGCCCGGTCGGCGAGGCCCACCAGGTCGAGCAGCTCGCGGACCCGGCCGGCCCGTGCGGCGCGTGACACCCCGGCCAGTTCCAGCGGCAGCGCCACGTTGCCGGCGACGGTGCGTGCGGACAGCAGGTGGAACTGCTGGAAGATCATGCCGATGCGGCGGCGCGCGGCGCGCAGCTCCCGCGGAGCGAGCGCGGTCAGCTCCTGTCCGGCCACCCGCACGGTTCCGCTGTCGGGGCGTTCGAGCAGGTTGACGGCGCGCAGCAGAGTGCTCTTGCCCGCGCCGCTGCGGCCGACGACGCCGTACACCTCACCGGGGGCGACGTGCAGATCGACGCCGTCGAGCGCGGTCACGCCGCCGGGATAGGTTTTTCGCAAACGGTGCAATTCGATCATCGCTGGGTACGGCTCTTCCCGGGAAATGATTACGCAGGGTGAGATCCGGCCGTGACGGGACGGCCGGAAAGAACCGCAGGCCGACGCCGGACGGGCGTGGAAGCGGTACGCGAGCGGAGACTCACGGGGCAGGTGCGGTCGCGACGGCAACGGTCGCGCGAGTGCTCGCTTCGGGGCGCGAGCGGACGATGGCCCTCGTCAGCGACACATTCGACACGTACGACGCGGGGCGCCGGCGGCCATCAGGGCCGGGCGCGCAAACAACCGCGAAGACGTGGACATGCTCCAGAGCCTAGAGCGACGATCGCGCCGAGCGCTACCCAGCGTGACCTAGGCAACCGCCCTGGACGGCGTACGGCATCCGCACGGGGTTGTCCTGCCGCTGATGGCCATCAGCGCGCCGAGCGTCGTCGACGCACTCGCGTCAGGCGGCTCTGTCGACAAGCGCGGCGAGCGGCCGGGGCAGCGTGCCGCGGTTCATCGCCGCCTCGGTGAGCAGGCGCGCGTACCGCAGGTTCCGGCGTGACCCGGCGCGCAGGAACCGCCACATCTGCCGCTCGGTGTCCTGGCCTCGCCAGGCCGGCTGGCTCTGCAGCGAGCGGAACGACCCCAGGTCGCCCTGCGAGTCGAACAACGCCTCGACCTGCGCCGGGCCGATGGCGCGGATCAGCTCCTGTTCGAGGTCGTCGACACAGACCTCGAACCCGAGCCCGGCCATGTCAGCACGGGTACGCGGCGAACCGACCCCGGCGGCCACCAGTGCGCGCCGGAAGATCTCCTCCTCGCGCACGTCGCACAGGCCCGACAGCCGCACCTGGGCGGCCAACGGGCCCAGCTCGGTCAGGAAACGGCCGATCGCATGCGCTCCACCGATCGGCACGATCACGACGCGCTCCGCTTCGAGATCCCGCCCCCGACCCGCTGCGGCCGTCTCCAGCGCGATCCGGTCGCTGAGACCTTCCACGAGGATCAGTGCCACCGCGCCGTCGATCTTCGCCTGTGCGTCGGCCAGCGCCCGGGTCGTGGCGTCAGGGCCGCTGTCGTACCCGTCGAGCGCCCTGCGGGCCAGCTCGCGGCGTTGGGCGAGATCCATGGTGGGCTCCGTGATGGTCGGGCGGATCGGCAGCCCCTCTTGGCGATAGGCGAGTCTGGGCCGGTGGATGAGGCCCATCGTCGTCGAGGCGAATGGCAGCGACAACCGATTAACCGGGCAGTGCCCGCGCCTTCCTGCGCTGCGGTCCGGCATACGGTCAGATTCTTTCTCGGGCACCGATGAGTTCGCGTCGCTCGACCCGTCAGGGCAGGTGTAGACCCATCCGCGAGACTGAGGAGAGCACCATGAGCACCACCGAACGGGCCGGCGACACGACGGGCACCGGCGCGTACGCCGAGGTGAACGGCATCAACCTCTACTACGAGATCCACGGTTCCGGCCGGCCGATGATCCTGCTGCACGGCGGGCTCGGCTCGGGGGAGATGTTCGGGCCTATCCTGCCCGCGCTCGCCGACCACCACCAGGTCATCGCCGTCGACCTGCAGGGCCACGGCCGCACCGCGGACATCGACCGCCCGCTCGAGGTGCCGCTGATGGCCGACGACATCGCCGCGCTCATCGACCACCTCGGGCTGGACCGCCCGGACGTCGTCGGCTTCTCCCTCGGCGGCGGCGTCGCCCTGCTGACCGCGATCCGGCACCCCGGCAAGGTCGGCCGCGTGGTCTCCGCCTCGGCGAACATCCGCCGCAGCGCGATCTACCCGGAGATGCTCGGGCAGCAGGGCCAGGTGAACGCGGCCGCCGCCGAGTTCATGAAGGACACCCCGATGTACGAGCTGTACCAGCGCGTCGCGCCGCGCCCGCAGGACTTCCCGCGGCTGCTCGACAAGATCGGGGAGGCGATGCAGAAGGACTTCGACTACACCGACGAGGTACGCGGGCTGCAGGTGCCGACGCTGATCGTCGCCGCCGACGCCGACATGGCCCCGCCGAGCCACTTCGTCGAGATCTTCAGCCTGCTCGACGGCGGGCAGCGCGACGGCGGCTGGATGGGTGACGGCCGGCCCAAGGGCGGCCACGCGCTGGCCATCCTGCCCGGCCTGACCCACTACAACATCGTCGACTCGCCCCTGTTCGCGTCGGCCGCCCTCGCGTTCCTCGACCAGCAGGACTGAACCGGCAATGCCGGCCGGCATCCGGTCGGCGAGCCCGCGGCGTCCGAGCAGCCGCGGGCTCGCCGACCGGCCGGTCCGCACGGACTCTCAGTCGTTGGTGCCGCCGGTCCGGAATCGAACCTCGCGGGTCACCGTCGCCCGGGGGCACCGCCGCTGCCATTCGGCGCGGATCTCTTCGGCTGCCTCGGCGGACGTGGAGCTGCGCGCCCGGCTGCGGTACCAGCCACGCCTGCCGCTCAACCGCAGCAACAGCACAGCGTCGCTCGTGCGGGGGTCGTTCGGGTAATCGGGGTCGTACGCGGGATACGTGCAGATCAGCTCGACGCGGGCGACGTCGTCGAGGACGACCTGCACCACACGGCGGGTGACCATGCGGATGTCGAGCGTCGGAACCGGACCCTCAGTCAGCCGGATCTCGAGGAACCTCGTACGGTCCCAGACCAGGTAGACGGCACCGATCACCACGACGAGCGCGGCGCAGCCAGCCACGAAGTAGCCGAGCATGGGCTCTCCGCACACCACCGCCAGCACGCCCACGGCTCCGATCGCGATGGTGATCGCGGCTCGCCGGGTCCAGACAAGCCAGTTCCGGCCCTGGTCGGTGGCTTGCCACAGCAGCCCGTCGGTGATCGTCATGTGTCAATGATGGCGAATCCGAGTGGCGCCTGCCAGACGCGAGTCCCGTCGGTGCGGATCGCGCCAGGCGCCGCGAATGGGAAGGCAGGTCGCCGCGTTGATCCGCACCTGCCGGTCCTCCTGGCAGGCGGACGGAACTCCGCTCTCGATCATCTCGTTCACGGTCACCGACGGCCGGATCACCGCCATCGCGATCGTGGCCGACCCCGCGAGGCTCGCCTCGATGCTGCTTCCGGATCCGTCACGAGTCGGCGAGGACCCCGCGATCGACGAACCCGGTGGCAGGATGAACCGATGATCGCCAAGGGATCGCCATGAGGATGTCGCCACCGGTGTTCAGGCTGCTTCATCGCGTCCGCGGGGTTTACTGGCGGGTTGCCAAGCCAACCACGTACGGCGTGAAGGTGCTGATCGTTCATGCCGCCGACGCCGAGCGGGTGCTCCTCGTCCGGCACAGCTACGGCGACCGGTCGCTGTGGAGTCTGCCTGGTGGCGGATACCGACCGGCCCGGGAGACCCCGGAGCAGGCGGCCCGGCGTGAGTGCGTCGAGGAGTTGGGCGTCGGGCTGGATCCGTCGGCCCTGGTCCTGGCGGAACACCTGACCGCCAACGGGGGTAGGCAGGGCCACCTCAAGATCGTCCGCGTGTGCGCGAGCTCAGACGGCGTACGCCCGAACGGCGAGATTTCCGAAGCCCGGTGGACGACCCTCGATCTCGCGGACCTGCCGGATGACCCGCCGGTCTCCAAATGGGTGCATTCTGCTCTGAAAGCACACGCACAAGACCGGCATGGCGGCGGCATGTCACGTCCGGCCACGACCCGGTAGAGCTGCCCAAACGTCAGTACGCATTTGGCGTTCCCGAAAATACGTGCATATGCTCGTAACGTGCGGGCCGGAAGGTTCGGGCCACGCCCGGCGGCCCGCTCGAGATCAAGTGTGACGGGGACAACGAAGGGCCAACCATGATCAAGATCAATGCTTGTCGATTGACCGCGGCCGCCGGGCTGGCCGTCGGCCTGCTCGCCGTGGGCTCGCTGGCCTCCGTTGCCGCCTTCGCCGGCGACGACGCGCCCGACTCGCGGCATGACACGGAGATCTTGCAACTGGTCGCCAAGCAGACCCAGGCCGAAGCCATCGACCATGGCAAGAAGGGGCTCAGCCTCGGCGACGAGCGCACCGTCTTCGAGGACGTGTACCGCGACGGCAAGAAGATCGGCGACCACAGCGTCGTCTGCACGTACGTCCACCTCGCCCCGGACGCCCTGCAGTGCGTGGGCACCTTCTCCCTGCCCGACGGGCAGATCAACGCCCAGGCGCTGCTGCACCTGCCTGCGGGTCCCTCGATCGACATCCCGATCAACGGCGGCAGCGGCGCGTATGACACCGCTCACGGCTACGTCCACACGGTGCCCGCCGGTGAAACGGAAAGGCATCTCACCTTCCACGTCACCCGTTGAGCGCCGGCCTCGACGTCGGATCGAGTCATGGGAGAAACGGCAAATCCACAGTCATTTAATGCCGTTCTGACCGGATCGAGGTTAAGGTCGACTTCAGATCTCGGAGGGCGGATCTGTTGACGCACAAACGCTGGTTCGTGCGGCTCCGCGCGCGAAACGGTGGGGCGGGTCTGTGGTGGGGCCTCGTCGTGGTGCTGTTCATGGGGCTGGTCGTGGAAGCCGTCCGCGAACTCTCCCGCGGCGACCAGCCGTCGCATCTGCCGGTCGTCGACGACTGGCTCAGCGCGGGACTCATCCTGGTCTCGAGCGTGATGTGCGCCTGAGGTGCGCGTCGCAGGCCCGCCGGCCGGGCCCGGGCGGCGTGGTGGTGCTTCGCGGCGGCGCTGCTGTTGTTCGCCCTCGCCGTCATCACCGAGCGTGTCATGTACACGGTCAGCGATGACGTGCCCTCCCCGAACCCCACCGACCTGCTCTACCTGAGCACGTATCCGCTGTTCATGGCGGGCCTCGTGTTCATGGTCCGGGCCCGGGTGCTGGACGTTCCCTGGCAGCGGTGGCTCGACGGCTTCGTCCTCGTCCTCATCGTGGTGACCCCGGGGGTGCTGCTGCTCATCGGACCCGTGGTGGAGAGCGCGCCGATCGACCCGCTGGGCAAGATCGTCACCGTCGCCTACCCGCTCGGCGACGTGCTGCTGCTCGGCGCGCTGCTCGGCACCCTGCCGCTGATGTCCTGGCGACTGGTCGGCAGCTGGCCGTGGGTGGGTGCCGGGCTGGTCTGCCTGACCGTCGCCGACGCCGCCTACAGCCTCAACTCGGCTGACGTCATGGCCCACAACGCACCCTACGACTTCCTCTGGAGCGCGGGCGCACTCGCGTTCGGGGTCGGCGCCACCCAGCTGCCGTCGCCGGCCCGACCGTCGCGGGAGATCACCGGCTGGCCCGCGATCGCGTTGCCGCTGGGGGCCTCGCTGTTCGCCGTGGCCACCCAGATCTACGGCTACTTCCGGCCGCTGCCGGACGGCGAACGGCTGCTGACCATCGCCGTCCTCATCATCGGCATCGCCCAGATCATCGTGTCCCGACCCCGCCCCGAACCGGAACAGGATGCGACGGGACCCCGATCAGGAGGGTGAAGCCGAGGCGGCGTGGTGCGGCGACCGTCGGATTCTTCGTCCGCGCTGCGGTTCAGCTGCTCGGCGGAGGGGGAGCGACCTGGGCGACGAGGAACCTCGGGGCCATCTCGCAGTAGCTGTCGGTGATCAGTTCGGCGATCTCGGTCCAGTCGGTGTGGTCACCGAGAACGACGGCGGCGACGTTGGCACCCCACGGAGCGAGGAAGAACGGGAAGCCGCGGGTGGTCAGGCTGAGCAGGTCGTCGACGGGTGCGCGAAACGTCATCACGGTCGGCGCCTCGCCGGCGTTCGACTGCCTGGCGTAGACCGGGAAGCGTTCCGGATCCGGCGTGTAGACGTGGGCGACCGTCCGCGTGCGGATCCGCCAGCGCACGCCGATCCAGGCCGGTTCCTCGTACATGTCGGGCAGCCGACGGCAGATCGGTCGCAGCCGGTCCAGGATCTCCGGTGGCACGTCTCCAGGGCCTGACATGGGCCCGACGATAACGGGTGCCGGTGACATTCGTGGACCGGCCCGGCGAAGGCCGGGTGCGCGGTTCGCACCCGGCCCTTCGACCAGGTCTACTCGATGAAGACCTTGACGGAGTCGGCGAGCCCGTCGTTCCGGTTGACGGCGACGAAGAATTCGCTCCCCACGTGGGTGATGTCTTCGATCTCATCGGTCAGGTTGTTCCCCGGCACGCCGATGTCGCTCTCGACGTCGCCTCCCGACCAGTTGTACTGGTACACCCAGTTCCACCCCGTTGCCGGCGTCGAGGTGTTGATCGACTTGCTGTTCCAGATGTAGTTCTCGGAGCAGTCGATGCCCTGGTCGGACCGATTGTCGTGACTGGTCAGGTTGCTCTTGACCAGCGTCCAGCCACTGGTGAGCGCGCCGGAGCCGGGATGGGTCCACAGGCTGCCCAACCGCCGGGCAGCGTATTTGCCCGCTCCGCCCGCTGCCGTCGCGCTGTAGCAGAGGCCGCTGATGTTGCCGATCGGCAGCCGTACTTCGGCGGTGGTGCCGATGGAACCGTCGGCGTTCAGGCGCACGATCGTCACCTTGTCGCTCAAGAACGCGGACTGGCTTCCCTGGGTGGCGATCAGGGCAGGGCCTTGACCGAGATAGTTCGCGTTGTAGGCGAGATCGTTGCCGTGGCCGAGGGTGGGTATGGACGTCGGCGCCCCTGCACAGGTCCAGCTGGCACCGTCCCAGGCCGAGCCGTCACGCAACCACCTGGACAGGACCGGTTCGGCACCGGCCGCCTTGGTGAAGACGATGTAGAGCTGCCCTCCTGGCCCCGCCACCATGCCCTGCAGCACCGTGCGACCCGCCTTGCAGGCGCTGCTGTTCGGGATGTTCAGCCGTTCTGCCCCGCTCCTGTCCGTGGCGGCGTAGGCGGTGGCGGTGGGTGCGATCGCGATGGCGGTCGAGAGTGCGAGCGCGGACGCGACGCTTACCAGCTTTCTCACAACGGGTCTCCTTTAGGGATAAGGAGAGCGAAGCATACCGATCAGTGCGAACCCACGCCTCCGGCGTGTTCACGATGACCACGGACGGTCCCGCATTCGGCGACCGCGCCCAGCCACGCCTCGGCCTGGTGCGGGTCCGGGCTGGTGAGGCCGTAGAGGTCCGTGACGGCGCGGGCGGCGACGACCCAGTCCCCGTCGCGCAGCGCGGTGCAGGCGCGGGCGGCCGCGTAGTCCCACCCGGCCTGCCGTTCGGCGGGCGCCTGCGGCCAGCCATTCTCGAACCGGGTCAGCCGCCGGTACGCCGCGTCGCATGCGCTGCGCAGCCACGCCTGTTCGGTCGCCGACACCTGCGCACCGGCGGCCGCGATGGCCAGCGGCCGCCGCCACGACGTGGGCAGCAGCTCCGCATCGACGGCGCGCAGCGCCCGCACCACGACGTCGCGTTTCGTGTCGTCGTCGGCCTCGTCGAGGTGCCGGGCGGCCCAGCCGAGCCGGGCGAACACGTCGGCGTCGGGGAACGGCACCCACGCGTCGAGTTCGCTGAACGCGTGGGCGAGGTCGGCGTGGGCTCCGGCCGCGCCGAGCGCGACGGCCTGCCGTACGCCGATGGTCTGCCCGCGGGTCAGCAGCCCGGCGGCGGGAGTCAGCTGGACCCGCTGGTGCGGGGCCGACCGGGGATGGAATCCCTGGTCAGGGCCCCAGCACCAGCGGTCGGGCCGCGCGGCATGGGGGATCAGCCGACCGAGCGGGCCCGTCGACGACACCGGCGCACAGCGGTGGGCTACACAGTCACTGGTCAGCTGGTTCGTCGATCCGGTCAAGGGGTCACCTCTATCGGGACGGGGCGGAGGCGAAGGGGATCTTCGGCAGTTCGTGGGCCGGGTCGCCGGCCGGGTGGGTCCACTGGCCGCGGTCGCGCAGGATCGGCAGCACGCCCTCGCCGAACCAGTACGCCTCTTCGACGTGCGGGTGTCCGGAGAGGATGAATTCGCTGATGCCGAGGTCGGCGTACTCGGCGATGCGGTCGGCGATCTCGGTGTGGCTGCTCGAGCTTGCCGGCGACCTGGGCGGGGGGTTCACCCCAGGTGAGGTAGACGTCGGCGTGCTTGGCGGCGACGGGGCCCGCCGCCTTTGAGGAGCCGCCGAAGTAGACAGGCGGCACCGGGTCAGGGACGCGGGGCAGGGTCGCGCCTTCGATGCGGTGGTGCTCGCCGGTGAAGTCGACGCTGCCGCCGCGCCACAGGGATCGGGTGACGTGCAGGAACTCGTCGGCGCGGGCGTAGCGGGCGTCCTTGTCGAGCCAGTCGCCGTAGGCGCGCTGCTCGTGGCTCTCGCCGCCGACGACGACGTTGAGCAGGAGCCTGCCGCCGGAGTGGCGCTGGAAGGTGGCGGGCATCTGCGCGGCCAGGGTCGGTGACAGCAGGCCGGGGCGGAACGCGACGAGGAACTTCAGGCGTTCGGTGACCTCGGTGAGCATGGCGGTGGTCAGCCACGCGTCCTCGCACCAGCCGCCGGTCGGGGTGAGCGCGCCGACGAAGCCCAGCTGCTCGGCGGTGCGGGCGATCTGGCCGAGGTAGGCCAGGGTCGCCGGGCGTGCGCCGCCGGCCACGCCCGCGGGCAGGCCGTGGCCGCCGCCGACGATGAACCGGCTGTCGCCGTAGGTGGGCAGGAACCAGTGGAAGGTGAGGCTCATGTGCGGTCTCCGTGCTGTTCGGGCGGGTCGCGGTCCGGTGTGGAGCGGCCGTGATCGGATGCTGACACGTGCAGGTGGGAAGGCACAATCCATCGAACGAATAATTCATATTAAATCTATGGGATATACCGAATAACTATGTGATCTGAGCCACAGGTCTATGGACCGTGTCGCCACCGCGCTCCTACGGTCCCAAGCCATGAAGCGCTGAGGAGGAACCCATGCCCTCGATCCTCGCGATCTCCGGATCGCCCTCGCCCACCTCGAAGACCGCGCGCGTGCTGCGGCACGTCACCGACAATCTGCCCGGCTCCGGCTCGTACGAGGTGAGCCACCTCGCGGTGCGGGACGTGCCCGCCGAGGCGCTCGTCGGCGCGGACGTGCGCCACCCGGCGATCCTGGCGGTCGCCTCGGCGATCGCCGCCGCCGACGGCGTCATCGTCGCGACGCCCGTGTACAAGGCCGCCTACAGCGGCATCCTCAAGTCGCTGCTGGACCTGCTGCCGCAGTACGCGCTGGCGGGAAAAGTGGTCCTGCCGCTGGCCACCGGCGGCACCCCGGCGCACGTGCTGGCCATCGACTACGCGCTGCGGCCGGTGCTGTCGAGCATGGGCGCGACGCACATCGTGGCCGGCTGCTTCATCCACGACAAGACCATCGTCGACACCGACGGAGGGGGCGTGCTGCTCGACGCCACCGGGCAGGCGTTCCTGGACGCCGTCGTCACCGGCTTCACCGACGCCCTGGCCGTGCGCTCCCTGCAGGCCGCGTAGCGTCATCCGACCGCGGTAATGACTCGCCGTGCCGAAGGCCACATGCCATGGTGGAGGGGCGGGCGTGCACCCTCGGTTGCCCACGAAGGTGAGGGCGTCCGCACCGACCCCCACCCCTGGAGCGTGATGTCAGCGCAGTCGGCGTCCCCGCGATACCCGGCCCCGAAATCGACCATCGACCCCGATCAGAGCAGGTCCTGGCTGCGGCGCGCGCTGCCGGTGGTGCTGGCGCACCGGTGGCTGCTGCTGACCTCGCTCAGCCTGTCGCTGGTCGGCCTGCTGGTGCAGGTGCAGATCCCGAACGTGATGCGGCTGGGCATCGACGACGCGCTGATCGCGCGCACCGCGAGCCTCACCGGGTACGTGTGGTGGCTGGCCGGGCTCGCGGTGGCGTCCGGCGTGGTCAACTACCTGGCCCGCCGCTACCTGCTGCGCACCGCGTACGAGATCGAGTACGACCTGCGCAACATCATGTACTCGCACCTGATCCGGATGCCGTTCGGCTTCTACGACCGGGTGCAGACCGGTGAACTGATGTCGCGGTCCAGTTCGGACATCCGTGCCGTGCAGATGTACCTGGCGTTCGGGCCGTCGATCCTGGTGCAGTGCCTGATCGCGGTGTTCGCGTTCGCGTTGATGGTGTCGATCGACCCGCTGCTGGCCGTGGTCGCGATGGCCACGATGCCGGTGATCGCGCTGCTGGGCGTGTGGATGCGCAAGGCGATCTTCCCGGTGTCGTGGCTGATCCAGTCGCGGCTGGCACAGGTGGCCACGGTCGTCGACGAGAACATCAACGGCGTGCGCATCGTCAAGGCGTTCGCCGGTGAGCAGCGGCAGGTGACGCTGCTGGCGTCGGCCGCCGACCGGGTGCGCTGGGCGTACCGGCGCGACGCGTGGATCCGCAGCCGCTGGTCGCCGACGCTGGAGAACCTGCCGCGGCTCGGCCTGGCCCTGGTGCTGCTGTGCGGCGGCTGGATGGTGATCGAGGGCCGGACGTCGGTCGGCGCGATCGTCGCGTTCAACTCGTACGTGCTGATGCTGCAGCCGCCGTTCCGCATGCTCGGCATGATGATCATGATGGGTCAGCGGGCGGCCGCCTCCGCCCAGCGCATCTACGAGGTCCTCGACACCCGCAGCGAGATCACCGAACGGGCCGACCCGCTGCGTACGCGGATCCGGGGCGAGGTCGAGTTCGACGGAGTCGAGTTCGCCTACCCCGACGGCACGGTCGCGCTGCGGGGCCTGGACCTGCGCATCCCCGTCGGGACGACGGTCGCCGTGGTGGGTCGCACCGGCTCCGGCAAGTCCACGGTGGGTAGGCTGCTGGCCCGGTACTACGACACGACCGCCGGTGCCGTCCGCGTGGACGGCCGGGACGTGCGCGAATACGCGCTGGACAGCCTGCGCGACCAGATCGGCATCGTGCCCGACGAGCCGTTCCTGTTCTCGCTGTCCATCCGCGACAACATCGCCTTCGGCCGGCCGGACGCGGATCTGGCCGACGTCGTGGCCGCCGCCGAGGCGGCCGGAGCCGACGGCTTCGTGCGGGCGCTGCCCGAGGGCTACGACACGGTGATCGGCGAACGCGGGTACACCCTGTCGGGTGGGCAGCGCCAGCGCGTCGCCATCGCCCGCGCGCTGCTGGTCAACCCACCGGTGCTGGTCCTGGACGACGCGACGAGCGCCGTCGATGTGCACGTCGAGCAGCGCATCCATGCCGCTCTGCGCGACCTGCTGCAGAACCGGACCACGATCATCGTCGCGCACCGGTTGTCCACGATCGCCCTGGCCGACACGGTCGTGCTGATCGACGACGGCCGCGTCGCCGCCCAGGGCACCCACGAGGAGCTGCTGGCGGCGGAGCCCCGCTACCAGGACGTGCTGGCGACCATGCACAGCCGGGCCGCCGAGGTGGACGAGCAGGTGGCGGCGTGAGAGAGCGCAGCCGACGAATCAACGGGCTCGGACATGCAGCCGACGGGCGCAGCGAGGAGAAGGCATGAGCATGTTCGGGGGTGGGTTCGGCGGGCCCGGAGGGGGACCGGGCAGCGGTCCGATCGGCGGTCTCAGCGCAGTGGGGGCCGGTCGCGGCACCCGGCGCACCGGGGACACGCTGCCGTTCGCCGGGGTGCCCGACGAACTGGCCGCAGGAGTGCGCCGCCTGGAGGAGAGCGAGCCCGACCACGGGCAACCCGCCGACCGCTTCGGCCACCGTCCGCCCGGCGGGCCGTCGTTGACCCTGCTGTCGCTGCTGAACCGGCGACGTGGGGTGTTCCTGGCGGTGTGTGCGACCATCCTGGCGGAGACGCTGCTCCTGCAGGCGGGGCCGCTGCTCGTGCAGGTTGGCATCGACCACGGCATCGTCGCCCGTGACCTGCCGGTGCTGCTGTGGTCGGCGGGCGCGTTCACGGCCGCGGTGCTGGCCGGCTGGGCCACCACGACCGCCCGCATGCGCCAGACCGGCGCGCTGGCCGCCGACGCCATGCGTGACCTGCGGGTACGCGTCTTCGCGCACCTGCAGCGGCTGTCCATGGACTACTACACCAATGAGAAGGCCGGGGTCATCATGACCCGGATGTCGTCGGACGTCGAGTCGCTGCAGCAGCTGCTCCAGGAAGGGCTGGCCCAGTTCGCGGTGCAGGGGCTGACCATGGTCGTGGTGACCGCGGTGCTGTTCCACTACGACGCCGGGCTGGCCGCGATCACCCTGCTGCTGGTCGTCCCGGCGCTGTTCGCGGCGTCGGTGTGGTTCCGGCGGGCGTCCGACACCGGATACGCCCGCCAGCGTGACGCCATCGCGGCGATGTTCACCGACCTGGCGGAGAGCCTGCACGGCGTGCGCGTCGTCACCGCGTACCACCGCGAGGACCGCAACATCGCCCAGCACCGCACCGTGGTCGGGCGCTACCGCGACGCCAACGACTTCACCGGCCACATCAGCGCGATCTACGGCCCGGGGACCTCGGTCATCGGCCTGGTCGGCATGGCGCTGCTGCTGCTCATCGGCGGACGGATGGTGCTGCGCGGGGAGCTGAGCATCGGCGAGCTGACCGCGTTCGTGCTCTACCTCAACGCGTTCTTCGCCCCGGTGCAGCAGCTGGTCCAGCTGTACACGAACTACCAGCAGAGCCGGGCCGCCGTGGGGAAGCTGCGCGGGCTGCTCGGGCAGGCGCCGACGGTGCCCGAGCGCGCGGATCCGGTCGAGCTGCCGCCCGTCACCGGCGGGATCGTGTTCGAGCGGGTCGTGTTCGGGTACGACCCCGCGCGTCCCGTGCTGCGCGGGGTGGACCTGCGCATCGAGGCGGGGGAGACCATCGCCTGTGTCGGGCCGACCGGCGCAGGCAAGTCGACGCTGGCGAAGCTGGTCACCCGGCTGCATGACCCGGACTCCGGGCGGGTCCTGATCGACGGCCACGACCTGCGCGACGTCAGCCTGGTCTCGCTGCGCCGCCAGATCGGAGTGGTGCCGCAGGAGCCGTTCATGTTCGCCGGCTCGATCCGGGACAACGTGGCGTTCGCCCGGCCGGCGGCGAGCGAGGCCGAGATCTGGGCGGCGATTGACGCCGTCGGTCTGCGTGACCTGGTCGAACGCACCGACGCCGGGCTGGACGCGCCGTTGCACGAGCGCGGCCAGTCGGTGTCGTCGGGCCAGCGGCAGCTGCTGGCCCTGGCCCGGGCGTTCCTGGCCCAGCCGCGGGTGGTGGTGCTCGACGAGGCGACCTCGAACCTGGACCTGCGCTCGGAGCTGCGCGTGGAGCAGGCCCTGGACCGGCTGCTGGAAGGGCGGACCGCGCTGCTGATCGCGCACCGGCTGTCCACCGCGATGCGGGCCGACCGGATCGTGGTGCTCGACGAGTCGGGGGTCGTCGAGATCGGATCGCATGCCGAGCTGCTGGCCGCCGAAGGCCGATACGCGGACATGTTCGCGACCTGGTCACGGCAGCACTGAGGTTATTCCTATAATTCCCATAGGAGATAGTGACTTAGCGCCTTCGCGCTGCTAACGTCGGGGTATGAGCGCACAGCGATGTCGACGGTGACGCCCACCGTCACCCCCCGCCCGAGAGGCACCTCCATGACGCTCACCGCCCTGCCCCCGACCGTCTCTGACGACAACCTGCCCGACACCGCCGTCGCCGGTGTCGAACTGCACCGCTACCTCGGCCTGCTGCGCCGCCACGCCACCACGGTCGCGGTGGTGACCGCCCCGGGTCAACAAAGCGGCCCGCCGGTCGGGGTCACCGCCACCTCGTTCACCTCCGTATCGCTGCGGCCCCAGCTGGTGTCGTTCTGCCTCGACCGTGACTCCTCCAGCTGGCCCACCGTCGCCCAGGCCCGCCACGTCGCCATCCACCTGCTCGCCGAGGGCCAGGAAGAACTGGCCCGCACCTTCGCCGCCCGCGGCGTCGATCGCTTCGCCGACGCGAGCCTCTGGCGGCACGGCCCCTACGGCACGCCGCTGCTGCACGGCGTGCTCGCCCTGCTGATCTGCGAGGTCGTGCAGCGGATTCCCGCCGGTGACCACGCGATCGTGCTCGGCCGCCCGGTCAGCGCCGAACACCGGCCAGGCGAGCCGCTGCTGCACCACATGGGCGGGTATACGGCACTGGCCCACTGACCGGACGGCCGCCGTCGCTTGTGGATAATGAGCCGGGACCGTAGCGCAGAAGTCGTCGCGCCCGCCTGCACAGCGGGAGGACGCCGGTGCGAATCCGGCCGGCCCCGTACCTCGGTTGCGCCGCCGCCCCGGCACGCATACGCCTGGGGCCTATGTGTGCCAGGGCGGCGGTTCGAGCACACCGGCGGCGATGAGCGCACGCGACTCGGCGTCGTTGCGGTATCGCAGCGGGACGGCCGCCAGCGGGAGCGGCTCGCCCGTGTCGCCACGTCTCGCCCTGATCGGTCTCACCAGCGGCCGCGGACCGGGTCCGCGGCTGATCCACTCCGACAACGGCACATCGACGTCGCCGAACGGATGGCCGACAGCCACGATGACGTCCGCCGGATCAGGGCCGTCTGCTCCCACGCGGGTTAATGTAGCCCTCCGTGCCCTCGCGCGGGCTCGTCAAGGCGCAGGATCGTTTCCTCGATCTCCGTGTTCCGCGCGTTGGCGAACGCGACCTCCGTGCCGGTGATGGCGAATCCGGCCTTCTGCAGCACCTTGAGCGATCCGGTGTTGTCACTCGCGGCGCGGGCGAACAGCGGCCGCACCGGATTCAACTCCAGGAGCAGGGCGAGCGCTCGACTGGCGATGCCCTGCCCCCAGAAGGATCTGTCGATCCAGTAGGTCACCTCGGTGTCGCCCTCGATGACGAAGCTGGCGATGCTGCCGACAAGCCGACCGTCAAGCGTCACGGCGCGATTGATGGTCTCGGGCGACGCCCTGATCTTCGCCATGTGGGCGTCGAACGCGGCGCGGTCGTCGGGATCCTTGGCGGTGAAGGCGGCCATCCGGACCGACTCCGGATCTCGCATCAGCTCGAACAAGGCGTCGAGGTCGGAGTCGTCGATCGGCCGCAGCGCCACCTCACCCATCAGCATCTCCCCACCTGATCCAACACCGTTTCAGCCGGGCTGAACCTACCAGCGGCGTGAGACAGATCGAGCAAGATCATCCCGTCACCGTCCGGCGCCGCCGGGGTGGGTGGGCGCGTGTGCGTGCACCCACCAGGCGAGCGGAAGTGCGATCAGCGCCACCGCCTGGATCGCGAGCAACGCCGCGACGATGCCCCAACGGTCTGCGACCACGCCGGCTCCCAGGGCGACGAGCCCGTAGAGCACGCTGCCGAGCAGCGCCGCGAGCGAACCCATCGTCGCGCGTTCCCGGTCGGTGAACTCGCGCTGCAGCAACGTCTGCTGGGCGATCGTCGACATGCCATACGCCGGTGACCCCAGCAGCACGGGCGAGAACACCGTCGGCTCGAGCAGCGCCACGAGGTTCGCCACGTTGTCGAACAGTTCGCCGGACAGCAGCGTGCGGGCCGCGCCCAGCCGGCCGATCACCCGACCGCTGACGCGGAAGCCTACGAAGGCCACGCCATGGCCGAAGGTGCGCCACAGGCCGAGCGCCCAGAGCGGCCACAGCCCCGCCACGAAGACCGGCGACAACTGGGCCGCGCTTTCGCCGCTGAAACGGAGCGCCGACACCAGGGTCATTCGGCCGAGCACCGGATTTCGGCGGATGCCGCGCAAGGCCGATCGCAGATGCGCCAGCATGTTCGACTCCAGCGGTCCGCGCATGCGCGGTTCCCGGACTTGCAAGGCGACGAGCACGCACAGCAGCTGGGGAACCACTGACAGCACGACGACCGTACGCAGCGACCACGCGCCGGCGACCACGCCGCCGATGGGCGCCGCCAGTGCGAGCGCGATCTGGAACATCGAGTTCACCCGGCCGGAGTGCCGGGGGAACTCGTCCTCCCGGCCGGCGGTGAGCAACGTGTCGTAGAGCAGAGACTCGTTGTTGCCGCTCCACAGCGAGGTCGCCAGTCCCTCCAGCACGACGGCTGCCAGGAGGAGGCCGTAGCCCGAAGCGCCGGCATACCCGAGGTGGGCGGTCACCATGACGACGGCGCCCGCGATCATCGTGCCGCGGCGGCCGAGGCGGTCGGAGAGCACTCCGGTGGGGACTTCGAAGGCTGCCGAGGACAGCTTCTTCACCGCCAGGAGGCTGGCGGCGGCGGTGAACGAGCCGGTGACCTGGGCGAAGTAGATGACCATGATCGGCCCGTACATGCGGAAGTCGCCGAAGAAGTTGAACCAGCTCAGCAAGCGGACATTGCGGTCGACTGTCTGGTCGGCGGATTCCGCGGCAGGCGGAGCCGACGTCGGCCGTGGAGTCCTCCTGCCGCGCGGGGCGGCGATCAGGCGCTCGGCCAGGGCACGTGCACGGAGCAGTGAAGAGTGACGAATGGGCACAGCAGAACTCCCGGGAAGGCGAATGGAGACGCCGAACAGCGCCTAGGGCCGGTGACAGGTGTCACCTCGCCCCGGCGACCGGGATGTGTGCTGCTGACTCTGCCGCTACACGTGCGGTGTCACAAGCCTGCGACCGCGGTCACCCAGGGGCGATCGGAAGCTCCGGCCATCGTCTTCGACATCACGGCTCCTCATATCCCCAGGCGGACGGGATTCCGCAAGATCTCCACCCTAGCGAGCGAAGGACAGGCGTGTCACGGACATATCGGAGGGTGGCCGCTCCCGGGAGAAGGCCTACTCGTACGAGCGAAGATGCCGTCGGATCAGGAACAGCGCGAGCAGGCAGACGGGCAGGCTGCACGCTGCGAAGTAGAAGATGCCCAGCGGAGCGAAGGTGCCCGCTTCGCGTACCAGGCCGGGATGGTCCGGCGCGTACTCCACGAGCATCGTCGAGTGGACGAAGGGGACCTCTCCGCGGCTGGTCCACAGCTGGACGCGGCGGTACTCCGAGTCGGGCAGTTCCACCGTGATGAACAGTCCTCTGTTGGTGGCTACGTCGACGACGGTGGCCCGTGCCGGAGTGGCGTAAGCGTCGAGCCACAGACCCCGGGCCAGGGTGAACAGGGCAAGACCCACACACAGCACCAGGTACAGGATGACGAACGCTCTGCCCAGGCGGGTCGGCGACCACGGTCGGCGGGTGTCCATGATCGGTTCGTAGGCGGGCACGACCTGGATGCTGCCACAACCGCGCGAGCTCGCCGAACGACTTGTCACGACCGGCGACGGGACGGTTCACGCCGCGACGCCCAGCCTCTCCAGCAGGTGCCGCCGCAGCGCGCCGAAGCCGGGGTCGTCCGGCGTGCGCGGGTGGGTGAGCGGAACGGGGGCGTCCTCGACGAGCCGGCCGCCTTCGAGGACCAGGGTGCGGTCGGCCAGCAGCAGCGCCTCGTCCACGTCGTGGGTGACCAGCAATGCCGCGAAGCCGTGCTGCTCGCGCAGCCGGATGAACAGCTGCTGCATGCGCAGCCGCGTCAGCGCGTCCAGGGCGCCGAACGGCTCGTCGAGCAGCAGCAGCTCCGGCTCGCGTACCAGCGCGCGGGCGACCGCGACCCGCTGCGCCCGGCCGCCGGACAGCTCCGCGGGCCAGGCGGTGTCGCGGTCGGGCAGGCCGACCTCCGCCAGCGCGGCCCGTGCCCGCGCACGCACGTCCGGGCCGGTCAGCCCGAGCGAGACGTTGTCGATGACGCAGCCCGAGGAACAGCGACGGCAGCGCGCCGGGCAGCACCACGTGCCGCAGCCGCGCGAGGTGGCCGAGTCCGCAGGTGCGGGCCGCTTCGACGAGCCGCTCGTCGATGTCGCGGATACCGGCGTAGGTGTTGAAGTAGATCGGGAAGAAGCTGCCCAGCGCGACCAGCGTGATCTTCAGCTCCTCGCCGATGCCGACCCAGATGATCAGCAGTGGGACGAGTCCCAGGTGCGGCAGCATGCGGGCCATCTGCATGTATCTCGTCGCCGGTGACGGGGAGCGTGCCCGGTCGCGCGGAATGCCGTCGGCCGCCCGCGCGCGGTGACGAAAGGCTATCACCCATAGGATTTATGGGAATAGTGTCTGGCCTGGACCGGAGTCGGCAGGTGCGGTTCACATAGGCCGAAGGGCCGATCCCGCTGCATGAGGCGGGAACGGCCCTTCGCTTGTCAGGTCGGATTACCAGCGCTGGCGGCGCGGGGCCGCGTCGCGGTCGCGGTCGCGGCGGGCGCTGACCCGCTTGCCCTTGATCGTCGCGTGGCGCAGCGCCTGGATCACGTCGTCGGCCGCGTCTGCCGGCACCTCGACCAGCGAGAACCGGTCGGCGATCTCGATCGCGCCGATGTCGCGCCCCGGCAGCCCGGCCTCACCGGCGATCGCGCCCACCAGATCCTGCGGGCGTACGCCGTTGCGCCGGCCGAGGCCGATGAACAGCTTGACCGCGCCCGCCGCGGGCCCGCGCGAGCCGCCGCGGCGACCGTCGCCCTGGCCGGGACGCTCGCGCCGCTCGACGGGCTCGGCGATGTCGGGGATGACCTCGTCGTCGGGGGCGTTGCCCATGGCCTCGTGCGCGACCTTCACCGCGGCGAGGGCCACCTCGACGATGTCGTACTCGTCGGCCAGGCTCTCCACGACGACCCGGAACCGGTCGAGATCGTCCTCGAGGAGGCTCTCGTGCACGGCCGCCCGGGTCATCTCCAGCCGGCGTGCGTGCAGGTCCGCGACGCTGGGGATCTTCTCCATGGTGATGCGCTGGCGGGTGACCCGCTCGATCGCCTTGAGCATGCGGTGCTCGCGCGGCTCGGCCAGGGTCACCGCGACGCCCTCGCGCCCGGCCCGGCCGACGCGGCCGATGCGGTGCACGTACGCCTCGGGAGCCGACGGCACGTCGTAGTTGATCACGTGGGTGAGCTGCTCAATGTCCAGACCACGGGCGGCCACGTCGGTGGCGACCAGCAGGTCTGCCGTGCCCGCGCGCAGCCGGCCCATCACCCGGTCGCGCTGCTCCTGGCTCATGCCGCCGTGCAGCGCCTCGGCCCGGTAACCGCGGCCGTTCATGGTCTCGGTGAGCTGGTCGACCTCTTCACGCGTACGGCAGAAGACGATCGCGGCCGTGGGCGCCTCGACGTCGAGTACCCGGCCCAGCGCGGCGGGCTTGTGGGCGCGGGCCACCACGTACGCGCTCTGGCGCACCTTCGGCGACTCGCCCGGCGCCGGGGCGGCACGGCCCATCTGGATCCGCGCCGCGTCGCGCAGGTAGCGCTTGACCAGGCCCTCCACCCGCGACGGCATGGTCGCCGAGAACAGCACCGTCTGCCGGCTGTCCGGGGTCTCCTGCAGGATCGCCTCGATGTCCTCGGCGAAGCCCATGTCGAGCATCTCGTCGGCCTCGTCCAGCACGACCGTGCGCAGGTCGGCCAGCTGCAGCGTGCCCCGGCCGATGTGATCCAGCGCCCGGCCGGGCGTGGCCACCACGATGTCGACGCCGCGGCGCAGGGTCTGCAGCTGGCGGCCGATGGGCTGCCCGCCGTAGATCGGCAGCACGCGCACGCCGAGGTCGCGGCCGTAGCGGTGCACCGCCTCGGAGACCTGCACGGCCAGCTCGCGGGTCGGCACCAGGACCAGCGCGGTCGGGTCGACGCGGGTGCGGCCGTCGGCGCTGTCGGCCCACTGCTGCAGCAGCGGCAGGGCGAACGCGGCGGTCTTGCCGGTGCCGGTGGCGGCCTGCCCCAGCAGGTCGCGGCCGGTCAGCAGCGGCCCGATGGCCTCGCGCTGGATCGGCGTCGGCTCCTCGTAGCCCAGCGCCGAGAGCGCCTTCGTCAACTCGGGCCGCAGGCCGAGGTCGGCGAAGGTGACGGTCTCCTCGGACGTGGCCGCTGAGGGCTCCTGGCTCATGGTCCGCCTTCTGCTCGACAATTCCGGGTCATCGGTACGCTACCCGGGCAGAACTGCCACCCTGGACGGTACCCTGCGATCGCGCTCTCGGGGGCGTGTGCCGCACACATCGCCGAACCGGCGCATCGTGTCGGGTTCCGGTGCCCGGACCGGCGGTGACCTGGGGTCGGTCAGCCGGCGAGCGCCGCGGCGATCAGGGCGACCAGCGGGGTCAGGCCCTGGATGACGGCGGCGCGGGCCATCCGGCGGTCACTGGTGATCAACACCACGGCCGCGCCGAGCATGCTGGCACAGCCGAACAGCGCCACGGCCGCGCCCGCGGTGGCGTGCCCGGTGTGCACGGCGACCACGCCGCCCAGCGCCCCGAGCGCCAGGAACAGGTTGTAGAAGCCCTGGTTGAACGCCCACGGCCGGACCGCGTCGAGGTCCGCGGGCCGGACCCGGAACCGGCCGTGCACCTGCGGCCGCCGGAACAGCACGCTCTCCATCACGAAGATGAGCACGTGCAGTAGACCTGCGAGCACCGCGAACACCTGAGCCGTCACGTTCATGGACGCGATTGTCGCTCAGGTCTGCCCGAGCCGGGTCAGCCGGTCGGCTGAGGGTGCCGGGTCCGGGTCGCGGCCAGGTACGCGAGGATCAGGGCGGCGGCGAGCACGACGAGGCTGAGCCCGAGCGCGTTGACGCTCCACGTGCCCAGGACCACGCCGATGATCGCGGGGAAGACCGAGCCGCCCAGGCCCGCGCCCGCCATCTGCAGGCCGATGGTCCGGTCGGCGTGCGCGGCCCCGACCCGTTCCGCGGTCAGCAGGGTGAACAGCGGGAACACCGCCGCGGCGGCGAAGCCGATCACCATGAACCCGAATGCGGCCAGCCAGCCCGGCCCGGGGATCGCGACGAGCACCGCCCCGGCCGCCATGCCGCCGATCGACCACACGACGGTCCGGCCCGGCATGAACCGGTGCGCGGCGAACCCCTGCAGCACCCGGCCGACGAACAGGCTGCCCCAGTACAGCGACACGCATACGCCCGCGACCGCGTCGCTCATGCCGCGGCCCTCGGTGAGCAGCTGGTACGCGAACAGGCCCGCCGCGACCTCCAGTGCCACGTACACCGCGATGGTGAGCACGCTGAACCAGACCGCGGGCAGCTTGAACGTGTCCCGGGCCCGGATCGGGCCGGCGTGGGTCTCGTGAGCGGCGTGTTCGGGCGTCGGCCGCTGCGCCCACTGCCGGACGGTCAGCACGAACGCGACGGCGAGCAGCGCCTGGCCGGTCGCGACGACGAGGTAGCCGGGCCGCCAGGCGTCGCCGTACTGGATGGCCGCGGTCATGATCAGCGGGCCCATCGCGACGCCCAGCCCGAAGAAGGCGTGCAGCCAGTTCATGTGCCGGGGGCCGAACGCCGACGCGGCGTAGGCGTTGAGCCCGGCGTCGATCGCGCCGCCCGCGAAACCGGCGCACAGCGCGGCGGCCATGGTGAACGCGAACGCGGGCGACAGGGCGTACCCGAACAGCGCCAGGCTGGCCAGCGCGGTGCTGCCCGCCAGCAGCCGCCCGACGCCGAGTTTCGACAGCACGAACCCGGCAGTAACGCTGGACACCAGGTAGCCGCAGGTCGACGGGATCAGCAGCAGCCCGATGGTCTCCCGGGGCACGTTCAGGTCGGCGCTCATCGACGGCCAGGCCACGCCGAGCAGGCCGTCGGGCAGCCCGAGGCTGATGAACGCGAAGTAGGACAGGGCGAGCACGGACATGCGGATGGGGGTCCCGGGAGAACTCACTTCGTGATCATGCCTGACGCGGCGGGCGTGCGTCCGCCGGGCGGCAGGCGGATCGCAGCGGAGCGGTGGGGAGCGCCGAAGGACAGCGCGGAGAGGTAGTCGGGCAGCGCCGTAATAGGGTGGGCGGGTGGTGGACGACGACGCGGAAGCGGTCGCGGCCTCGTTGCAGGCGTGGCTGGGCGCTGTCTCCTTCACCGATCGTGACGCCGACCAGGTCACCGAGCTGCTGACCGAGGCCGTGCTGGCGTGGGGGACGGCTCAGGAGTGGCGGGTGTACCGGCGTGCCCGCAGCGTGGTGAAGTTGCCCCCGCCCTACGAGGACCGGCACTCCTGGGTGGACGTGGGTGTGGCCAGGTCGGGCCTCCCGCCGATCGTGGTGGAGATCGACCAGTCCGAGCGCAGGCGGACCCTGGAGAAACTCGCCGCCGAGGCGGCCGAGGGCCGGGTCGCGGTGTGGCTGCGCTGGGGGATGGGGCCGTTCGCCGTGCCCGCACTCCCGGTCCGGCTGGCGACCTGCCAGGTGAGCAGCCGCAAGGACGCGTCCGGTCGGCGGCTGTTCTCGGCCCCCGTGGCGGTCCGCCCGGCACCGTCACACAGCGGCGCCGCGACCGGCGAGGCCGACCAGGGCGATCTCTTCGCCGGCTGAGTCACCACGAAACCGCTGGTCGAAGGCGGTTTGCCGGTCTACGGTTCAGCGAACGGCAGCGGACACGGCCCCGGTGTGACGTGGGACTCATCGAACGCATGCGTCCGGGCCGAGGGGTCAGACGTCATTGGTGCGCTCCGAACGGAGCGCGTCGATGGCGGAGGGAATCAGAGATGGAACACACGAGGGCGCGGTGGATCGCGCGATGCTCGCTGGGCGTCGTGCTGCTGGCGGGCGCTGCCGGGTGCGCGAAGCCGCCGGGGAACAGCGGAGCGGTGGACCCTCAGGACGCCGGCATGGCGGGCGCGTCGGCGTCGGCAACGCCGTCGCCGTCGCCCACGGCTGTCGTGCCGAGCAGGCCCGCGACGTCGCCGCCGCGCGGCGGTGTGCCGGGTCGGGACCAGGCGATCCTGCTGCAGGCGGTCGACCGGATCGAGGACCCGGTGCTGACCGTGACCGCGAGCGGCCGGATCGGCACGTATCCCGGCGGCGCGGACACCGGCGAGCGCGAGCAGTTCGCGCTGGTGCCGCTGTCGCCGGGCGCGACCGTGTACCTGCTGAAGACGGCGCGGCTGCGGGTGGGCGGCGAGCCGGTGTGCGCGGGCATCGAGGCCGGTGTCCTGCACGCCGTGGCGTGCGACGCGGCGGCCGGGGCGCAGAAGGTCACGCTGGTGGCGCGGGGCGCGGACGCATCCGGGGCGGCGACGTTCGAGGTGATCGTCGGGGGATACCGGGTGGAGATCGGCAAGGACGGCAAGGTGTCGCTCGTGAAGGCGGGCAGCGCCGCCGCGAAGACCCGGTTCCGGTTCATTCCGGCCGGCCCGGTCGGCCAGTGGCCGTAGTGGTGGGGTGCTGATGTCCGACGTCGACGAGTTCGACGCCTTCTACGCCGCGACGTCGTGGCGGGTGCTCGGGCAGCTGTGGACGATGACCGGCAGCCGGGCCGAGGCCGAGGACGCGGTGGCGGAGGCGTACGCCCGGGCGTGGCAGCGATGGCGGCAGGTGCGGGACTGCGACAGCCCGGAGGCGTGGGTGCGCCGTACGGCGTCGCGGATCGCGATCAGCGCGTGGCGCAAGGCCGTCAACCGGCTGCGCGCCCACCATCGCGCCACGCCCGACCAGGACGTGGCGGGTCTCGGGCCGGACCACGTCGCGCTGGTCCACGCGCTGCGGCAGATCCCCGCCGACCAGCGGCGGGCGATCGTCCTGCACCACCTGGTCGGGTTGAGCGTGGCCGAGGTCGCCGAGGAAGTCGGCGCGCCGGTGGGCACGGTCAAGGCCAGGCTGCTGCGGGGCAGGCGAGCGCTGGCGGGCTGGCTCGACGAGCTGCCGAACCCGGATCGCACGGAGACGACCACACGGAAGGAGAACGGCAATGGCTGAGCGCGACGAGTCGGGCCTGGACCGGCACCTGGCCGTGCTCGGCGAACACGGTGCCCGGATCGGGCGGCTGGGCACGCCCGAGCAGGCCCGCCGCCGGGGTGAGCGGCGGCGGCGCAACGGCCGGCTGGCGGCCGCCGCGAGCGGCCTGGCCGTGGTCGCGGTGTTCGCCGGGGTGTACGCGACGCAGAGCGGCTTCGGCACGGAGCCCGAGCCGGTGGCGAGCGCACCCGTGTCGGCGTCGCCGACACCTTCCCCGTCACCTTCGGTGGTCGTGCCGAAAATCGATCCGTCCGCGGTGCCCGGAGACGGCGTGCCGACCCAGGATCAGGCGGTGTGGCTGCAGGCGACGAGGACCGAGGGCTACCCGCTGCTGACCGCGCTGCCGGACGGGACCTTGGCGGCGACGGGGGAGGACGCCGCGACCGACGGGGCGCAGTTCGCGCTCGTCCCGCTCTCTCCCGGCGCCGAGCAGTACCACCTCAAGACCGCCAAGGCCGGGGCCGGGGGCGAACAGGGCTGCGCGGCGCGCGACGGCGACCGACTGGCCATCGTCGCCTGCGACGCCGCCGACGAGCGGCAGCGCGTCGTCCTGAACGGACGGGCCGCGCCTCACGAGGTGGTGCTCGGCGACCGGGCGCTGAAGCTGACCGGTTCGAGCGTGACCGCGGTCGCGGCCGGGCAGGGCACGCCGCTGACCTTCATCATTCGGGGCCAGGCCGACGGTCCGGTCGGCTGATCCTTAAATATTCGCTTAAGGGAACTAGCGCCACATACCGTACGACCAGTGGGCTCCTACCCTGGCCGGTGCCGTCCAGGGCCCGACCGCCCGGATGGAGCCCCCATGACCGCCACGACCCGGCCCGAAACGGCGCTGCCAGCAGCGGAACCGGCCGAACACGCCCCGACCGAACCCGCCGCCCGTTCGGCGCTGTACGCCGGGTTCGGGCCGCTGCTGCGCCGGCTGCACTTCTACGCCGGCGTGCTCGTCGCTCCGTTCCTGCTGGTGGTGGCGCTGACCGGCCTGGCGTACGCGTTCACCCCCCAGTTCGACCAGATCGCCTACCACGACCAGTTGCACGTCCAGGCCGTCGGCGGCGACCGGGTGGCGCTGTCCCAACAGGTCGCCGCCGCGCGGCAGCTGGTTCCCGGCGGCGACCTGGTGGCCGTGCACCCGGCCGCCGACCCCGACGCCACCACGAAGGTGGAGTTCGCGCTGGCCGAACTCGGCGACAAGCAGCGCACCGTGTACGTCGACCCGTACACCGGCCAGGTCCGCGGTGTGCTCACCACCTGGTTCGGGGCCACGCCCGTGACGACCTGGCTGGACAACATGCACGCCAACCTCAACCTCGGCGAACCAGGCAGCCTCTACTCCGAACTGGCCGCGTCCTGGCTGTGGGTCCTCGTCCTCGGCGGCGTCGTGCTGTGGTGGCGGCACCAGCGGGGCCGTCGCGGCGCCCGCCGGCTGCTGCTGGCCGAACGAGCCGCCAAGGGCGTACGCCGGACCCGGTCCCTGCACGCCGCCACCGGCCTGTGGCTCGCCGCCTTCCTGCTCGTCCTGTCCGCCACCGGCCTGACCTGGTCCCAGTACGCCGGAGCCAACTTCAGCTCGCTGCGCTCGACGCTGAACTCTGACTCGATCCCGCTGCGGACCGCCCTGGACGGGACGGCGTCGCCGGACACCGGAGCGCACCACGGCGGCGGCACCGGCGGCACCGGCGACGCCGACCTGGACGCGATCGCGGCCGCGACCGCGCGGGCCGGGCTGGCCGGACCGACGACCATCACCCCCGGCGCGGCCGGCCAGGCGTGGACAGTCGAGCAGACCGACAACACGTGGCCGCTGCGCAAGGACAAGATCGCCGTACATCCGGCCACCGGGCAGGTCGTCGACACCGTGCGCTGGGCAGACCAGCCGCTGCTGGCAAAACTCACCACCATCGGTATCCAGCTCCACATGGGCGTGCTGTTCGGCCTGGTCAACCAGATCGCCCTGGCGCTCATCGCGGCCGGCCTGAGCACCGTCATCGTCTGGGGATACCGCATGTGGTGGCGTCGCCGGCCCACCCGGGACCCGCGGCGGCTGCGGCTCGGCGCGCCACCGGCCCGTGGCGCCTGGCGGCGACTGCCCGTGCCCGCGCTCGTGCTCGCGATGGCGGCCGCCGCAGCCGTCGGATGGGCGATCCCGCTGCTCGGCTGGCCCCTGCTCGGGTTCCTCGTGGTCGACGCGGTCGCGGGACGCTACAGAAGGTCACGGGGCGCTGACCGGTAGCGGGCTTGTGGGATCGGGTGGGGGTGACTAGCGTTGCCCGCGTCTTACATGCGACATAGGTGAAACCCGGACGGGGCGGGCCACCGGTGCCTATCGACGGAGTGTGCACGCGTGCAGTACCGGCCCCAGGTGTCCCGCGAAGGTGATCAGTACCGCGGACGTCGCCGGGTGCGGCAACCCTCGCGCCGCCGCTACGCGGCAGTCCTGGCCACCGCGTTGGCAGGGGCCGGTGTCGTCGCCCTGGGGTCGGGTGCGGCGCTCGACGACGCCAAGGCCGAGGCCGGTCTCGTCGGCGTCGACCTGACCTCCGACGAAGCGCGTGAGCTGGTCGCCAACCGGGCCGACCGGGCCGACCGCCCGCTGAGCACCTCGATCGCCCAGGCGCCCGACGCCTGGGTGCTGCCCATGCGCAACTACAACCTGACCTCCCGCTTCGGCATGCGCTGGGGCCGGCTGCACCAGGGCCTGGACCTAGCCGGCCTGCCCGAGGGCACGCCGTTCGCGGCGGTGCACAGCGGCACCGTGGTGCAGGCGGGCTGGAACGGCGGCTACGGCAACTCGGTGATCATCGACCACGGCAACGGGGTGCGCACCCTCTACGGCCACTCCAGCAAGGTGCTGGTCAAGGTCGGCCAGCAGGTCAAGGCCGGCGACATCATCGCCCGGCTCGGCAACACCGGACACTCCTTCGGCACCCACCTGCACCTGGAGGTGCACGTGAACGGTGTCGCGCAAAACCCGCTGACCTGGTTCAAGACGCGCGGCGTCGACTACGACCTGGAGATCGAGCAGATCTACGGCGGCTGACTCGCCGAACTCGGCGCGCCGCCGCGCTCGGCAGGCGCTGATCGGATACCTCTGAGGGGTGTCCCAGCAGCTCAGCGCTTCCACGTCCCGCCCCCTGCGCCGCCGGGCGCTGCTCGCCGCCGGCGCCGCGGCAGGTCTGGCCGGCCTGGTCCCTTCCCGGGCACAGGCAGCGGGGCCAGGGTTGCGGTGGACCGCCGGCGACCACCACGTGCACACCAAGTACAGCGGCAGCCCCGACGCGCCCTACCGCGTCGAGCAGCACGTGCAGGCAGCCGCCGGCTACGGGCTGGGCTGGCTCGTGATCACCGACCACCCCGGCCCGGCGCACGCCCGCCACGGGCTGGCCCGGTCGGCGGCCGATCTCGCGGTGCTGCGCGAGCGCTACCCGCACCTGCATCTGTTCCAGGGCATCGAATGGCGGGTGCCGGGAGCCGAACACGCCACGCTGTTCACCGCGCCCGGCCGGCACGAAGCCGCGCTGCTCGCGGACTTCGAATCCCGCTTCGACGCCGAGCTGGCAGGCCACGGGTCCGGTCCTGACGGGCACACGACGGCCGTCGAGGCGCTGCGCCGGCTGGGCGCACAGGTCGACGCCGGGGACACCCCGATGGCGTTGTGCATCCTCAACCATCCCAGCCGGTCCGGCGCGTACAGCCCGGCCGAGCTGCGGCGGCTGCGCGACGCGCACCCGCTGGTGATCGGGATGGAGGGCGCGCCCGGCGGGCAGGCCAACGGGATACCCGCCGACGACGGGGGAGTCGGCGGCGACCGCGGCGGGTACGGGCGGCGGCCGACGCGGACCTCGTACGCCGGCTACCCGGCGGCGGCGAACCGGACCCTCGGCGGCTTCGACTGGATGACCGCGACCGTCGGCGGGATGTGGGACGCGATGCTCGCCGAGGGCCTGCCCTGGTGGATCACGGCGAGTTCTGACGCGCACAAGGTGTACGGGCAGCGCTGGCGCTCCGGTGGCGGCCCCACCGAGGACGGCTCCTACCCGGACCCGGTGCCCGACGACAGCCCCGGCCCGTCCGGCGGACTGTGGCCGGGCCAGTACAGCCGCACCCACGTCGGCGTCGCCGGCGACGGCGCGCTCGCGGTGATGCGGGGGCTGCGCGACGGCAGGGTCTGGGTCGACCACGGCCACCTGCTCGACGCGGTGCACGTCGAGATCGGCCCGGAGCGGGCGAACCTGGGTGAGGTCGCCGTCGTCTCCCGCGGCGACAGCGTGGAACTGCGGGCGACGATCACCCCGGCGTCGGCGGACAACCCCCACGGCGACCGGCCCCGCCTGCGCCGCGTCGACGTCATCGCCGGTCCGGTCACCGGCCGGGCGCAGGCGCAGGCGCAGACCGCGCCGCAGACCCGGGTCGTGGCGTCGTTCGACGCCGATCGCGGGCCGGTGCGGCTGGTCCACCGGTTCACCGACGTACGCCGGCCGTTCTACGTCAGGCTGCGCGGCACCGACGGCAACCACAGCGCGCCCGGTTCGATCGAGCCGAGACCCGACCCGACCGGCGACGCCGACCCCTGGCAGGACCTGTGGTTCTACACCAACCCGGTGTTCGTCGCCGTCACCGGCTGACACCGGCCGGGCGTTCCGCGATCGACCGTCGAGGTCATGACGCGACCGCGGAACCGACCCGGCGTCCGCCTAGGCCTTCCGGGCGATCAGCTGCACTTCTTGGAACTGCCGCTTGTCCTCGGGCTGGGGTTCGCGCACCATCCGGCCCACCTCGGCCAGCCCGGCCTTGCGCAGCAGCGCGGCGAGGTGGTCGGGCCACCACCGGTAGGCCGGCGCGACCGAGTGATCGAAGATCTGCGTCGGGTGGGACGGGTCGTCGCTGGCCGAGAACCCGATCAGAAGGTGGCCGCCGGGTGCCAGCACCCGATGGAACTCGTCCAGGATGGCGGGGACCTCATGCGGCGGCGTGTGAATGACGGACCAGCGCGACACCACGCCGCCGAGGGTGCCGTCCGCGATGTCCAACGCGGCCATCGAGCCCACGTCGAACCGCAGATCCGGGTAGGTCTGCCGAGCCAGCGTGATCATCGCCGGAGAGAGGTCGACCCCCACCGCTGCCAACCCCAGTTCGTGCAGGAGGGCGGTGATGTAGCCGGGCCCGCATCCCAGGTCGGCGACCCTGGTGTCCCCGCTCATGCGTACGAACCCGGCGAAGGCGGCCAGGATCGCGCTGTCCAGGGGCCTGTCGTCCAGCGAGTTGAACAGCTGCGCATAGGCGACGGCGGCAGCGTCGTAACCGTCTCGGGTGGCGGTGAGGGCATCGTTTTCGACCATGTGTACGACACTACGGCCTGTTTCATAACTCGGTGGAGTTGTGAGACAGCGCCCTTCTCGGGCGTCCGCTCCTCACCCGCGATGGGGTGGGTGCGGTTCCCGCGTCGTCGGGGCCGGTTTCGCCTGCGCGTGTGCGCGGGCCAGAGCCTTCCCCTCGGCGGGCTTTGGTGACCGGGCCCCCTGCGTGGAGGTCCCGGACCTGGGCGTGGTGCTGCTCGGCCCAGATGGCGAGGTTGACCGCGGCATTGAGGTCCCGGTCGGCCTGATACCCGCACGCGGCGCAGACGAACGTGCGCTGGTCCAGGGGCATCGCCGGGGCTACGGTCCGACATGGAGCGCAGGTCTTGGTCGACGGATACCAGCGATCGACCGGAGTCAGCCCACCGCCGCGCCACAGCTGCTTGTAGGTCAGCTGCCGGGCGAGTTCGCCCCACGCGGCGTCGGCGACGGCTGCGGCCATACGCCGGTTGGCGAGCATGCCGGTGATGGTGAGGGTCTCGATGGCAAGCTTGTCGTGGGTCTTGACCAGCTTGTTGGAGACCTCGTGCAGGAAACGCTTGCGGATCGCGGCCACGCGGGCGT